>NZ_JAPEOR010000001.1:643187-964780 GCF_026341125.1 Streptomyces sp. NBC_01142
ATCCCGTGCTGGGCCTGGAAGGCCCGAGTCGCCCTGCAGTCGGCCGCCGACTGCTTCCCGTCCACCGGGCGCCCCAGGAACTTCTCCACCTGCTTCTGGTACGGCCCCGTCGATGTCGTGCACGACGCCGCCTGGGCAGGCGCGCTGCCCAGCACCACCGTCAGCGGGACCACCAGGCCGGTCAGCCCGAGCACGATGCCGGCTCGTCTGCGGATGACTGGTGTCCCTCGTGTCCCGTGTACCTCTCGTGTCCCGCCTGTGTCTGCCACAGCCCCCAACTCCCCTTCGCACACCGTGCAGTTGTCATGAGTCTGCCGGTTTGACGCGTGTCGGGGTGCTGGAGTTGTACTGATTCGTTACGGAATCTCAGTACGAAGTCCCGGTACGGGCCGGTACCGGTCCCGTACCGGCCCCCTGCGGAAGGTCAGCGCCGGGCGGTCGCCAGGACCAGCCGGTGCTCGGCCCGTGCCACCCGGGTCCCGTACAGCGTGATCGATACGACGCCGAGGACCGCGAGCAGCCCCAGCACGACCGTTCCCGCCCAGCCGCCGGAGTGGAAGGCGACCGCGCCGAGCGTGCCGCCGACGCTGCTGCCCAGGTAGTACGCGGACTGGTAGAGCGCCGAGGCCTGGGCGCGGCCCGTCGTCGCCGTACGGCTCACCGAGGACGAGGCGACGGCGTGGCCCGCGAAGAAGCCCGCGGTGATCAGGACGAGGCCGAGCAGCACGGCGGGCAGGGAGTCCGCCAGCGAGAGCAGCAGGCCCGCGGTGGTGGTGGTGACCGCCAGGTAGAGCGCGCCGCGGCGGCCCATGCGGCTGACCAGCTTGCCGGCCGCTGCGGAGGAAACCGTACCGACCAGATAGACCAGGAAGATCGAACCGACGACGCCCTGGGGGAGGTTGAAGGGGGCCTCCACCAGTCGGTAGCCGATCACCGTGTAGACCGCGCCGAATACGGTCATGAACAGAGCGCCGATCGCGTACAGCCGCAGCAGCAGCGGGTCGGCCAGGTGGCCGCGGACCGTCTTCGCCAGGGCGCGCGGGTTCAGCGAACCCGGCGTGAAGTTACGGGCCTTGGGGAGCATCGCGCGGAAGACCAGCGCGCACACCACGGCCAGCAGACCGACCGCGGCGAGCGCCGCGCGCCAGCCCCAGAGCTGCGCCACCCAGCCGGTGACGATCCGGCCGCTCATACCGCCGATGCTGTTGCCCGCCACGAACAGACCGATCGCGGCGACCAGTGCCTTGGGCCTGACCTCCTCCGCGAGATATGCCATCGCCGAAGCCGGCAGACCCGCCAGCGCCGCACCCTGCACGGCGCGCAGCGCCACCAGCCACTCCAGGCTCGGCGCGAACGGCACAAGGAGACCGAGCACGACCGCGACCACGAGAGAGGCGGTCATCAGGGTGCGCCGCCCGAAGCGCTCGGAGAGCGCGCTCAGCGGCAGTACGCACAGGGCCAGCGCGCCCGTCGCTGCGGAGACCGTCCAGCTGGCGGCGCTCGCGCTCACGCCGAACTCGGCGGAGACGGCGGGCAGCAGGGCCTGCGTGGAGTAGAGGAGGGCGAAGGTGGCCACTCCGGCGGCGAAGAGCGCGAAGCTCATCCGGCGGTAGCCGGGGCGGCCGGGGGCGAGGAGTGCGGGGGAGGGCGAGGAGGACGGCGAGACGGCGCCCACGGGAGTGGACGCCTTGGTACTTGCGGAAGGCATGTTTCAAAAGTAGGCCGCCGCATTTCATGCGTCCAATGCATGGAATCGCGATAATCGTTCCCATGGTGCATCAACACAGCTCACAGCCTCGGCTGTCACCGAGCAGTTACGAAGAAGACATCCCGCTGCTGCTCGCGCCGCGGCTTGCGTACTTCGCGGGGGTGGCCCGCCAGGAGCATGTGACGCGCGCCGCGCAGGAGCTGGGCGTACCCCAGTCCACGCTCTCGCGGGCGATCGTGCGGCTGGAACAGGACCTGGGGGTGTCCCTGTTCGCCCGCAAGGGCCGTACGGTCTCACTGACGCCGGCCGGCCGCACCTTCCTGACCTCCGTGGAGCGGGCCCTCGCCGAGGTGGAACGGGCGGCGGAGTCGGTGCAGGCGGACGCCGACCCGACGACGGGCAAGGTGGCCTTCGGCTTTCTGCACACCATGGGCTCCGAGACGGTGCCCGGGCTGATCCGGGCCTTCCGCGCGGACCATCCGCGTATCCGCTTCACCCTCGTGCAGAACTACGGCGAGGCGATGATCGAGCGCCTGCGCGCCGGTGACCTGGATCTCTGCCTGACCTCACCGGTCCCGGACGCCCCCGATCTGGTCGCCCGGCGCCTCGACGAGCAGCGGCTGCGCCTGGTGGTGCCGGACGACCATCGCCTGGCGGGCCGCAAGCGGATCCGCCTCGCCGAGGCGGCCGACGAAGCGTTCGTCACCCTGGAGCCCGGCTACGGCCTGCGCCGCATCACCGACGACCTGTGCGCGGAGGCGGGATTCACCCCGCGCGTGGCCTTCGAGGGGGAGGAGGCGGAAACCCTGCGCGGCCTGGTCGCGGCGGGCCTGGGCGTCGCCCTGCTGCCACCCCCGGCGGTGGCACGCCCGGGAGTCGTCGAACTGACGGTGACGGCCCCGCGCGCGGTACGCGAAATCGGCGTCGCCTGGCTCGACGGCCACCCGGACACGGCCCCGGTGGCGGAGTTCAAACGCTTCCTGCTCTCCCGCCGGGGGCACCTGCTGCCGGACTGACCGGACCTTCTTTCCCACCCGCCCGCCCTTCAGGGGGCGCACGACCCCCCCACCCTCTCGGCCGCTGCTCGGCGCGACGACGGGGCGCGGGCGGCTGCACCCGCCCGGGGCGGTGCGTGCGGGCCGGGGCCGCAGCTTTGCATGGTCCCAGGGGTGATGTGGGCGGCCCCGCTGTCTGCGGCCGGGCCGACGCTGCGTCCGGGGCAGGTCGGGTGCGTCCGCGCCGGGGGTGCAACACAGCAATCCCGGGCCCCGGGGCTGTGCCCGGCCGCCGGGGCGGTCGGCCCCGGGTGCCTGCCTCAGTCGCGGCTTCGCGCGGCCAGGACGCGGAGGTTGCGCTCCACGGCGCGAGAGCCGACCGGGGCTGCGCGCCCGGTCCGAGGTCCGGCCGCCGGGCCGGGCGGGCCCCGCGGTGGCCTCAGTGGCGCAGGGAGCGGCCGAAGCCCGCCGCCAGTGGCATGCGCAGGCCCAACGGCGGCGGGGCCGCCAGCGCGTCCGCCACCGGCCGCGCGTACGAGCGGGTGAAGACCGCGCCCAGCACGAAGTCCGCCGCCAGTGCCAGGACTTCGCCGTGATGCTGGCGCAGCGCGTGGCCGTCCGAGTGGACCTCGAAGCGGCAGGTGTCGCGGTTGGACTTCTTGGCGCGCTCGGCCAAGCGGTACGAGAGCTCCGGATCCGTACGCGCGTCATTCGTGCCGTGCACGATCAGTACCTGCCGCCCGGCCAGTTGCCTCACCGGCTCCGGCGCGGCCGCCACATCGTCCTCGGGCAGCCAAGGGGCCATCGCCAGTACGGAGTTGACAGCCGGGTGGCCCGCCGCGTGCAGTGCCGCGCGGCCGCCCATGCCATGGCCGGCCAGGCAGACGGGGACATCGCCGTAGCGTCGTACCACCTCCTCCGCCGCCCAGGACGCGTCCGCCGCCAGATGCGCGTCCGGTCCGTTCCAGCCGCGGCAGCGGTAGCGGACGGAATGTACGACCAGCCCGTCCGCGCGTCCCGCCCGGGCCAGAGCACGGCCCAGCGGCAGCGTCGCCGCATACGACAGTGGCGAGGGCCTGCGTACCGACTCCGGCTCCCCGTCCGGCAGCAGAAGCACCACCCCGCCGACGGCGGAGTCGAGCCCCGAGACGCGTCCGCCGGACACACGGCGCAGCCGCGCGTGCGGCAGGGTCCGGCTCCTTCGCGCTTCCCGTGCAGTCGTCGTCTCACGGCGGGTGTTCGCCCCTCCGGCCGCGTCGGCCGGACGCCCCCACCACAGGGGTAGTGCGTGGTGTGCCATGGCAGAACAGTCTCAGAAGGGCAGGTGTACTCCACCCGTACGCACGGTCACTGTTACGTATCGACCTGGCGCCCTCTACGCGCGTAGGGGCTAGAGTGCGCAGATGACGAGCCAGACCCTCAATTCGCCCACCGCGGACCAGATCCGCCGCGCCCCGAAGGTGCTGCTCCACGACCACCTCGACGGCGGGCTGCGACCGGGCACGATCATCGAACTCGCCCGCGAGACGGGCTATGAAGCGCTTCCCGAGACCGAGCCCGACAAGCTCGGCATCTGGTTCCACGAGGCCGCCGACTCGGGCTCGCTGGAGCGCTACCTGGAGACCTTCGCGCACACCTGCGCCGTCATGCAGACCCGCGAGGCCCTCTTCCGCGTCGCCGCCGAGTGCGCCGAGGACCTCGCCGAGGACGGCGTCGTCTACGCCGAGGTGCGGTACGCCCCCGAGCAGCACCTGGAAGCCGGGCTCACCCTCGAAGAGGTCGTCGAGGCGGTCAACGACGGCTTCCGCGAAGGGGAGCGGCGGGCCCGCGAGAGCGGCCACCGCATCCGCGTCGGCGCCCTCCTCACCGCGATGCGGCACGCCGCCCGCGCCCTGGAGATCGCCGAACTGGCCAACCGCTACCGCGACATGGGCGTCGTCGGCTTCGACATCGCGGGCGCCGAGGCGGGCTTCCCGCCCACCCGCCACCTCGACGCCTTCGAGTACCTCAAGCGCGAGAACAACCACTTCACCATCCACGCCGGCGAGGCCTTCGGGCTGCCCTCGATCTGGCAGGCGCTGCAGTGGTGCGGCGCCGACCGGCTCGGGCACGGGGTGCGCATCATCGACGACATCACGGTCGCCGAGGACGGCAGTGTGAAGCTGGGGCGGCTCGCCGCGTACGTACGGGACAAGCGCATCCCGCTGGAGCTCTGCCCGACGTCCAATCTGCAGACCGGGGCAGCCGCCTCGTACGCCGAGCACCCGATCGGCCTGCTGCGCAGACTCCACTTCCGGGCCACGGTCAACACCGACAACCGGTTGATGAGCGGCACGAGCATGACGCGTGAATTCGAGCTCCTGACCAAGACGTTCGGATACTCGCTCGACGACATGCAGTGGTTCACCGTCAATGCGATGAAATCAGCATTCATTCCTTTCGATGAACGGCTGGCGATGATCAGTGACGTGATCAAGCCGGGTTACGCCGAATTGAAATCCGAATGGCTGTTCCGGCAGACCGCCACGACCAGGGGTTCTTCCGACGACGAGAGCTGATCGCACCCATACCGAAGCGGCCGGGATCGTCAACTCTCGGCCGCTTCGTGGTGTTTGCGGCGCCCGCGCGAGCCTGGCTAGCTTGCAGAGCCGCTCGTGTCCCCGTCCCAAGGACTGATCCCTGATGAAGCAGTCTGCTGCCAAGACTCTCGGTGTCGCCGTTCTCGGTGCCGCTTTCGCCGCTGCCGCCGCGGGTACCGCCGCCGCCGCGCCCGCGCCGGTCCCCGCCTCCCTGCTGAACCCGGTCACCGAGCTCGCGCCGGCTCAGGACCTTCTCACCACGCTTCCGGTGAGCGACGTGCAGTCGCTGGCCGACGGCCAGGCGCTTCCCACCGGGGGCGAGGACGTCCCGGCCGCCGACCTGCTCGGCGGTCTGCCGGCCGCCCCTGCCACCGACGGTCTGCCCATCGGCTGACGTACACCAAGACGTGGGGCGCATACCCGAATCGGGTGTGCGCCCCACTTTGCCTGTGCCAGGATCACGCACATGAGCGTGAAGACCGCCGGACTGACCGCACTTGTCACCGTCCCCGCGCTCCTGCTGGCCACGGCCTGTACGAGTGGCGACGGCAAGAGCCCCGCCAAGAACACCGACACGGACGTCGGCACGTCTGCTGCCGCCTCTCCGTCAACGGCCGCGTCTGCGGGTACGGGTTCCGAGACCGGCAAGGACGGGGGCAGCGGGGCCGGCGATACGTCCGCGCCGCTCACCGGATCCCAGCTGCAACGGGCCGCTCTGGCCACGAAGGACCTGCCAGGGTTCCAGGTGTCCGCCGACAAGAGCGCCCTCGCCCCCTCCGGGCAGCCCGCCGCCGACAAGCCCCGCTGCCAGCCGCTCGCCGACGCCATGGGCGACAAACCGAATCCGCAGGCCATCCGCACCGTCAGCCGCGGGCTCGGCTCCCTCGACAACCTCGGCCTCGCGGTGTCCGCCTCGGTCAGTTCGTACAGCGAGGCCACGGCCAAGAAGCTGATGGACGGCCTCACTTCGGCGGTGAGCGCGTGCGGCGCGGGCTTCGCCGCGACCCTTGACGGCCGTAGCGGTCTGTACAGCGAGGTGAAAACCGCGGACTTCACGACCCGCGGTGCCGACGAGACGGTCAGCTGGACCACCGTCGGTACGAACGAGGGTGCCGTGGCCCCCCTCCATCTGGTGGTGGTCCGCAAGGGCGCGACCGTGGCGCGTTTCATGGCGCTCGACCTGGCGCGCCGCACGCCGCCCCGGGTCCCTCAGGAGGTCGCCGACAAACAGCTGGCGAAGGTCGCCCAGGTGCGTGCCGGCTGAGTCCCCACTGACTCCGTACTGAGTTCCACCGAGCCGTGCCGAGTCGTGCCGAGCCGTGCCGAGCCGTGGCGTGCCGAGCCGTGCCGTGCCGTGCCGTACGAAGCGAGTCCGTACTACCAGGCCGCGGTCGCGGTCTTCTCCGTCGGCAGCAGCACCCACAGCGCCAGGTAGAGCAGGAACTGCGGGCCGGGCAGCAGACACGAGACCACGAAGATCACGCGCATCGTGTTCGCCGAGGTACCGAAGCGCCGAGCCAGCGCTGCGCACACTCCGCCGATCATGCGTCCGTCGCGGGGGCGGGTAATGGCGGCCATGGTGGGCTCCTTCGCGAGAACCTTTGGGGAGCAGCTCCGTTGTGCTCCCGATGTATCCATAGTGGCTCCGCGAGGGGGGCAAAGCGTCGCTCTACGGGGCGATCCCGACCCTGGGAATCGTCGGGGTCGCCCCCTGAGGCACCTCGTCCCGCAGGACTGCCCCCTGCTGCCGCCGGGTGGAACCGGCAGTCGCCCGCCGCTGCCTGCGGCGCAGCCGCGCCCGGCCCGCAGGCACGACGACAAGATGGGCCAGGGCCACACCGGTCGTATTGAGCAGCAGTGAGTCCACGTCGACGACCTGCCCCGGCACCCCGGTCTGCAGCAGTTCGATGCCCAGCGACAGCAGCGCCCCGGCCGCGACCGTACGGGCCAGCGACGCCAGGGGGGAGACGGTGAGCCGGCCACCCGCCATCGGCAGCAGTATGCCGAGGGGAGCCAGCAGCAACAGTCCTTCGCCGATGCGGCGCGCGGCCTCCACCGGGCCGAGCGCCAGATCGGCCTTGATCCCGGCGAGGGGCTCGAAGTTCGCGGCCGTCACCCACAGCACGTCGAGCGGGCGCAGCGCCAGCCATGCGACGAGCAGCAGATGCGCGACGAGGAGGATGACCCCCGCCGCGCGGAAGCGGATGGCGGCACTACCGCCCGAACCTTGACGCTGCACGCCCCCCAAGACGCACGCTTCGCAGGAATCGGTTCCGCCCGGTTCTAAGAGGAACCGGGCGAAGCCGTGGAGGAGGCCGAAGACGAAGGCAACGCGCCGAGCGTCGGCAAGGCCTCCTCCGGCCGCTCCTTGGTCCCGGTGGAGCACTGGTACCCCCGGGGCGCGTAGTCCCCGGGCCCGCCGAGCAGCACGGAACCGCTCGTGGTGGCCGCCCTGCTCTCCGCGAACGTACAGACGATCTGGGCGAGTGCCGGCGCGGGCAGATCCTCCGGCTGACGGCTCAGGCGCAGCGTGCCCGCAGGGTCGTCCTTGCGCGGCCCCGTGAGGACGATCGGCCCGCGTACGTATGTGGCGAAGCCTGCCTCGTGCTCCGGCGACGAGGGCTCCTTCTGGAGCTCGTCGAGGAGAACCCGGGCGACCAGCACACGGCTGTCGTCGGCCTTCTGGCCGGGCAGCTTCGCGGTACGGTCCACGGACTCCAGCTGCGAGGCGCAGACCAGATAGACGCGGACCGGGACGCCCTGCGGCTGTGCCTGGGGGCTGATGTCCGCCCCGGACACCTCGCACGGCATCCGCGAGGGCGCGGGGCCGGCGTCGACCGGCACCTGGGTGGTCCTGATGCCGCAGCCGCCGAGCACGACGACGGCCGTGAGGACCGTGGCGAGTGCGGCTGCGGCACGCGGCATGCGCGTACAGGTACGGATACGGCCCTTCGGCGTCACTCCGCGCCTTCCTCTCCGCGATCAGGATCACGATCGCGGTTCCGGCCCGCGTCCGTGCCCCCGTCCCTGTCCGTGCCCGTGTCCCCGTCCGTGCCGCTGTCCGCGTCCGTGTCTCCGCGCTCGTCGCAGTCCTTCAGATCCGAGTCGTCGCGGGGCAGCCGCAGCACGAACACCGCGCCGTCCCCGTCCGCGGAGTTGGCCGCGGTGATGTCGCCGCCGTGGATATGGGCGTTCTCCATCGCGATCGACAGCCCCAGACCGCTGCCCTCCGAGCGCGGCCGCGAGGCGCTCGCCTTGTAGAAGCGGTCGAAGACATGCGGCAGTACGTCCTCGGGGATGCCGGGCCCGTGGTCCCGTACCTCGATCACCAGCTCATGGTCGACCGGCCGCACCGACACCCGTACCGGCGATCCGCCGTGCTTGAGGGCGTTGCCGATCAGATTGGCCAGGATCACATCGAGCCGGCGCGGATCGAGCCGCGCCATGATCCCGCGCTCGGCGTCCAGGTCCACCGCATCCAGCCAGGCGCGCGCGTCGATGCACGCGGTGACCTGGTCGGCAACGTCCACGGTGTCCAGGACGAGCCGGGCGGTGCCTGCGTCGAAGCGGGTGACCTCCATCAGGTTCTCCACCAGTTCGCCCAGCCGCCGGGTCTCGCTGACCACCAGGTTCACGGCGGGCGCGATCATCGGGTCGAAGCTGTCGGCCTCGTCCTCCAGCACCTCGGTGACGGCGGTGAGCGCGGTCAGCGGCGTACGCAGCTCGTGCGACATGTCGGCGACGAAGCGGCGGCTGGACTCCTCCCGCGCACTCATGTCGGCGACCTTCTTCTCCAGCGACTCCGCGGTCTTGTTGAACGTCCTTGCCAGCTCGGCCAGTTCGTCCGTGCCCGAGACCCGCAGCCGGGTGTCGAGCTTGCCCTCACCGAGCCGCCGGGCGGCCTCACCGAGCCGGTGCACCGGCTTGAGCACGGTCGTCGCGGCGGCCTGCGCGAGCAGTGCCGAGCCGACGAGGGCCAGCGCGGTGGCGATCCCCAGCGACCAGGCGAGCGAGTTGAGGTCCTGGCGCTCCTGGTCCAGCGACTTGAACACATAGCCGGTCGGACCGCCGCCGATGATCCGGGTGCCGCCGACCAGATAGGGCTTGCCGCCGCGCTGGGTACGCTGCCAGTAGAGGTGGTAGGGGACGGAGTTGCCCGCGTCGACGTCCTGCCGGTCGTTCACGGCCTCCCGCAGTGCCCTGGGCACGTCCCGCAGCGTGAAGGTGTCCGCGTCGGACACGCCGACGATGGTCTTCTGCTCCGAGCTCTCGCCGATGAGCAGCACGCTGTAGCCGCCGGCGTCACCGCTCACCATCTGCTCGGCGGTCTTCTGCAGTTCGGTCTGCGTGGGCCGCAGCGGCAGTGCGGCGGCCCGGTCCTGCATCTTCTGGCGGAAGTCCCCGAGTGCCGAGTCCTGCGTACGGGTCAGTACGGCTTCGCGGTTGAGCCAGTACGCGATGCCCGACGCGGACACGGCGGCGGTCAGCGCGACCAGGGCGAAGACCACGACAAGACGGAGCCGCAGGCTCGTCCAGCGAAGTCCGGCGAGTATCGCGCGCTTTGCGGCACTGCTCACCGAGGGTTTCCGTTCCTGTCGGTCGTCACGGTGTGCATCGGTCTCACTGCGGGACGTCCAGCCGGTAGCCCACGCCACGCACCGTACGGATCAGGGTCGGCGAGGACGGCACGTCCTCCACCTTCGCCCGCAGCCGCTGCACGCACGCGTCCACCAGGCGCGAGTCACCGAGATAGTCGTGCTCCCACACCAGCCGCAGCAGCTGCTGCCGCGACAGGGCCTGCCCCGGCCTGCGGCTCAGCTCGAGCAGCAGCCGCAGCTCGGTCGGCGTGAGCTGCAGATCCTCGCCGTTCTTGGTGACCGTCATCGCGGAGCGGTCGATCACCAGGGAGCCGAAGGCCGCCGAGTCCGTGGACTCCCGCTCGCCGCGCCGCAGCACGGCGCGGATACGGGCGTCCAGCACCCGGCCCTGCACCGGCTTCACCACGTAGTCGTCGGCGCCCGACTCGAGACCGACCACCACATCGATGTCGTCGCTGCGCGCGGTCAGCAGGATGATCGGCAGTTGGTCGGTGCGCCTGATACGCCGGCACACCTCGAAACCGTCGATCCCGGGCAGCATCACATCCAGCACGATCAGGTCCGGCCGCTGCTCGCGCAGCAGCTTCAGGCCGTCCTCTCCCGTCGCCGCGGTGGCCACTCGGTGGCCCTGGCGTGACAGGGAGAGTTCGAGGGCCGTGCGGATGGCGTCGTCGTCCTCGATCAGCAACAGGAAAGGCACGGAGGTCATTCTGGCCCATGGGCGAGCCGGAGTTCGACCGTTGGAGCGCTCCCACACGACTCCTCCCCGTGTCACAGGCACTTCGAGCTCTTTCCGAGACGCTCCGGGACGGCGCCGGACGGTACCCAGAAAGCCGAAACGGGGCTTGTGACGCGCCTGTGACAGTCGGCGGACACCGCGATGAAACTGCCCGGGCAAGCTTCTTGTCACACGGACCGAATCAGACTCCACTCGACGGGGGGCGCGAGATGAACGCACTGCACAGCACCACCTCAAGCGCAGTTGTCACGCGTCTCCACGACGTCACGCGGAGCACCGAGAAGTCCGGCGCGGTGAACGGGCGGGGGTGCGTTCGCGGCGCCGGGCGTCAGCACAAGCCGTCGTACATGACGGTGGTTGACGCGACCGTGGGGGGCAACGGGACGGCGTACAGGGAGGCCACGGGGGAGCGTTCGAGCCTGTCGGAGGCGGAGTTCACCGCCTACGTCCAGGAACGCCGCGCCTCCCTGTACGCGACCGCCTATCACCTGACCGGTGACCGTTTCGAGGCGGAGGATCTGCTGCAGAGCGCCCTCTTCTCGACATACCGGGCCTGGGAGCGGATCAGCGACAAGGCGGCGGTCGGGGGCTATCTGCGCCGCACCATGACCAATCTGCACATCAGCGCCTGGCGTCGGCGCAAGCTCAACGAGTACCCGACGGAGGAGCTGCCGGAGACGGCGAGCGACACCGACGCGATGCGGGGTACGGAGCTGCGCGCGGTGCTCTGGCAGGCGCTGGCCAGGCTGCCCGAACTCCAGCGGACGATGCTGGTCCTGCGGTACTACGAGGGCCGGACGGATCCGGAGATCGCGGAAATCCTGGACATCAGTGTCGGCACGGTGAAGTCGAGCATCTGGCGGTCGCTCCGCCGGCTGCGTGAGGACGAGGTCCTCAGCTTCGGCCGTGACGAGGAAGAGTCCTTCGGCGAGCTGGTGGCCTGAAGGCAACGGGGGAAACGGGGCCGCCGTCTCGGGGGAGACGGCGGGATCGGGGGATCCACGGGGGAAACGGGGATCACGGGGGATCAACAGAGCGGGACCGGACAGGCCGGGGGGCCTTGTCCGGCCCCGCTTTTCCTTTGTGTCCCGCGCGGCCTTTCCTTTGTGTTCCGCGCGCGCCGCTCGTGTGTTCCGCGCGCCGCTCGCAGCACGTGGCCGGTCTGACGGGGAGCTCCTGGCCGGCTTCCGGCCGACGGATCCCTGTGCCGCCCTGCTGCAGCGGGGTGCTTCGGCCGCCCGGCAGCCCGACCGCCCGATGCGTCGCTGCGCGGAGCTGCCGCGCGTCGACGGGGGCGCGGGGGTACTTCGTACCCCCGCTGTCACTCTCAGGGCGGGCGGGGAAAGCCGACCCCGGGACCGCCCCTTACGCCGCCTTGCTTGTCGCGGGTGTGCGACGGCAGCGGCCGGCCGCCGCGGCTGCCAGGCGGCCCAACGCCTCCTCCTTGCCGCACGGGTGCGCTCCCAGGCTTCTCTGCCGGGCCACGATGCCCCGTTCCGCACGCATCAGACGCCAGCCCCGACGCACCAGGAACGGCACCGACTTGCGGCCCTCGCGCAGATCCCGGGCGAGCCGTCTGCGGAATGTCGTCGACGGCCGGCCGCGCAGGCACAGCGCGTCCGCCAGTACGCCCAGTTCCTGGCAGCGCGCCACGATGTCGGCCGCGAAAATGCCCTCCGCCACGAACAGGGGCGTGCGGTCGATGTCGAGCGCCTCCCGGCTCACGCGCGCGCTGGTGGCGATGTCGTACACGGGGACAGTCGTACGTCCCGTACGGCACAGCTCCATGACCGCCGCGACCGCCGCGTCCGCGTCCCAGGACTGCGGCGAGTCCCAGTCGATGTCCGTACTGCCCGTGACCAGCGGAAGTGTCGGGTCGTCGCCCTCTTTGTAGAAGTCGTCCAGGCGCAGCACCGGCAGACCGGTGCGGGCGGCGAGGGAGGACTTTCCGGAACCTGAGGGGCCCGCGAGCAGCACGACGCGGGTCGGGATCGGTTGGGAACTCACGGGAGACAAGTGTGCGGCATTGACCCGGCCGTAGGACCCCCCGGGGGAGCTGTTGGTATCCAGCGTCACACCTCACCTACTGTGCGTTGGCTCGCGATTACTCACGCAGGCGGCGTCACCTCCCGCCGGCCGGGCAGCGGAGCGGCCTGCTCCCGGTCTGATCCGGGACATGAAGGAGCCCCCACCGCCGGACGGAGCGGTGGGGGCTCCCGACTGGGAGGGGTCGGGCCGGTATCCGGGCCGGTATCCGGGTCAGTACGCCGAACCGGACGCGCCCAGCGAGCCCGTCGGGTGCCAGACGGTCTTCGTCTCGAGGAAGGCCGTCAGGCGGTGCGTGCCCGGGTCCGCCGAGAAGTCCACAGGCTGTGGACGGAGAACGCGCTTGAGGTTGTCCGCCGCCGCGACCTCCAGTTCCTTCGCCAGTACGTCATCGGCTCCGGTGAGGTCGATGGCGTTGACGTCCTGGTGCGCGGCGAGCGGGGCCGCGATCTCCGCCGTCCTGCCCGAGAGGACGTTGACCACGCCGCCGGGGAGGTCCGACGTCGCCAGCACCTCGCCGAGCGAGAGCGCGGGCAGCGGGGACTTCTCGCTCGCGACGACGATCGCGGTGTTGCCCGTGGCGATCACGGGCGCGAGAACCGAGACCAGGCCCAGGAAGGACGACTCCTGAGGGGCGAGGACGGTGACGACGCCCGTCGGCTCGGGGGTGGAGAGGTTGAAGTACGGGCCCGCGACCGGGTTCGCCCCGCCCACGACCTGGCCGATCTTGTCCGTCCAGCCCGCGTACCAGACCCAGCGGTCGATCGTCGCGTCCACGACGGCAGCCGCCTTGGACTTGGAGAGGCCTTCGGCGTCCGCGACTTCGGCGGTGAACTGTTCGCGCCGGCCCTCCAGCATCTCCGCGATGCGGTAGAGGATCTGGCCCCGGTTGTACGCGGTCGCTCCCGACCAGCCGCCGAACGCCTTGCGCGCGGCGACGACCGCGTCACGCGCGTCCTTGCGGGAGGAGAGCGGGGCGTTCGCCAGCCACTTGCCCTTGGAGTCCGTCACCTCGTACACCCGGCCGCTCTCGGAACGGGGGAACTTGCCCCCGACGTACAGCTTGTAGGTCTTGAAGACGCTCAGTCGCTCCGCGGCGGGGCCGCTTGTTGATGCCTTAGACATCGAGGTAGGCCTCCAGACCGTGGCGGCCGCCCTCGCGGCCGAAGCCCGACTCCTTGTAGCCGCCGAACGGCGAGGTCGGGTCGAACTTGTTGAAGGTGTTGGCCCACACCACACCCGCGCGGAGCTTGCTCGCCACCGCGAGGATGCGGGAGCCCTTCTCCGTCCAGATGCCGGCGGACAGGCCGTACTGGCTGTTGTTGGCCTTGGCGACCGCCTCGTCGGGCGTACGGAACGACAGCACGGACAGCACCGGGCCGAAGATCTCGTCGCGCGCGATCGTGTGCGCCTGGGTGACACCGGTGAACAGGGTCGGCGCGAACCAGTAGCCGGACGACGGGAGCTCGCACGCCGGCGACCAGCGCTCGGCGCCCTCCGCCTCGCCCTTCTCGGTCAGCGTCTTGATCCGGGCCAGCTGCTCCGCGGAGTTGATCGCGCCGATGTCGGTGTTCTTGTCGAGCGGGTCGCCCAGACGCAGCGTGGACAGCCTGCGCTTGAGCGAGTCGAGCAGCTCGTCCTGGATCGACTCCTGGACCAGCAGGCGCGAGCCCGCGCAGCAGACCTGGCCCTGGTTGAAGAAGATGCCGGAGACGATGCCCTCGACGGCCTGGTCGATGGGGGCGTCGTCGAAGACGATGTTCGCGCCCTTGCCGCCCAGCTCCAGAGTGGCCTTCTTGCCGGTGCCCGCGATCTGGCGGGCGATCGCCTTGCCGACGGCGGTCGAGCCGGTGAAGGCGACCTTGTTGACGTCGGGGTGCTCGACGAGCGCGGCGCCGGCGTCTCCGTAGCCCGGAAGGATGTTGACAACACCCCTCGGCAGGCCCGCCTGGCGGCAGATGTCCGCGAAGAAGAGGGCGGAGAGGGGAGTCGTCTCGGCGGGCTTGAGGACGACGGTGTTGCCGGTGGCCAGCGCCGGGGCGATCTTCCACGCCAGCATCAGCAGCGGGAAGTTCCACGGGATGACCTGGCCGGCGACGCCGAGCGGCGCCGGGTTCGGTCCGTAGCCGGCGTGGTCGAGCTTGTCGGCCCAGCCCGCGTAGTAGAAGAAGTGCGCCGCGACCAGGGGGAGGTCCGAGTCGCGGGTCTCCTTGATCGGCTTGCCGTTGTCGAGGGTCTCCAGGACTGCCAGCTCGCGCGAGCGCTCCTGGATGATCCGCGCGATACGGAACAGGTACTTGGCGCGCTCCGTGCCGGGCAGCGCCGACCACTTCTCGAACGCCTTGCGGGCTGCCTTCACCGCGCGGTCCACGTCCTCGGCGCCGGCCTGGGCAACCTCGGAGAGCACCTCCTCGGTGCTCGGCGAGACGGTCTTGAAGACCTTGCCGTCGGCGGCGTCGGTGAACTCACCGTCGATGAACAGGCCGTAGTTCGGCGCGATGTCGACGACCGAGCGCGACTCGGGTGCGGGTGCGTACTCAAAAGCCATGGTGATCAGTCCACCGTCACGTAGTCGGGGCCGGAGTAGCGGCCGGTCGCCAGCTTCTGACGCTGCATCAGCAGGTCGTTCAGCAGGCTCGACGCGCCGAAGCGGAACCAGTGGTTGTCCAGCCAGTCCTCGCCGACGGTCTCGTTGACCAGGACGAGGAACTTGATGGCGTCCTTGGTGGTGCGGATGCCGCCCGCGGGCTTCACGCCGATCTGGATGCCGGTCTGCGCGCGGAAGTCGCGCACCGCCTCCAGCATCAGGAGCGTGTTGGCCGGGGTGGCGTTGACCGCGACCTTGCCGGTCGAGGTCTTGATGAAGTCCGCGCCGGCCAGCATGCCGAGCCAGGAAGCGCGGCGGATGTTGTCGTACGTGGAGAGCTCGCCGGTCTCGAAGATGACCTTCAGCCGGGCGGGGCCGGAGGCCTCCTTCACGGCGCGGATCTCGTCGTACACCTTCAAGTATCGACCCGAGAGGAAGGCTCCTCGGTCGATCACCATGTCGATCTCGTCGGCCCCGGCGGCGACGGCGTCGCGGGTGTCCGCGAGCTTCACGTCGAGTGCGGCACGGCCGGCCGGGAAGGCGGTGGCGACGGAGGCGACCTTGACGCCGGAGCCCTTCAGGGCCTCCTTGGCGATGGCCGCCATGTCGGGGTAGACGCAGACCGCGGCGGTCGTCGGGGTCGTACGGTCGGTGGGATCGGGATGAACGGCCTTGGCGGCGAGCGCCCGGACCTTGCCCGGGGTGTCCGCGCCTTCGAGGGTCGTCAGATCGATCATGGAGATGGCCAGATCGATGGCGTACGCCTTGGCCGTGGTCTTGATCGAACGCGTACCGAGCCCTGCGGCGCGGGCCTCCAGGCCGACGGCGTCGACGCCGGGGAGGCCATGGAGGAAGCGGCGCAGTGTGCTGTCGGACGCGGTCACGTCAGCGAATGCGGGTGTGGTGGTGGGCATGGTCACCAGATGAGCATATCTACGCGCGTAGCGACCTGTACAGGGGGTGTGGGCAACGGCTCCTTGATCCCTCCCGGAGCAGGGCCCGCAGCATGGCCTGAGGCAGGGCGAGAGCCCGAGCGGGGCTGGGCGGGAGCCGGGCGAGAGGCCGGGCCGGAGGCCGGGCGAGAGGCCGGGCCGGACAGCGCGAAGGGCGGATCGGATCCGTGACGCGGGCGTACGGCAGAATCGGAGGCATGACGAGCCCCCATCAGCCCGCCGAGCCCACCTACGCCGACCGGGTCTTCCGATCCCCCGCCGCGATGGCGGGCGGGGTGCTGCTGCTCGCGCTCGTCGCCTGGATGGCCTCTGACGCCCTTGTCCGGGGCGAAGGGCGTACGCCGTGGCTCGCTCTCGCCGGGGCGCTGCTCGCGGTGCCGCTCGTGGTCGCGTACACACTGCGGCCCGCGGTCTTCGCCAACGACGACCGGCTGCGCATCAGAAACCCGTGGCGGACGATCACCCTCCCGTGGGCGGCCGTCGCCAATGTGCGGGCCGGGTACTCCAGCGAGGTCTTCACACAGGACGGTACGAAGTACCAGCTGTGGGCCGTCCCCGTGTCGCTGCGCCAGCGCAACCGTGCCCTCCGCCGCTCCTCCGCAGCGGCGGACGTCCCCGACCACGAGGTGCAGATGGCCTCCGGGGACCGGACGGTCGCGGAGTTGCGGGAGCTGGCGAAGCGCAACGCGTCGGCGCCGGGCGCGAAGGGTGAGCCGCAGATCCGCTGGGCGTACGAGGTCGTGGCGCCCGCGGCGGCCGGGGCGGTGCTGCTCGCGGTGCTGCTGGCGATCGGCTGAGTGCCGGAGACCGGCTGAGCGTCGGTGAACGGCCGAGTGCCGGAGGCCGGCTGAGCGTCGGTGATCGTCACCGTTTCCTGCCGGCCGCCGATCGCCGGCCGTGGTAGGCGCCCAGGGGAGGTGGTGCCACGGTGCGCCGAGCAGCCGCGGTGGGGAACACCGCGGCTGCTCCGAAGACTGGTCGGGCGATGGACTCACCCGCACGGGCGGTCAGATACCGGCGGCCTCCGCCAGGTCCCGCTTGATCGAGCCGAGGACCTCCGTGGCCCGCTCCCGGGCAGTGGCCAGCTCGCTCGCGTCCGCGACCGGCACCACGACCTCCAGGTAGCACTTGAGCTTCGGCTCGGTGCCGCTCGGCCGGACGATGACCCGGGCCTTGAACTCGCCCTCGAGGTAGTAGCGCAGCCCGTCCGTCGGCGGCAGCTTGTCCGTGCCGCGGGTCAGGTCCTCGGCGGTGACGACCCGCAGCCCGGCGAGTTCGGTCGGCGGCTGCTCGCGCAGCGCCCGCATCGCGTCCGCGATGATGCTCAGATCCTCGACCCGCACCGACAGCTGATCGGTGGCGTGCAGACCGTGCGCGACGGCGAGGTCGTCGAGCAGATCGGTGAGGGTGCGGCCCTGCTCCTTCAGCTCAGAGGCCATCTCGGCGACGAGCAGCGCGGCGGTGATGCCGTCCTTGTCGCGTACGCCCTCGGGGTCGACGCAGTAGCCGAGCGCCTCCTCGTAGCCGTACCGCAGACCCTCGACGCGGGCGATCCACTTGAAGCCGGTCAGCGTTTCCTCGTACGGCAGCCCCGCCGCCTCCGCGATCCGCCCCAGCAGGGACGAGGACACGATCGACTCGGCGAAGGTGCTGTGCTCGTCCCGCGGAGACACCCCGTTGCGGACAAGGTGGGCGGCGAGCAGCGCGCCGACCTCGTCGCCGCGGAGCATGCGCCAGCCGCCCTCGACGCCGTTGTCGGGAACGGCGACGGCGCACCGGTCCGCGTCCGGGTCGTTGGCGATGACGAGGTCCGGCTGGACCCGGCGGGCGGTCTCGAAGGCGAGATCCATCGCCCCCGGCTCCTCCGGGTTGGGGAACGCGACGGTCGGGAACGCCGGGTCGGGCTCGGCCTGCTCCTGTACGAGGGTGGGCGCGGGGAATCCGGCGCGGGCGAAGGCGGCGGTCAGTACGTCCTTGCCGACGCCGTGCATGGCGGTGTAGACGACGTGGGCCGTGCGCGGGGTGCGGGTGCCGAGGACGGCGTCCGTACGCGCCAGATAGGCGTCCAGGACCTCGTCGCCGAGGGTGGTCCAGCCGTGTTCGGCGCGGGGCACGTCGTGGAGGCTGCGGACGGCGTCGATTCCGGCGGCGATCTCCGCGTCGGCGGGCGGCACGATCTGCGAGCCGTCGCCGAGGTAGACCTTGTAGCCGTTGTCGCGCGGCGGGTTGTGGCTGGCGGTGACCTCGACGCCGGCGACGGCCCCCAACTGCCTTATGGCGAAGGCCAGCACGGGCGTGGGCAGCGGCCGCGGCAGCACGGCGGCGCGAAGCCCGGCGCCGACCATGACGGCGGCGGTGTCGCGGGCGAAGTCGGCGGACTTGTACCGGGCGTCGTACCCGATGACGACGAGCCCGTCTCCCTGCCCCTTCGCCTTGAGATAGGCGGCGAGTCCGGCCGCGGCCCGGATGACCACGGCGCGGTTCATCCGCATCGGCCCGGCCCCGAGCTCCCCGCGCAGCCCGGCCGTCCCGAACTGCAGCGTCCCGCTGAACCGCGCGGCGAGCTCGTCGAGGTCCTGGGCCTCGATCAGCTTCCCGAGCTCCTCCCGGGTCTCACTGTCCGGGTCCTCCGCCAACCACGTGTTGGCCCGCGCGATGAGGTCCTGCTGCACGGTTGGTCCGCCTCTCGTGTGTCATCCGTCGCCCCACCCATGGTGTCCGGGTGGCCGCCCCCGATCCCACGGCACACCGCAGGGCCGTGGGGCTGTCCTGTACCCGCGATCCGCCGGAGCGAAGCCGCGGGGTTCCGCCATGCGGGGTTTTTGGCGCGAGCCCGCGCCTTCCGCCCCCGCATCCTGCCGGAGCCCGTCCGGGCGGCCGGGTTCCGTGCGAACCCCTGCCCGTGCGGGCGCGAAGCTGCCGTGTGCGCCCGCGCCCGCGCCTGCGCCCTTGCGCCCGGCGTGCGGTGCGCGGCTGTTGACCCGCCGGGGCCGGTGCCCCGGGTGCCCGCGCTGCGCGCGGTCGGCGGCGTCGCGCGGACACCGGGCTCGCTGCCTGCTTCAGGTACCGGGACGGCTGCCTCGTAGCCGCCGTCCCCGGCAGGGACCCTGTTACCCGAAGCCTCCGCCGTGCGCAGCAGCTGCCGCCCGGCCCGGTACGGCGCCGCACCCCGTCGGGCGGTGCGGAGCCGGGACGTGGCGGTGCCCCGCACTCCCACGACCCGAGGGCGGGTGGGTGGGCAGACCCCCCGCCGTCGGGCCCGTCAGATCCGGTCGAGGACCCGCGTCAGCAGCTCGCCCATCCGGGCCGCCGAGTCGCGGCCCGCCTGGAGTACTTCCTCGTGGTTCAGCGGCTCGCCGGTGAGCCCCGCCGCCAGGTTCGTGACCAGGGAGATGCCCAGCACCTCCGCGCCCGCCTCGCGCGCCGCGATCGCCTCGAGCACCGTGGACATGCCGACCAGGTCGCCGCCGAGCACGCGGACCATGTTGATCTCGGCCGGCGTCTCGTAGTGCGGGCCGGGGAACTGGACGTACACACCCTCCTCGAGCGTCTCGTCCACCTCCTTGCACAGCGCCCGCAGGCGCGGCGAGTACAGGTCCGTCAGGTCCACGAAGTTCGCCCCGATGATCGGCGAGGCCGCCGTCAGGTTGATGTGGTCGCTGATCAGCACCGGCTGGCCGGGCCGCATGCCCTCGCGCAGCCCGCCGCAGCCGTTCGTCAGGACGACGGTCTTGCAGCCCGCGGCCACCGCGGTACGCACGCCGTGCGCGACCGCGGCCACACCGCGGCCCTCGTAGTAGTGGGTCCGGCCGAGGAAGACCAGCACACGCCTGTCGCCGATCTTGTACGAGCGGATCTTGCCGCCGTGGCCCTCGACCGCCGGCGGCGGGAAGCCCGGCAGCTCGGTGACCGGGAACTCCGCCTCGGGAGCACCGAGCGCGTCGACAGCCGGCGCCCAGCCGGAGCCCATCACAAGAGCAACGTCGTGGGTCTCGGCGCCGGTCAGCTCGCGCAGCCGCACGGCGGCGGCGTCAGCGGCGGCGAGGGGGTCGGCGGTAGCGCCGAGGAGGTCCGGATTCACAGATGCGTTCACGCCGACGAGGGTAACCGGTGATTCCCTACGCGCGTAGATGATGCAGCTCACGGTCTTCGGATCGTTGTCTTGTCGTTTCCGACGAAAGAGCCCCGCCCTTGCCTCGGCACGGGCGCTTGCGCCGACCGCCGAAGGGTGCTCGCGCGACCGTCGCTGGGCGCCTGGCCGGCCTCAGCACGGGCGCTTGCGCAGCTCCATCACATAGTCGTGCGGCGCCCCGGCCGACTCCGCCGCGTCCGCGAGCTCGCCCAGGTACCGGGCCGACGGCAGCCCGCCCTCGTACCCGTTCAGCACGTACACCCAGGTCGGCTCCTCGCCGTCCAGCGTGTCCACCCGGACCCGCATCCGCCGGTAGATGTCCAGCCCGACACCCTCCCAGCGGTCCATGGAGTCCTCGTCCATCGGTGCGATGTCGTACAGGGCGACGAAGACCTGCGAGCGCGGCGCCTCCACGATCGTGGCCAGCGCCCCCTCCCAGCCCATCTGCTCGCCGCCGAAGGTCAGCCGCCAGCCGTTGAGCCAGCCGGTGCCGCGCAGCGGAGAGTGCGGTGCGCGGCGTGACATCAGCCGCGCGTCGAGGTTGCCGGCGTACGCGGCGTAGAGCGACATGGGATCGAGGGTACGGGAGGGGACGGAGAGGCCGCCCGCGCGGCGGAGTCGTACACGGTTACGGCCCGATGGTGCCCCGGGGACGAAGCCACTTGAACCGTGCGGGACAATGGAGTACGTACTGCATTCCCCCGGGGCATCCCCCGGACCCCCGGTCGGGCGGGCAGGCGGGCCGGGATTGACAATGCGAGGCGGACTTTTTCGTGACCCGGATCGTGATCATCGGTGGCGGACCCGGCGGTTATGAGGCGGCCCTGGTGGGCGCCCAGCTCGGCGCGGAGGTGACCGTCGTCGACTGCGACGGCCTGGGCGGAGCGTCGGTGCTCACCGACTGCGTACCGTCGAAGACTCTGATCGCCACGGCCGAAGTGATGACGACCTTCGACTCCTCCTACGAGGAGCTGGGCATCATCGTGGCCGACGACACACCGCACGTCGAGCAGGCCGCCCGTGTGGTCGGCGTCGACCTCGGCAAGGTCAACCGACGGGTGAAGCGGCTCGCCCTCGCCCAGTCCCACGACATCACCGCCTCCGTCACCCGGGCCGGCGCGCGCGTCATGCGCGGCCGCGGCCGGCTGGAGGGGCAGCAGGCGATGGACGGCTCCCGCAGGGTGATCGTGCGCGCCGCGGACGGCACCGAGGAGACGCTGACCGCCGACGCCGTACTGATCGCGACCGGCGGCCACCCGCGCGAGATCCCGGACGCCCTCCCCGACGGAGAGCGCATTCTGAACTGGACCCAGGTGTACGACCTCGACGAGCTCCCCGAGGAGCTCATCGTGGTCGGCTCCGGCGTCACCGGCGCCGAGTTCGCCGGCGCGTACCAGGCGCTCGGCTCCCGGGTGACCCTCGTCTCGTCCCGCGACCGTGTGCTGCCCGGTGAGGACCCGGACGCCGCCGCCGTCCTCGAGGACGTCTTCCGCCGCCGCGGCATGAACGTCATGGCCCGCTCCCGCGCCGAGTCCGCCAAGCGCGTCGGCGACCGCGTCGAGGTCACCCTCTCCGACGGCCGGGTCATCTCCGGCACGCACTGCCTGATGGCGGTCGGCGCGATCCCGAACTCCGCCGGCATGGGCCTGGAGGAGGCCGGGGTACGGCTCCGTGACTCGGGTCACATCTGGACCGACAAGGTCTCCCGTACCAGCGCACCCGGCGTGTACGCCGCCGGTGACGTCACAGGCGTCTTCGCACTCGCCTCGGTCGCGGCCATGCAGGGCCGTATCGCGATGTACCACTTCCTCGGCGACGCGGTGACGCCGCTGAACCTGAAGACCGTCTCGTCCAACGTCTTCACCGACCCGGAGATCGCGACGGTCGGCTACAGCCAGGCGGACGTGGACGCGGGCAAGATCGACGCCCGGTCGGTCAAGCTGCCGCTGCTGCGCAACCCGCGCGCCAAGATGCAGGGTATCAGGGACGGCTTCGTCAAGATCTTCTGCCGTCCGGGCACGGGCATCGTGGTCGGCGGATGTGTGGTCGCGCCACGAGCGAGTGAACTGATCCATCCCATCTCGATCGCGGTCGACAACAATCTGACGGTGGAACAGATCGCAAACGCCTTCACCGTGTACCCGTCTCTGTCGGGCTCGATCGCAGAGGTGGCACGGCAGTTGCACACTCGGAAGGCGTCCGGCGAGGCGTGAGCCGGGTGTAAACCCGAAGAACCCCGGGCACTCCGCGCACCGATTGATCAACTATGGGGCCGCCTATACCACTTGGTGGCCCCTTGAGTGCACAACTTCTGTTATTCGGCGCATAGTGCTGAAAACTATCGGGCGGTGGGGTTACTGTCAGTTTCGTGTTCGCTGCAGAACGTCGCCAATTGATCCTCGAAATGGTGCGCGCCAACGGGGCCGTGTCGCTCCGTGAGCTCGCCCGCGTCGTCCAGACCTCCGAAGTGACCGTACGGCGGGACGTGCGGGCACTGGAGGCAGAAGGACTCCTCGACCGCCGGCACGGCGGTGCGGTACTGCCGGGCGGCTTCACGCGGGAGTCCGGCTTTCCGCAGAAATCCCTGTCCGCGACCGCCGAGAAGACGGCCATCGCCGACCTTGCCGCGGGTCTCGTCCAAGAGGGCGAGGCCATTGTGGTCGGCGCGGGGACGACGACGCAGGAGCTGGCCCGCCGGCTCGCGCGTGTCCCCGGACTGACCGTCGTCACCAACTCCCTGCTGGTGGCCCAGGCGCTGGCCCATGCCAACCGCGTCGAGGTCGTCATGACCGGTGGGACGCTGCGCGGCTCCAACTATGCGCTGGTGGGCAGCGGGGCGGAGCAGTCCCTGCAGGGGCTGCGGGTCTCGCGCGCCTTCCTGTCCGGGAGCGGGCTGACCGCGGAGCGTGGCCTGTCCACCTCCAACATGCTCTCGGCGAGCGTCGACAGAGCGCTGGTTCAGGCTGCCGCGGAGGTGGTGGTCCTCGCGGACCACACCAAGCTCGGCACCGACACCATGTTCCAGACGGTGCCGACCGATGTGATCACGCGGCTGGTCACCGATGAGCCGCCGGGGCACGACGAACGCGCGGCCACCGAGCTGCAGGCCCTGGCGGACCAGGGGGTGCAGATCGCGGTGGCGGGTGCGGGAGCGGCCTCGGGTGGTGAGGGAGTCCCGCCGGGGCGACAGCCCCGCCGGGACGTACCCCTGCCGGGCCAGCGCCGCACGCGGGGCGGCCCGGGCCCTCAGCTGCGGAGCGCGATGGCGGCGGAGCCGCCGGGGGAGCGGGCGGCGCGGGTGGCGGACCTTCGCCGACGGTGACGCGTGGCGGGTCGGGGGTTCTTGTCCCACTCGCCGGCCCGTTCAACTGACTTCGCAGGTGGAGGGGGCAGTGACGGACGCCTTGCCGCGGGGCGGGTCCCTCGTCGTGCGGCTGCTCCGCCCGCCGGATCACCCGCTTCACCCGGGCGCCCGACCGCACACCTCGACAGGGTGGAGGCGTGACCATCCCGTTTCCGCGGCCGCCGCCGCGTGGGTGCCGGGGCGCCGGGGGTCCGGGGCCTGCCCGTCTGTGGGAAGGGGCGGGGAGGGGAAGGCCTTGTACAGCGGCCCGGCTGCGTCTCAGCTCGCCCGGTCGGGGTTCTCCGACTTCAGGCCGCGCAGTGTCAGCATCAGCAGGCGGTCCGCCAACTCCGGGTCCGACGGGTCCTGTTCGGCCGCCAGGGCGATCGCGTTCGTCAGCTGCATCAGGTCTCCGATCGATACGTCCGTCCGTACCGCGCCGCTTTCCTGAGCCCGTACCAGCAGCCGCTCGCCCGCCTCGCGCATCGGAACGCTGCACTCCGACAGTGCCGAAGTCTTGTCGGTCGAGGCCGACATGAGTGCTCGCGCCAGACCGCGGTACTCACCCGCATGAGTGATGATGGCGCGCAGCCACTCCACCAGCGCCCCGCACGGCTGCTCGGCCGAAGCCAGTTCGCGGGAGCGCTCGAGGAGCGAGGTCAGCGCTTCCTGGAAGACCGCGTTCATCATCGCGTGTCGGTTGGGGAAGTGCCGGTACAGCGTGCCGATACCCACGCCCGAGCGGCGTGCGATCTCCTCGAGCGAAGCATCGGTGCCGTACTCGGCGAAGGCGGTACGGGCCTCGGTCAGCAGTCGTTCGTAGTTGCGGCGTGCGTCGGCTCGCATGGGGCGTGCCGAGCCCGCTGTCGTACTCGCCGTACTCGCCGTACTGGTCGCCATCACGCCGTCCTCCCTGAGTCCGCCCCTGGTGTCCAGGATGCCATCGCGAAAACGGAGATAGTCTCCGTATCTTGATCGGAGGGGCCTTTCCGCGTGCTGTCGTCCCCTGGAGGCACCGCAGCCATGCCCGCCGCTCAGTGTCCTCATCCTCACCGGCATCCGCCCCGGAGAGGCGGGCGCGGCCTCCGGCCTGATGCAGACCATGCAGCAGGTCGGCGGCGCGCTCGGCCTCGCGGCGCTGGTCACGGTGTACGGATCCGTAGTGCGCGGCGCGGTGGCTCCGGGCGGCGTGACGCGATGGCGGAGGGCCTCTCGGCCGGTCTGCCGGCGGCCGCGGCCTTCATCGCAGCAGCGGCACTCGTACTCGTCCTGCTGTCGCGCCCACCCGCAGGCACGACCTGAACATACGTGTGGGGCCTGCCCCGTCGTTCATCGACGGGCAGGCCCCACACGTCGGTCCTCAGTCCTTGATCTCGCAGATCATCGCGCCGGACGTCAGCGACGCGCCGACCTCGGCCGACAGCCCCTTGATGGTGCCGGAGCGGTGCGCGTTCAGCGGCTGCTCCATCTTCATCGCCTCGAGTACGACGACGAGGTCGCCCTCCTTGACCTCCTGGCCCTCCTCGACCGCGACCTTGACGATCGTGCCCTGCATCGGGGAGGCGAGGGTGTCGCCGGAGGCCGCCGAGGCGGACTTCTTGGCGGCGCGGCGCTTCGGCTTGGCGCCGGCGGCCAGGCCGGTCCGCGCCAGCGTCATGCCCAACGAGGAGGGCAGCGAGACCTCGAGGCGCTTGCCGCCGACCTCGACCACGATGGTCTCGCGGCCGGCCTCGTCCTCGTCCGCGTCCGAAGGCACGGCGAAGGGCTTGATCTCGTTGACGAACTCGGTCTCGATCCACCTGGTGTGGACCGTGAACGGGTCCGAGGTGAACGCCGGGTCGGCGACGACCGCACGGTGGAACGGGATGGCGGTGGCCATGCCCTCGACGTCGAACTCCGCGAGCGCACGCGCGGCGCGTTGCAGCGCCTGCTCACGGCTGGCGCCGGTGACGATCAGCTTGGCCAGCAGCGAGTCCCAGGCCGGGCCGATGACACTGCCCGACTCGACACCCGCGTCCAGCCGGACACCGGGGCCGCTCGGCGGCGCGAAGGTGGTGACGGTGCCGGGGGCCGGGAGGAAGCCCCGCCCCGGGTCCTCGCCGTTGATACGGAACTCGAAGGAGTGACCGCGCACGGCCGGGTCGCCGTAGCCGAGCTCCTCGCCGTCGGCGATACGGAACATCTCGCGGACCAGGTCGATGCCGGTGACCTCTTCGGTGACCGGGTGCTCCACCTGGAGGCGGGTGTTGACCTCGAGGAAGGAGATGGTGCCGTCGGTGCCGACGAGGAACTCGACGGTGCCCGCGCCGACGTAGCCGGCCTCCTTGAGGATGGCCTTGGACGCGGCGTACAGCTCGGCGTTCTGCGCGTCGGACAGGAACGGCGCAGGAGCCTCCTCCACCAGCTTCTGGTGGCGGCGCTGCAGCGAGCAGTCACGGGTGGAGACGACGACGACATTGCCGTGGCTGTCGGCCAGGCACTGGGTCTCGACGTGGCGCGGCTTGTCGAGGTAGCGCTCGACGAAGCATTCGCCGCGGCCGAAGGCGGCAATCGCCTCGCGCACCGCGGAGTCGTACAGCTCCGGCACCTCTTCGAGAGTGCGGGCGACCTTCAGACCACGGCCGCCACCGCCGAACGCCGCCTTGATCGCGATCGGCAGCCCATGCTGCTCGGCGAAGGTGACGACCTCGTCGGCGCCGCTGACCGGGTCCGGCGTACCGGCGACCAGCGGAGCGCCGGCGCGCTGGGCGATATGACGGGCGGCGACCTTGTCACCCAGATCGCGGATCGCCTGCGGCGGCGGACCGATCCAGGTCAGACCCGCGTCGAGCACGGCCTGGGCGAATTCGGCGTTCTCGGAAAGGAAGCCGTATCCGGGATGGATGGCATCGGCTCCCGAGTCCTTTGCGGCCTGGAGCACCTTGGCCATGTCCAGATAGCTGGCGGCCGGGGTGTCACCGCCCAGAGCGAACGCCTCGTCGGCCGCGCGGACATGCAGAGCGTCCCGGTCCGGATCGGCGTAGACGGCTACGCTCGCGATCCCGGCGTCCCGGCAGGCTCGGGCAACGCGGACAGCGATTTCGCCACGGTTGGCGATGAGCACCTTGCGCACGATGGCTCCCTCCTTGAAACAAGCTGAGTTTAGGGACTGCCGACACGGTCCTACGACCCGTCCCCAATGGTGAGCTTGCCCACACGGAGCGTGATTCGAGGCTCGCGCAAGTCGCGAAATCCCTTGTCGCACCACGGTACGACGGGTTCCTCCCTCGCACAGTAGCCCTGTGGTGTGGCCAAGGTCTCTGTTCAGGGGGCCTTCGGCTGAACGCGTTTCTTTGTCGAGTCCCTACGAATGGCCGAATGATTCTTTGCTGAGGGACCGAGCGTGCCCGAACCCTTGTACGTCGGTTTACCCGTTAGTAGCGTTCGTGATGTCGTACGTACTTCCGGTAACAGAGGGTTGGGGGCGCCGTGGCGCGCAGACCGGTGGCCGTGGTGGCCGCGCTTGTTCTGCTGGTGGAGGCCGTGGGCATCGTGGCGATCAACGGCATCCTTGCCACCTTCGTCGACAAGCAGGACATGTCGCTGGCCGGCCTGGACCCGGACGCGATGGTGGCCGGCACCTGGGCGATGGGCGGGGTCCTCGGGCTCTACCTCGCGGCGTGCGCCGTGGTGCTGTTGCTGACGGGCCTGCGCGACCGTGCCCCTGGCCGTGTCGCGCGGATCCTGCTGATCACCTGCGCGGTCGTGCACGGGGTGCTGGGCGCGCTGACGGTGGGTCTGGTCGGCTGGGGCGCGTTCGCGTTCATGATGGCGGTGCTGGGGCTGATCGTGCTGGTACTGGTGACGTACGGCAGGGTGGAGGCGCCGGCTGCAGAGGACGGCAAGGGCAACGACGGCGGGGCGGGGAGTGGAGCTCCCGCCACCGCCTGATCCGTGCCACCGCGTGATCTGTGCCGCGGCTTGATCCGTGCCGCGGCCTGAATCCGTGCCGCCTCCTGATCCGTGCCACGGCCTGAATCTGTGCGCCGCCTCGCTCAGGCCGCCCGGCCTAGGCCCACAGGTCGGTGATCGAGTAACCGAGCTCGGCCAGCAGCCTGCGCAGCAGCGGCAGCGAAAGTCCGATGACGTTCCCGGGGTCGCCGTCGATGGAGTCGATGAACGGCGCCGAGCGGCCGTCCAGCGTGAACGCGCCCGCCACATGCAGCGGTTCGCCGCTGGCGACGTACGCGGCGATCTCGGCGTCCGTCGGCTCGCCGAAGCGCACCGTGGTGGACGCGGTCGCGGAGGCGCTGCGGCCCGTCGCCGTGTCGGTCACGCAGTGGCCGGTCCGCAGGATGCCCGCGCGGCCGCGCATCGACTTCCAGCGGGTGGTGGCGTCCTCCGCGTCCGAGGGCTTGCCGAGGGCCTCGCCGTCGAGTTCGAGGACCGTGTCGCAGCCGATGACCAGGGCTCCGGCGGCCTCGGGGTGGGCGGCCACGGCGGCGGCCTTCGCCTCGGCGAGGACCAGGGCCAGTTCGGCCGGGGTCGGGGCGCTCAGTGCGTCCTCGTCGACACCGCTGACTATCACCTCGGGGGCGAGTCCGGCCTGGCGCAGCAGGTTGAGACGGGCGGGGGAGGCGGAGCCGAGGACGATGCGGGGGCGCTGAGCGGTCATGGGGTCATCGTAGGTGGCTGTCAACGGAGGCCGGCCACAAACATCGCAATCACCATGGCCAGCGCCAGCACCAGGCCCACGCGGCGCATCATGGCCTGCGTCTCGCGCAGTTCTTTGGGGGGCTCGTTCTCCGGGTCGGACCACAGCATGCGTCCGATCCTGCTGCCGGGATTCGCCCGCCGCCTGAGTACGGGTACTCAACCGGGACCGTGCCAACGGACTAGTTCCTGGGGGGGGTGCCTCTATGTCCTTCGTCAAGCCTGAGCAGGTCATGCGGTGGCTGTCTCGGGGGTGCGGGATTCGTAGAAGGTGCCGTCGCGGAGCATGGCGAACAGCACGCTGATGCGGTGGCGGGCGAGGCGGAGCAAGGCCTGTGTGTGGGTCTTGCCGCGGGCTCTTTGCCGTTCGTAGTAGGTGCGGGAGGCGGGGTCGTGCAGGGCGGCGAACGCGGAGAGGAACATGGCCCGTTTCAGGAGCCGGTTGCCTGTTCTGGGGGCGTGTTCGCCGTGGATGGAGGATCCGGAGGACCTCGTTGCCGGGGCGAGGCCGGCGTAGGAGGCAAGGTGGGCGGCAGTGGGGAACGAGGTGCCGTCGCCGATGGTGACCAGCAAGGTGGCGGCGGTCCTGACACCGACTCCGGGCATCGAGGTCAGGACCTGGGAAAGAGGGTGCGACTCAAGCAGCTCGCCGATCTGGGCTTCCAGAGCGCGTCGTTGTTCGTGGACGGCGGCCAGCGAGCGGGCCAGCGAGGGCACGACCACGTCCAGGGTGCCGGTGCCCGGGACCACGACGGTCTGTTCGTCGAGCGCGTCGAAGATGTCGTCCACCAGGCGTTCGGCCATGCGCGGGGCCTTGGGCCGTATCAGGTTCACGAGCCTGCGGCGTCCGGCCTTACGCAGGGCGGCGGGCGAGCCGAAGCGTTCCAGCAGGTGCGTCACAGCCTGGTGGTCCAGGCGGGGCCCCAGTACTCGCTCCAGGCTCGGGTGGAACTGGGTGAGCAGGCCGCGGAGCCGGTTGCTGGTGCGGGTAGCCTCGGCGGCGAGGTCCTGGTCGAAGCCGGTCAGGACGGTAAGCTGGGCCGCGGTCTCGTCGGCCAGTTCCAGGGCCCGCAGGGTGTGAGGCATGGTGCGGGCGGCGTCCGCGATCACGTGCGCGTCGCGGGCATCGGTCTTGGCCTCACCGGGATACAAATCGGCGATCCGCCGCATCGCCAGCCCTGGCAGGTAGGCCACGTGGCAGCCGGCGTCCCGGGCCACCGCGAGCGGCAGGGCGCCGATCGATGCGGGCTGGTCCACGATGACCAGCACGCGGCCGAACCTGGCCGTGAGCTTGTCGAACACGGCCCGCAGTTTCGGCTCGCTGTTGGGCAGCCGCTTGTCGTAGACGGTCTTGCCGCCCGCTGTCAGGCCGTGGCCGTGGTGGTCGCCCTTGCCGACGTCCAGGCCGAGGAAGACCGCGATTTCACCGGTGTCGAGCACCGCACCCCCCGAGGGTGGTCGTTCCGTCCCGGCCTCACCCACCGGCACCGAGCGCGCGCATCCACGTTACGCAGACCTGCCACCCTTCAACGGCCGGGCGTTGCGCTCGGCCGGGTGACGGTCGGGCCTCTCATCAGCGGTCAGACGGTGCCCCGGACCCGGTGACACCACCCCCCAGGTCATCGCTTCGACAGGGGGCAACAGTCATGCCGGGCCCGGAGGCCAGGAGCCCCGTTTCAGGGCCACGAAGAAAGTAACGGGGGCTAGGTGGCGATCGCAAACGGGTCTGCTGTTCCATTAACAATCCCCGGTCTGCTACTGTCGTGTCACGCCTTAACGGAACTCGCCGCCCATTAGGGGTGGAAGGGGAAACGTCATGCACACGTACCTCCGTCGCACCGCCGCCCCGCTCGCCGCCGTCGCTCTCGGTCTCGCTCTTCTTGCCGGTACGGAGCCCCTGGCCGAGCCCGCGGATCCGCTGATCGCCGCTGCCGCCTCCGGGCCGGCCTCCGGGGCCGTTGGTGCCGCCCGGCCGTCGGCTGCCGCCTCGGGGCCGTGGACCGCCGCCTGGGGCGCCTCTCCGCAGCTCCCCAGCACCGGCTTCACCCCCAACTGGTCCCAGGAGGGCTTCTCCCGCCAGACCGTCCGCCAGGTCGTCCGGATCACCAAGGACGGCGACCGGGCCCGGATCCGCCTCTCCAACGCCTACGGAACCTCCCCGCTGCGCATCACCGGCGCCACCATCGCCCGTACCGCCGGCGGCGCGGCCGTCGAGAAGGGCTCGGTACGGCACCTCACCTTCGCCGGGAAGCGCTCCGTCTCGGTCCCCGCGCATGCCGAGCTCCGCAGCGACGCCGCCCCACTGCCCCTGAAGGCACTGGAGTCGGTGACCGTCACGCTCTATCTCGCCGGTACCACCGGGCCCGCCACCTTCCACTCCCAGGCCTGGGCCGACACCTACCGCGCCGAGGGTGACCACCGTGCCGATGTCTCCGGGAAGGCCTTCACCGACACCAGCCAGTCCTGGTACTACCTCTCCGGCGTCGACGTCGGCGGCGCCGAGAAGCCCCGCGGGAACGACGGTGTCGTCCTCTTCGGGGATTCCATCACCGACAGTTTCGGCTCCACGCCGAACACCGATCGCCGCTACTCCGATGCCGTCGCCGAGCTCAGCGGCCGGCCGGTCGTCAACTCCGGTATCGGCGGCAACCTCGTCCTCAATGACTCGGCCTGGTACGGCGAGCGCGGCACCGCCCGCTTCGGCCGGGACGCCCTCGACCAGCCTGGCGTCTCGACCGTCGTCGTCCTCGAAGGCGTCAATGACATCGGCTTCAGCGAGGTGAAGGGCCAGCCCACATTCAAGCCCTCGCCCGTCGTCTCGTCCCGTGAACTCATCGCCGGATACCGGCAGTTGATCCGATCCGGGCACGCCAGGGGACTTCGCGTCATCGGCTCCACGCTACTCCCGCTGAAGGGCTCCGACCACTGGGGCGCGCACGCGGCGAAGGTCAGTGACGAGGTCAACCACTGGATCCGTACGTCGGGTGAGTTCGACGCCGTCGCCGACTTCGACAAGGCGCTCGCCGACCCGGCCGACGCGGACCGGATCAACCCCGCGTACGACTCGGGGGACGCCCTGCACCCCAACGATGCGGGGTACCGGCGGATGGCGGCGGAGGCAACCCGGGTTCTCTGACCGGAGCACCGCCCCAGACCCGGGAGGTCTGGGGCGGAGCCGCGGGTAGGCGGCCTACAAGGGCCAATACGTGCGCGCCCAGGACCGCGGCCCCGGCTGCGGCCTCCTGCTGCGTGCGATGCGCGCCGGGTCCGACCACTGCTCGGGCAGCAGCGGGACCCCTTCTGCGGCGGAGGCCGTTGCCGCGGCGCGCGCCTGGACCACCGCCAGTGCGGCGGCCAGCTCCTCCGGGGTGGGATTTCCTCGTACGACCTTGATCATCGTCAGGTCCCTTCCTAGAGGGGGATGTTGCCGTGCTTCTTCGGAGGCAGGCTTTCCCGCTTCGTACGCAGCTGACGCAGGCCCTTCACGATGTGTGCCCGCGTCTCCGAGGGCATGATCACCGCGTCCACATAACCGCGTTCGGCCGCGGTGTACGGGTTGAGGAGCGTGTCCTCGTACTCCTGGATCAGCCGGGCGCGGGTCGCCTCCATGCTGTCGGCGTCGCCCGCGGCCGCGATGGTACGGCGGTGCAGGATGTTCACCGCGCCCTGCGCGCCCATCACGGCCACCTGTGCGGTCGGCCACGCCAGGTTCAGATCGGCGCCCAGATGCTTGGAGCCCATGACGTCGTACGCGCCGCCGAAGGCCTTCCGCGTGATGATGGTGATCAGCGGGACCGTGGCCTCCGCGTACGCGTAGATCAGCTTCGCGCCGCGCCGGATGATGCCGCCGTACTCCTGGTCGACGCCGGGCAGGAAGCCGGGGACGTCGACGAAGGTCACCACCGGGACGTTGAAGGCGTCGCAGGTACGGACGAAACGCGCGGCCTTCTCGGAGGCGTTGATGTCCAGGCAGCCGGCGAACTGCATCGGCTGGTTGGCGACGATGCCGACCGGGAAGCCCTCCACGCGCCCGAAGCCGGTGACGATGTTCGGCGCGAACATCGCCTGCGTCTCGAGGAATTCGCCCTCGTCCAGCACATGCTCGATGACGGTGTGCACGTCGTACGGCTGGTTCGCGGAGTCCGGGATGAGCGTGTCGAGCTCGCGGTCCTCGTCGCTCGTGTCCAGATCGGCTTCCTCGGGGAAGGCCGGCGCCTCGGAGAGGTTGTTCGAAGGCAGGTACGACAGCAGGGACTTGACGTACTCGATGGCGTCCTTCTCGTCACCCGCCATGTGGTGCGCGACGCCCGAGGTGGTGTTGTGCGTACGGGCTCCGCCCAGCTCCTCCATGCCGACATCCTCGCCGGTGACCGTCTTGATGACGTCCGGACCGGTGATGAACATGTGCGAGGTCTGGTCGACCATCACCGTGAAGTCGGTGATCGCGGGGGAGTAGACCGCGCCGCCCGCGCAGGGCCCGACGACCAGCGAGATCTGCGGGATCACGCCGGAGGCGTGGGTGTTGCGGCGGAAGATCTCGCCGTACATGCCGAGCGCGCTGACGCCCTCCTGGATACGGGCGCCGCCGGAGTCGTTGATGCCGATGACGGGGCAGCCGGTCTTCAGCGCGAAGTCCATCACCTTGATGATCTTCTGGCCGTAGACCTCGCCGAGCGCGCCGCCGAAGACCGTGAAGTCCTGCGAGAAGACGGCGACCGGGCGGCCGTCGACCGTGCCGTAGCCGGTGACCACACCGTCTCCGTACGGGCGGGTCTGCTCCAGACCGAAGTTGGTGGAGCGGTGCCGGGCGAATTCGTCGAGCTCGACGAACGACCCTTCGTCGAGCAGCAGATCGACCCGCTCACGGGCGGTCAGCTTGCCCTTGGCATGCTGCTTCTCCACCGCGCGCGCGGACCCGGCGTGCGTCGCCTCGTCGACGCGGCGCTGAAGATCCGCGAGCTTTCCCGCGGTGGTGTGGACGTCGATCTTTTCCGGCTCGGACATCGGGATGCCGCTCTCCCTGCCTGGTCACGGGGTCGGTTGCTACTGACTCGTAGGGTATCGGCGCCGATACCGTTCGGCAGTGCGGCGTTTACCACACCTAATCTGGCTTGCATGACGCCAGAGAATGCGCCCGAGGGTGCACCCCGGAGCCGTTGGTCCGACCTCGACCGGCCGCCGCTGAACGCCGCCGCACTGCGCCGCGCCATGCTCCGGCCCGGCGGGCTGTGGACCTCCCTCGACGTGGTGCCGACGACCGGCTCCACCAACTCCGACCTGGCGGCGCGTGCCGCGTCCCTGGAGGAGGGGGCGGTCCTCGTGGCGGAGGAGCAGACGGCGGGGCGGGGGCGGCTCGACCGGACCTGGACAGCGCCCGCGCGCTCGGGGCTGTTCTTCTCGGTACTGCTGCGGCCCGGAGCGGACGTGCCGGTGGAGCGCTGGGGGTGGCTGCCGCTGCTCGCCGGAGTGGCGTCCGCGACGGGGCTGGCGCGGGCGGCCGGAGTCGACATGTCGCTCAAATGGCCCAACGACCTGCTGGTAAAGATCGAGGGCGAGGAACGCAAGACCGGCGGCATCCTCGCCGAGCGGGCGGGCCAGGACGCGGTCGTCGTCGGAATCGGCCTCAATGTCACGCTGCATGCCGACGAACTCCCCGTCCCGGCAGCGGGCTCCCTCGCCCTCGCGAACGCGATCTCGACCGACCGTGACCCGCTGCTGCGGGCCGTGCTGCGCTCGCTGGAGCAGTGGTACGGCGACTGGCGGGCGGCGGGCGGCGACCCGGGCCCGTCGGGGCTCCAGGCGGCGTACGCGGCGGGCTGCGCGACGCTCGGCCGCACTGTCCGCGCCGAGCTCCCCGGTGACCGCACGGTCACCGGGGAGGCGGTGGCGCTCGACGGCGACGGCAGGCTGGTGGTGGCCACGGAGGACGGTGAGCGGCAGCCGATCAGCGCGGGTGACATCGTGCACCTGCGGCCGGCCGGCTGATCTCGGGTCCCGCGGGCCACCGGGACGTGAGCCGGGGCCACCGGGACGTGAGCTAGGGCACACCTGCCGTATCGTTGAGGCGATCGAGCTACAGATCGGCAGGGCAGTGCGCACGGAACGGGCAGGAGGCGGCTGGTGACCGTCGACGACACCACTTCCGGCGCGGGCGCGCAGCCACCGTCGGACTCCGGTTCAGGCGCGTCCGCCTCGTCATCCGATGCGGCATCCGAGACAACATCGGATACGGGATCCAATGCGGGATCCAACGCGTCGGCCACTTCTTCGGCCACGCCGCCGACCACCACGTCGGCCGCATCGTCGTCCGCGGTGCATCCGACGCCGCACCACGAGGTCGATCACACGGCGGAGCCGACCGACGACCCGCTCGCCATCCGGCTGGAGCAGTTGATTCTCGGTGCTGAGCGGCGCTACACGCCCTTCCAGGCGGCCCGCACCGCCGGTGTCTCCATGGAGCTCGCCTCCCGCTTCTGGCGGGCCATGGGCTTCGCGGACATCGGGCAGGCGAAGGCGCTCACGGAGGCGGACGTACTGGCCCTGCGCCGGCTCGCCGGTCTGGTCGAGGCGGGCCTGCTGAGCGAGCCGATGGCGGTCCAGGTGGCCCGCTCGACCGGGCAGACCACCGCCCGGCTGGCGGAATGGCAGATCGATTCTTTCCTGGAAGGCCTCACCGAGCCGCCAGAGCCCGGAATGACCCGTACCGAGGTCACGTATCCGCTGGTCGAGCTGCTCCTGCCTGAGCTGGAGGAGTTCCTGGTGTACGTCTGGCGGCGGCAGCTCGCCGCCGCGACGGGGCGTGTCGTCCAGGCCGCCGACGACGAGGAGATGGTCGACCGGCGCCTGGCCGTCGGCTTCGCGGACCTCGTCGGCTTCACCCGGCTGACCCGCCGCCTGGAGGAGGAGGAACTGGGCGAGCTGGTCGAGGCGTTCGAGACCACCTCGGCCGACCTCGTGGCCGCGCACGGCGGCCGGCTGATCAAGACGCTGGGCGACGAGGTGCTGTACGCGGCGGACGACGCCGCGACGGCGGCGGAGATCGCGCTGCGGCTCATCGAAACGATGACGCACGACGAGTCGATGCCGGCGCTGCGCGTCGGCATCGCTTTCGGCACGGTCACCACGCGGATGGGCGATGTCTTCGGCACGACGGTGAACCTGGCGAGCAGGCTCACGTCCATAGCCCCGAAGGACGCCGTACTGGTCGACGGTGCGTTCGCGGAGGGGCTCGTACGCACCGGCGACGCGCCGCTCTCCGAGTCCGAGGCGGCGGAGGAGGCGGCCGCGGCGGAGAAGGAGGGTGAGGAACCCCCCTCGTACCGCTTCGCCCTCCAGCCGATGTGGCAGCGCCCGGTCCGAGGCCTGGGTGTGGTGGAGCCGTGGCTGCTGTCGCGCCGGGAGAATCCCTGACAGGTGGGGCGACGGCTCCTTCGCAGGAGGCGGCGTGAGGGAGCCGGTGGCCGATACGGCGGGCCCGACGCCGTCGTCCTGCTCGCACCTGCACCGCCGCTCCTGCGGGCGGCGTCGGGGGCATGACTCCTGACTCCGCCGGCTGCCGCGGACGGCCGGCTTCGGCTCCTGCTGCCCTTGCCTGCCTGCCTGCCTGCCCCGTCCTGGTCAGGCCTGCTCTGCTCTGCCCCGTCCTGCCCGGCTCTCGCGGTCACTGTGCGTGCACCTCAGGCCGCCGCTCCGGTGCGAAGCTGCCGTTTCGAGGCACGGAGGTGCCCCGAGCCCCCGGTTTTCCGGGGCGGGTGCGCGGGGGAGACCTCGGAGTGAGCGCGCGCCTATGATCCGGTGAACCATCGTTAACCGGGAGGGTGTCGCCATGTCCGAGCAGCGGTTCGGGGAATTCGTCGTCGTACGCAGGCACGAGCACGTCGCGGAGCTCGTACTGGACCGGCCCAAGGCCATGAACGCCGTCTCCACGGAGATGGCCCGCTCCATCGGCGCCGCCTGTGACGCGCTCGCCGCCGACCGGGACGTGCGGGTCACCGTCCTGAGCTCGACGCATGAGCGGGCGTTCTGCGTGGGTGCCGATCTCAAGGAGCGGAACTCCCTCAGCGATGCCGAGTTGGTGCGGCAGCGGCCGACCGCGCGGGCCGCGTACACCGGTGTGCTGGAGCTGCCGATGCCGACGGTCGCCGCCGTGCACGGATTCGCGCTCGGCGGCGGGTTCGAGCTGGCGCTGGCCTGCGATCTGATCGTCGCGGACGCCACGGCCGTGGTCGGACTGCCCGAGGTGTCGGTCGGGGTGATTCCGGGCGGCGGCGGTACGCAGCTGCTGCCCCGCCGGGTCGGCGCCGCCCGCGCCGCCGAGCTCGTGTTCACCGCGCGGCGCGTGGAAGCCGCCGAAGCGCGGGAGTTGGGCCTCGTCGACCAGCTCGCCGACGACGCCAGGACCGAGGCGCTCGCCCTCGCGGCCAGGATCGCCGCGAACTCCCCCGTCGGGCTGCGCGCCGCCAAGCGTGCGATGCGGCTGGGGCAGGGGCTCGATCTGCGGGCCGGCCTCGAGGTGGAGGACGCGGCCTGGCGGTCCGTGGCCTTCTCCGGGGACCGGGCCGAGGGCGTTGCCGCGTTCAATGAGAAGCGCACGCCGCAGTGGCCCGGCGAGTGACCGCGTGGCCCTCGGGATCCGGGCCGGCCGCTCCAACTGATCGAATCAGGCCAAACCTCCCTAAGCTGGGATGATGGCTGAGGATCGGCGGTTGCGGGCCGTGGTGGCGCTGGCGCAGGCAATGGCGGCCGCCCACACCCCGCGCGAGTTCTGGCGGGCGGCGGCGCTGGGTGCGTGCGACGCGCTCGGCGGCTCCTTCGCGGCGCTGTCCGTGTGGGAGCGGGGGCTCGGGCGGCTCAAGGTGCTCGTGAATGCCGGTGAACGGGCTGCCGGGGAGGAGGAGTTCCCCGAATCGGAGACGTATCCGGTCAATCGCTTCCCGGAGATCACCGAGTTTCTGCACGAGCAGTGGGCGGGCGGCGGTGAGCCCGACGCCTGGGTGGAGACGGTGGACGGCCCGGCGTCGGACGGGCACGGATACTGCCACCAACGCGTGGCGGCGCTGCGCCGCCGCCACCGTGGCTGCTGCGTCGTCGCGCCGATCGTGCTGCACGGCCGGGCCTGGGGTGAGCTGTATGTGGCCCGGCCGGTGGGGACGCCGGTCTTCGACCGGGACGATGCCGACTTCGCGACCGTCCTCGCCTCGGTGGTGGCCGCCGGAATCGCCCAGAGCGAGCGCCTGGAGGAGGTGCGCAGGCTCGCCTTCACCGACCCCCTGACCGGTCTCGCCAACCGCCGCGCCGTCGACATAAGGCTCGACGAGGCCATCGAGCGCTACCGCACCGACGGCTCGGTCGTCAGCCTGGTGGTGTGCGACCTCAACGGCCTCAAGCAGGTCAACGACACCCACGGCCACGCGGTCGGCGACCGGCTGCTCGAACGCTTCGGCTCGGTCCTCTCGCTGTGCGGGGCGATGCTGCCCGGAGCGCTGGCGGCCCGGTTGGGCGGGGACGAGTTCTGTCTGCTCTCGGTGGGCCCGACGGCGGACGAGGTGATCCAGGTGGCGGACGAACTGTGCGTACGCGCAACGGAGTTGGAGCTGGGGGAGGGGGTGGCCTGCGGGGTCGCATCGACGGGTGACGCGATCGGGCAGGTCCGCTCCGCCCGCCGGCTCTTCCGGCTGGCGGACGCGGCCCAGTACCGGGCGAAGGCGGCACACTCCCCGAAGCCGGTGGTGGCGGGCCGCGACGGCATGGTGATCCGCCTGGCCGACGCCCCGCCCCGCTCGCCGCAGGAGCGGCGCCGCTTCCGGGGCGCGCCCCCGGGGGACTCCCCGGAGCCCCGGAGCGAGCCCTGAATCGGGTGTGACATGGCCGTAAGGAGCCGACCGCGCCACTGCTAGTGACAGGTTGGGATTCAGTCCGTACGCTCCTGAATATGGATATGCACACAGTCGTGGTGGGGACGTCCGGTACCACCGCCGAAGACGTCATCGCCGTGGCCCGCGCGGGCGCCCGGATCGAGCTCTCCGACGAGGCCGTCGCCGCCCTCGCCGCAGCCCGGGGGATCGTGGACGCGCTGGCCGCCAAGCCCGAGCCCGTGTACGGCGTCTCGACCGGATTCGGCGCCCTCGCCAGCCGTCACATCAGCCCTGAACTCCGTGCCCAGCTGCAGCGCAACATCGTGCGCTCGCACGCCGCCGGCATGGGGCCGCGCGTCGAACGCGAGGTCGTCCGCGCGCTGATGTTCCTGCGCCTGAAGACTGTCTGCTCCGGCCACACCGGGGTGCGGCCCGAGGTCGCGCAGACCATGGCCGACGTGCTGAACGCGGGGATCACCCCCGTCGTGCACGAGTACGGCTCGCTCGGCTGCTCCGGCGACCTCGCCCCGCTCTCCCACTGCGCGCTGACGCTGATGGGTGAGGGTGACGCCGAGGGCCCCGACGGCCAGGTGCGGCCCGCCGGGGAGCTGCTCGCCGAGCACGGCATCGCGCCCGTCGAACTCCGTGAGAAGGAGGGTCTCGCCCTCCTGAACGGCACCGACGGCATGCTCGGCATGCTGGTCATGGCCCTCGCCGACCTCCAGCGCCTGTACATCTCCGCCGACATCACGGCCGCCCTCAGCCTCGAGGCGCTGCTCGGCACGGACAAGGTCCTCGCCCCCGAGCTGCACGCCATCCGCCCGCACCCCGGCCAGGGCGTCTCCGCCGCCAATATGAGCGCCGTACTCAAGGGCTCCGGGCTCACCGGTCACTTCCAGGAGGAGGAGGCCCCCCGCGTCCAGGACGCGTACTCCGTGCGCTGCGCCCCCCAGGTCGCCGGCGCCGGGCGGGACACCCTCGCCCATGCCCGCCTCGTGGCCGACCGCGAGCTCGCCTCGGCCGTCGACAACCCGGTCGTACTGCCCGACGGCCGCGTGGAGTCCAACGGCAACTTCCACGGCGCCCCCGTCGCGTACGTGCTCGACTTCCTCGCCATCGTCGCCGCCGACCTAGGCTCCATCGCCGAGCGCCGCACCGACCGGCTGCTCGACAAGAACCGCTCGCACGGTCTGCCGCCCTTCCTCGCCGACGACGCCGGTGTGGACTCGGGCCTGATGATCGCCCAGTACACGCAGGCCGCGCTGGTCAGCGAGATGAAGCGGCTGGCCGTCCCGGCTTCCGCCGACTCGATTCCGTCCTCCGCGATGCAGGAGGACCATGTCTCCATGGGCTGGTCGGCCGCGCGGAAGCTGCGTACCGCCGTCGCCAACCTGGGCCGGATCATCGCCGTCGAGCTCTACGCCTCGACCCGCGCCATAGAGCTCCGGCGCGGTCTGACCCCCGCGCCCGCCTCGCAGGCAGCCATCGCTGCGCTGCGCGCGGCGGGCGTCGAGGGCCCGGGTCCGGACCGCTTCCTCGCGCCCGACCTGGAGGCCGCCGACACGTTCGTACGGGACGGAAAGCTCATCGAGGCCGTGGAGCCGGTGACCGGCCCGCTGGCCTAGGGGACAGCTGCCCCGAGGGTCGCTCCGCACAGCGCGGGGCGGCCCTTTCCCCTGTGCGCGGGTGGCCCCTGCGTACGTGCCCCGTGCACGGGTGGCCCATGCGCGGGTGGCTCATGCGCGGGTACCCCTTGCGCCGGTGCCCTTGCGCGAGTGTCACATCTGCAGAGCGTCGCGTCGGCGCACCGAGTACGCCACGAAGCCCGCACCGATCCCCAGGAACGCCGTCCCGCCGACCAGATACGGCGTGGTGTCCACGCTGCCCGTCCGGGCGAGGGTCAGCTCCTGGGACGACGCTTCGGCGCCGGTCTGCCGGCTCTGCGTGGCCTCTCTCTCGGCGGTGGCATTCGCCGAAGGAACGAACCACAGCGCACAGAGCAGACTCCCTGCGGCAGTGGCGGTCAGCAGCGGTCGACGTGCGACGGACACGGACTCGATCCCCCTTGAGGCATCATCGAATTGGCCGGGTGCGCTGATGCTAGTGAAAGTAGCGGGTCGTGGGAAAGCCGCGGGGTCCCGAGGCCTACGCTCCGTCGTATGACCACTTCTGAGACATCACGGTTTGTGCGGCTACGGGTGGAATTGGTACTGGAGATCGAGGACACTGGCGAACTGACCGGCGCCGCCCTCGACCGCATCGCGGCGGACGAGTCCATGCCGGACGAGGAGCGGACGCACGCACAGTCCGCGGTCCGCGAGGACGAGGCGGAGGCCATCGCCTACCTCGTGGACCCCTTCGACCTGGTCAGCGAGATGCCGGGGGTCGAGCTGACCCAGGCTTCCTGGAGCAGTGAGCAGATCGAGTACGACCCCGATGCGGAGGAGTGGGACCTGGACGAGGAAGATGGAGATGAGGACGCAGACGAGGACGAGGACGACGGCAACGTCGGCGTCGGCGGCGTCGGGCGGCCGTAGCTCGGGAATGTGACGGGCTTCGGGCCCCGGGTTGCCGGGTAGGCGGACCGGGGCCCGGCCGCACACGTGCTGCTTTCTGCGGCGTTCTGTGCAACCGGCGGAGCCGTTGGCTGCGTCGAACGTGTCGGTGGGCGGTGTGCCATGAGTGGCGTGCCCCACATCCTTTGCGGATATGGAACCGGATGACCCGTTATGGGCGTTGTCCAAGCAGTTGGTCAGGGGAATCGGCGACGATGGAGAAGCGTGTGATGACGGACAGCAAGCGGCGCCGAGGTCTGATGGTCGCGTCCGCGGTGCTCGGCGGAGTCCTGGTGATGTCGGCCTGCAGCGGCGACGGGGACGAGGGCGGCAACGGCGCCGACAGCTCGAAGAAGTCGCAGGCCCAGGTCGACGAGGCGGCAGCGAAGGCCGAGTCGAAGGCCCGAATAGCGATCTCGCCGAAGAACGGCTCGACCAACGCCAGCATCAACAACGACGCCAAGGTTACCGTCAGTGACGGCACGCTGACCGAGGTCGTCATGACCACGGCCGACGGCGCGAGCGTCAAGGGCACCCTGGCCGCCGACGGCAAGAGCTGGAAGCCGGACGCACAGCTCGAGCGCTCCACCACGTACAAGATCGCCGCCACGGCCAAGGATTCCGCGGGCATGGAGGCCCACGAGAACTCCTCCTTCACCACCGTCTCGCCCGACAACAGTTTCATCGGCAACTTCACGCCGGAGGACGGCTCCACCGTCGGCGTCGGCATGCCGGTATCGATCAACTTCAACAAGGCGATCACCGACAAGAAGGCCGTCCAGTCCAAGATCTCTGTGACGTCGAGCAGCGGCCAGGAGGTCGTCGGCCACTGGTTCAACGGGCAGCGACTGGACTTCCGCCCCGACCAGTACTGGCAGGAGGGCTCGACCGTCACGCTGAAGCTGGATCTGGACGGCGTCGAGGGTGCCGAGGGCGTCTTCGGAGTCCAGCAGAAGACGGTCACCTTCAAGATCGGCCGCAACCAGGTGTCCACCGTCGACGCCGCCGCCAAGACCATGACGGTCACCCAGGACGGCAAGACGGTCAAGACCATCCCGATCTCCGCAGGCGCCCCGGACACCCCGACCTACAACGGTCAGATGGTGATCTCCGAGAAGTTCAAGGAGACCCGGATGAACGGTGCGACGGTCGGCTTCACGGACGACGACGGCAAGGGCGAGTACGACATCAAGGACGTCCCGCACGCCATGCGGCTGTCCACGTCGGGCACGTTCATCCACGGCAACTACTGGGGCGCCGACTCGATCTTCGGCAGCGCCAACACCAGCCACGGCTGTGTGGGTCTCAACGACGCCAAGGGCGCGAACGACCCGAACCAGCCCGGCGCCTGGTTCTTCAACAGCTCGATCGTCGGTGACGTGGTCGTCGTGAAGAACTCCAAGGACACCACCGTCAAGCCGGACAACGGCCTGAACGGCTGGAACCTGAGCTGGGCGGAGTGGAAGGCCGGTTCCGCGGCCTGATTTCCCTGTACGGCAGAAGGCGGCGGCACCCAGGGGTGCCGCCGCCTTCTGCCGTACAGGCCGACCCGTTACCCCAGGTGCAGTTGGCGGGACGTACCGTCCCCGACGTGACGATCACTCAGCTCATCTCGCCGCGCACCGTGGGCAACGACGCGGGCGACGATGTGGTGGGCGAGGGTGACTCCGTCGCCGCGTACACCGAACTCGTGCTGCGCGACCCGTCGGACGTGCGCGCCATCCAGTACGACACGGCCTCGCCCCGGCCCACCGGGGCCACGGTCTCGGCAGTGCCGTGAAGCGGCACATGCTGGGGACGGTGAGCGCCCTGCACCCCGGCGTACGTGAGACCGCCACCACGGTCGCCGACGACAACGGCCCCGATGCCGACCGTCAACGAGCGCCTCGGCCACCGGCGCGAGCGCCCCACCGCGTGTTCCAGGCCAGGCTCTAAGCGTTCCGGAGGTCCTTGCGGCGTGCACAGCGCAGGCCGGCGAGATCGGCGTCGTAGAGCTCGCCGTCGTCGTTGTCCCGGACGGTGCCGCGCGCCTGGCCGCGGCCGAATATCTCCCGGTAGAGCGAGCGCAGCCAGTACCAGGGCTGCAACGGCACCCAGCACAGCCCGGAGAGCCAGCGCCACACCGTCCGCCAGAACCGCGGGCGCCCGCCGTCCACCGCACGGATCACACGGATGCCCGTGATCAGCTTGCCCACGCTCGCCCGGAACAGCAGGGTCAGCACGACCTGGTTGAAGAACGAGGCCGCCAGGACGGTACCGAAAGCCACGAGGGTGCGGTCAGCGCCTTCGGTCTTCTCGGCGACCTTGTCCAGCAACAGCCACAGGACGGACCAGGCGAGGCAGCAGTCGATGGCCACGGCGGCATAGCGCCTCAGGTCCCCGGCCCGGCCCGGCCCGGCACCCGGCGCTGTGTGTACGGGGGTGGGGCGTACTGCTGTTGCCCGTACGGATGCTGTCCGTACTGCTGCTGTCCGTACGGATGTAGCCCGTACTGCTGCTGTCCGTACGGATGTTGCCCGTACTGCTGCTGTCCGTACGGATGTTGCCCGTACTGCTGCTGTCCGTACTGTGGCGGCGGGTCCGCCTGTCCTGCCGCCACCGGTGGCTGTGGCCGGTAAGTCTGGTTCCCCGGTGGCGTATTCATGTTCGTATCATTCACCATGCCCCTGACAGCCGGTCACTCAGCGTCGGCGTCCGCCATCTCGCTCACACCCCAGTCGGCCAGCAGCCGCAGTGACTCGGCCGACCGCGTACCCGGTTCCGCGTGATAGGCCACCAGCGACAGATCGTGGTCGTCAGGAAGCCTCAGCGTCTCGTACGACAGTGTCATCTCGCCCACCAGCGGATGGCGCAGCCGCTTGGCTCCGTGGCCCTTCTCCGAGACCGTGTGCGCCGCCCAGAGCGTACGGAACTCCTCGCTCCTGACCGACAGTTCGCCGACGAGGCCCGGCAGCTGCGGATCGTCGGCGGAGCAGCCCGCGTACATCCGCAGCAGGCTCACCACCTCCGTCGCCTTGCACTGCCAGTCGACGTACAGATCGGGGGCGTTGGGGTCGAGGAAGACCAGCCTGGCCATGTTCCGCTCCTGCGGCGGCAGCGCGGCGAAGTCGCCGAGCAGCGCGCGGGCCATGCGGTTCCAGCCGAGGATGTCCAGCCGCCGTCCGATGACGTACGCGGGCACCCCGTCCATCGCGTCGATCAGCTGCTGCAGCGCGGGCCGCAACTGCTGCGGACGTCCCATGCGCCGGTGCTTCTTCTGCGTCGGCTTGGCGAGATGGGTGAGGTGGTCACGCTCCGCGTCGGACAGCCGCAGCGCCCGCGCGATCGCGTCGAGCACCGCAGTGGACACATTGCGGCTGTTGCCCTGCTCGAGACGCGTGTAGTACGCGACCGAGACCCCGGCGAGCTGCGCCAGCTCCTCGCGGCGCAGCCCGGGGACGCGGCGGTGGCGGCCGAAATGGGGCAGACCGACGTCCTCCGGCTGCAGCCTGCCGCGGCGGGAACGGAGGAATTCGCTGAGTTCGGCGCGCTGGTCCATGACAGCCAGTATTACCGGCCGGCACGTGTCCCCGGCGGGTCCGGGAGGCGGTCGTATGCCCGCCAGCCTGTCCCTGCCAGTAGTACGCATGCTGGGCGTAGGTACAACAGAGGCCTGGGTGACCTGCGGAAACAGCCGCAGGCTCGGTGTCATGACGACCACCGTTTCCGCATACGCCGCCTACGCTGCATACGCCGCTCCCGCCGCCAAGGCTCCGCTGGAGCGGACCACCGTCCCGCGCCGCCCGGTCGGCGAGCACGACGTCCTCATCGAGATCAAGTACGCCGGTATCTGCCACTCCGACATCCACCAGGCCCGCGACGGCTGGGGCGAGGGCATCTTCCCGATGGTGCCGGGCCACGAGATCGCGGGGATCGTCGCCGAGGTCGGCCCCGGTGTGACCACGTTCGCCGTCGGTGACCGGGTGGGCGTCGGCTGCATGGTCGACTCCTGCCGCGAGTGCGACAACTGCAAGGCCGGCCTGGAGCAGTACTGCCTGGGCGCCGGCATGGTCGGGACGTACAACGCGCTCGACAAGAACGGCGAGCCGACGTACGGCGGCTACTCCACCCATATCGTCGTCGACGAGGCGTTCACGCTCCGCATCCCCGACGGTCTGTCGCTGGATGTCGCCGCCCCGCTGCTGTGCGCCGGCATCACCCTCTACTCGCCGCTCGCCCACTGGCAGGCGGGCCCCGGCAAGCGCGTGGCGATCGTCGGCCTGGGCGGCCTCGGCCACATGGGCGTCAAGATCGCTCACGCGCTGGGGGCCGAGGTGACCGTGCTCAGCCAGTCGCTGCGCAAGAAGGACGACGGGCTGAAGCTGGGCGCCGACCACTACTACGCCACCAGCGACGAGGCGACCTTCGAGGAGCTGGCCGGCACCTTCGATCTGATCGTCTCCACCGTGTCCGCGCCGCTCCCGCTGGACGCCTATCTGCGCCTGCTGAAGACCGACGGTGCCTTCGTGAACGTGGGCGCGCCCGAGGAGCCCGTCTCGCTGAACCTGTTCTCCGTCATCGGCGGCCGCAAGACCCTCGCGGGCTCGGGGATCGGCGGCATCCGGGAGACCCAGGAGATGCTCGACTTCTGCGCGGAGCACGGTCTGGGCGCGGAGATCGAACTGATCAGCGCGGACCGGATCAACGAGGCGTACGAGCGGGTGCTCGCGAGCGACGTCCGCTACCGCTTCGTCATCGACGCCGCCACGATCTGACGCGGGACGGCGGCACCCCGGGCGCCGCTGTTGCCCGGGTTGCCCAGGTGGCCTCCGTCGCCCCGCCCCGGAGCCCCGGAGTCCGGGTGCCCCGCCCGCCCCGGTGCCGCCTCGCCCCGGTTTGCGGCGGGTCTGCTTCGCGCGGATCCGCCGCAGCCGGGGCATCAGTACGTACACCACCGTCAGCCATGGGGGACCGCTACCGCGCCGAGGGCTGCCGAATCCGGATCCTGCCCGGTGGTACGACTGGCGCGGAAGACTTGCCCGGCCCGTGTGAGCACCGCCGTATGTACGGGGACGACCGGCTACGGCCGGCCGCGCGCTCACTCCGCCACGTGGCAGACCGCCTCCACGTTGTTCCCGTCCAGGTCCCTGACGAACGCGCCGTAGTAGGACGGGTGGTACTCCGGCCATACGCGCGGCTCGTGCAGCACCTCCGCCCCTGCCGCGACGGCCGCCGCGTGGAACGCTCTCACCCCCTCGCGGTCGGCCGCCGTGAAGGCGATGTGCACCTCACGCGCCCGCCCTTCCGTTGTCACCGGGCCGATCCAGAAGGTCGGCTGCGTCGTGCCGTAACCGATCACGTCCCCGAAGTCGAGCAGCCGTTTGCCGCCGAGCGGGGTCAGCACACGGTCGTAGAAGGCGGCACTGGCCGCCGGGTCGTCCACCTGTACCGAGATGTGGTCAATCATGTGCCCGAGCGTGACACACGCCACTGACAACGGCCCTTCAGCAGCCCGAGCCACCGGACGGGCGCACCAGCCGGTAGGGCGAGTCCAGCCGGTACTCGCCCGCCCGGGGCACCGTCAGCCGCGTCCACTCACCCTCCTGCGACACGCATGCCCCCTCCGCCCGCAGCCACGGCGAGTACGCCACCCGCACCGTCACCGAACCGGCCGTCGGCATCCGGACCACCAGGTCGGCGTCGCTGCCGCGCACCACCGTCGCCGGTGCGGCGGCCAGCGGAACCGCGTCCCGCACCCGGTAGATCGTCCAGCCGTCGTCGTGCCAGACCGGCTCCAGCCAGTCCGGCCCACCCCGCACGATCGCCGCCTCGCCCTCGGCCGGCCCGTCCGGTCGCCCGTGGTGCAGCACCACCAGGCCCACCGCCCAGTGGTCCAGCCACTTGCGGTACGTCGCCAGGGTCAGCGACCCGTCGTAGAAGAGCCGCCCCCGCTCCACATCCAGCTGGCGGTTCCAGCCGCGCGCCATGTTGATGTGCGGGGCGAGGACGGTCGCCTCGCGGTGATTGCGGGCCGGGACGACCTCGACCCGCGTACGGTCGGCGCCCAGCCGCTCCAACTCCCGTACGACACCGTCCGTGTGCGCGGCCCACGACGGCACGTCGTTGGAGACGACCAGGTCGTCCTCCGTCTTGTCGACCAGCCAGTACGCGTTCAGGGCCAGGGCGCCCACGAGGACGGCCTGCTGGAGGACGCCCCACCGGAGACAGGCCCGGCGGAGCCCCGCCCCCCGGAGTCCCGCCCGTGGGAGTCCGGTCCGTGGGAGTCCGGCCAGGCTGCCGCCGCCCGCCAGCACCGCCGCGAGCAGCACCGGCGGCCCCACGAGCCCCACCAGCCGCTCAACATTCGTGCCGATGGGCGAGGCGATGAGATAGGTCAGGACGACCCCGACGCCGTACACCCCGGCGCCGTACCGCACGACCCGCCACGCGCGCCCGCGCGGCGCGGCGGCGGCCACGGCGGCGGAGACGACCAGCGGCAGCCCCAACTTTCCGGACGCCATCGGCTGTTCGCCCTGGAACGGGAAGAGCAGCGTCACCGCCGCCACCACGACGAACGGCGGCAGCACGAGCGCGGCCCCCTTCCGCCACCGCCGGTCCAGCGCATAGGCGGCCCCCGCCACCACCAGGAAGAGCCCGGCGACCGGACTGGCCATGGTCGCGAGCGCCGCGCACACCACCGCGACAACGGTCCCGCGCAGGAACAGCAGGGCCAGTACGGCGAGCAGCCCGATCGCGACACCCAGCGCGAACGTCGTACGACCGGAGGCGACATTGCACCAGAGCGCCGCCGCCCCGGCCAGCGCCGGCCACACCGGCCGCCGCACCCCGCTGCGTACGAACACGCAGGCCAGCAACCACGTCCCGGCGAGACCGGCGAACACGGACACCGCCCGTACGCCGAAGAGGGCCATCAGCGGAGGAGTCAGCAGGCTGTAGTTGGCGGTGTGGGTGCCGCCGTACCAGGACAGGTTGTACGCCGAGGTGGGGTGCCGCTCCATGAACCCGGCCCAGGCAAGCTGCGCGGCCAGATCGCCGCCGCCGGTGGCGAGCCAGACCGCCCACAGGACGTACAGCGGCACGACGACGGCGGTCGCGACGAACGGGACGCGCCACCACGGTGGCGCGTCCCGCTCGTCGGCGGCTATCGGTACGGTCTCTGTCCGCTCGCTGATCCCCACTGCACAGACCCTAGTGGGGTGTCATGGCCCCGCCGTGAGCCCCGCCCGAGAAGGAGGACGAGGTGCGGCTGATCGTCCGGATCACCCCGGAGAGGGTCATCCGCTTCTCGGCGTGAGGGCGCCCGGGGTCGGCTAGGGATGCTCGGAGCAACGGTAGCCGTACGGCAGCAGCTCCTGTACGGAGACGGCCCGCAGACCGTGCTCCTCGGTGGCGACGATGACCTCGATCTCCGGGAAGTAGTCGAGAAGTACCTGACGGCATCGGCCGCACGGCGAGAGCACCCCGCGGTCGTCGTCGGCGACAGCCACGATGGTGGTGAGTTCGTACGCGCCCTCCCCCGCGGCGGCGCCGATCACCACCAGCTCCGCGCACGGCCCACCGGTGAAGTGGTACACGTTCAGCCCGGTGACGACACGGCCGTCGCGATTGCGGGCGGCGGCGGCCACGGTGTGGTCGTCGCCCTTGGCGCGGGTGGCGACGAGCCGGGTCGCGACGTCCACGAGTTCCTGATCAATGGTCACGTGACGCGAGGCTACTTGCCTACGACCCATGTCGCGCCGCGGAGCGGAGAAGGCATACCAAGGTCGCAGCCCCGTACACCATCGGCCGACGACCGGGCGTGCCGCCGCTCACCAGACTGGGGACGAGGCCGTGGCACGGTGAGGTCGCGGCCACCGGACTGAGACACGGGGAGACGCAGCACTCGCGGGCAACTCCCTCGCAGATCTCCGCCAGGACGGCGGCCAGGCCGTGCACGACCGTGCTCGCGGAACCGGCATCGGGCGAGGTCCACGACCGGCCGACCCTTCGCAACTGGTCCTGGACCACCTGCTCTACGCCCGTCTCGTGAATTTCAGAGCATGATGAGCAGACGCGTCTTCGGCTTGAGCTTCCTGTTCACCGAACGGCTCTGCACGTATACCTCCAACTTGGGATTGCGCCCCGCCTTCACGGAGACGGTGCCCTGGACACCCGTGCCGAACAGCAGACTGCGTGCCGCGTCGCCCGTGTATGCGCGGTCAGTGTCCTTCTCGACCACGATGACTTCCTTGTCGGGCTGAACCTGAACCCGGGTGCCCAACTGGTAGTAGCACGACCCGCGTTCGTACGTCACGCCCGGATGCGAATCAACGAAGGATCGAATCTCGACCTCCGTGTCGACCTTCAGGAGTCGGTACTTGTCGGCCGGGACCGGTTCGAGGTTCGCCCGCACGTCGTCGACCGATATGTCCTGGCCGACCGCGAACAGGTTCTTCGTGCCGCGCACGCCCTGCTCGCGGCCACGGAGGAAGCTGGTGGCGGCAGCGCGCACGGTACCGATCGCTTCCTCGACACCCTCTTGGGAATCCGCATCCCAGATGGCGATGTTTCCGGCCGGGAAGCCGTAGTTCTGGGCGGTTCGCTTCGCCAGGGAGTTCGGAACGAGGATCGCGGAAGTCCAGTGCCCCGGAAGCGCACCCATCTTCGCCGCGATCTTGTCGAGCCAGGGGCCGAGGATGGCCATGTCGCCGTCGTGTCGTCTGTCGCCGCCGGAGGCGTTCTCCTCGCCGTCCGTCACCACGATCTGGAGGAAGCTGTGCTCGCCGTACGCCTCCCAGATGTGGCCCAGGTCGTCCAGGGACTTCAGAGAGGCTTCGATGAGGGCCGTAGCGCCATTGTTGACCTTGTACAGACCCCGCATGGACGGCAGATGCTTCACGTCCATGTCCCAGACCAGGTTCTCCACCTTGTGGTCGAAGGAGTAGAGGCTGATCCGGGTCTCATGACCGAGGCTGTCCGACTCGGCCTTCAAGCCCGCCACGAACTCGTCGACGACGCGGACGAGTTGACTCTGGTGCTGATGCATGGAACCCGAACAGTCCACTACCAGCGCGACGTGATTCACCTTGTGCTGGATCTTGTTGGCGGACACGTTTCTGCTCCTTCTCCGAGGCTCCCCGAGTGATGCCTTCACACTATGGGGAGGCACTGACAACGGAGCTTGACGGACGATCACCCACCTGCCCCGCGGCAGACCGCGGGCGGGAGGCAGCGGTGAGAGCCAGACGCCCGTGCTCCGAGCCCACGGCTCCGCTACAGCGAGACCGATTCGCTCGGGCGCTCCTCGTGGTCCCGATCCGCGACGGTCAGCTTGCACCGGCCGTCCTCGCAGGTGTGCTGCAGGCGGCCCCGCGAGATGGTCTGCATCAGGCCGATGGTCCAGCACATCGGGCAGCCGCGCAGTGCCAGTACGCCGACCGGCAGGAGCAGCAGGCTGACCGGACCGGCGGTCGGGATGAACGCGACCGAGCCGATCAGGCTGCCGAAGCCGATCACGCCCCGGACCAGGTGGCGGGGCAGGGACGAACTCGCGAAGTCAGGGCCGTCGGCTTTGGTTGTCGTCATGGGTATCTCCAGGCGCAGGTTCGGGTGTGGCACGGAGGGACTGCTGAACCGCGGTGCGGGCGCGGTGCAGACGCGATTTCATCGCGGCGGTACTGAGGCCGAGCGCCTCGGCGACCATTCGTCCGCTGTGGCCCTGGATGTCCCGCATGATCAGCACGCGGCGCTGCTCGGCCGGCAGAGCGGCGATGGCGGCCGCCACCTGGCCCGCTTCGATGCGCTGCAGAACCACTTCCTCGGCCGAGCGCACGGCGGCATCCGGCAGGGGTGCGTGTGCCCGCGTCGTCCGCGCGCGCCGCAGGCACTCGTTGCGGACGATGCGAAACATCCACGACGCCAGCGCGCCGGACGCCCGTAGCATCCCGATCTTGCGATAGAGGATGATCAAGGCTTCCTGTGCTGCGTCCTCGGCATCCTCAGGAGTGGCGCAGAGCGAGCGGGCGAATCGCTGCACGTTCGGGTGCGAACCCGACACCAACGCGGTGATCGAATCGACGTCGCCGCGCTGGGCGGCGACGATCAGCTGTTCACCGGGCCAGGACGAGTCAGCCACGGGCTTGCTTTCGCTTGCGCATGGCGAAGTAGCTGCACGTGCAGAGCAACACGGCTCCGGCAGCGATGGCGATACCTGTGATCATGAAGACCTCCTGATCCCGTCCCGACGTTTGCCGGCACATGTATAGGAGACGCGGGCCCGCCGAAAGGATTCGGCCTGCGCCCGGAAAAGTTGATCGCACCGAGCAACATCAGCTTCAGCACAGGCACAGGGCTCCGTCGCTACCTCGCGATCGGTGCGGATTGATCGCGAGTCCGACGGGCGCCGGCGGCCGGGCCATGTCCCGGCCGTGGCGGCGCGCGCGGTCGGCGTGCTGCTTCTCGTGTCGTCCCTCATCGGTCCGGCGACCGTCCGTTAGGCTCGCGTCGCCCACAAAGGTCCCGATCTTCACGGAGGGCAGGACGACGGGGATCAATCGAGAGCGCCTCGTCAGAACGCTGACGTTCTGGCTGCGGCCTGCCTTCGCGTTGCGGGTCATCAACCGGTTTCAGAAGATCGTGGGTTTCGACCGTTCGATGGCCCTGGCGTCCAGTGCCCTGACGGCATTGGTCCCGCTCTCCATCCTTCTTGGCGCTGTGTTGAGCAACTTCGTGCACTATGACGCCGCAGAGCGGATCATCAAGCGCTACAGCCTCACCGGAGCAGGCGCCACGGCAGTCAGCTCGCTGTTCTCTCCCGCCGAAGGGACCAGTGTGAGCGTGGGCATCTTCGGGGTCGTGTTTCTGATGATCTCGGTGCTGAGTTTCGCGCGAGCCGCGCAGCGACTCTTCGAACAGGCATGGGAACTCAAGCCCCTCAGTGTGCGCAACACGCGCAACGGCTTGTGGTGGATCCTCACCCTCGGTGGCTACGCAGTGGTCACCGCGTCGCTCTCCGCGCTCCTTGGCGGGGACGCGCTGGGTCTGGCCGCCTCGGTGTGTGCGGTACCGGTGACCGCTGCATTCCTCGTCTGGAGCGGCTGGATCCTGTCGGCGAAGCGGATCAGCCGGCCGGACCTGCTTCCCTTCGGCGTCACCGGCGCCGTTCTGACGGCGGCCTATTCAGTGGGCGCAACCATCTATCTGCCGCGTCTCTTCAACTCCTCCGCCGCACGCTACGGGGTGTTCGGTGCCGTCTTCGCGATGGTCTCCGCCCTCTTCGCAGCCATGCTCGTCCTGGTTGCATCGGCGGCACTGGGACGAGAAGTACGAGACGAACTCAGCCGGATCCGTCGGGGCCACCGCCCTTCCGACCACGAGGTCCGCCGGCAGTGGGACAGCGTGGTCGAGCAGACTCGGTCACAGTGGCGCAGGGCGCGGGAACAGACCTCTCATCATCAGATCAAGGGCTCGAGCCACTGATGGGCAGGGGCCGGCCACCGCCGACATCCACGTTTCCCGCGTCAGCAGCCAGGAAAGAGGCCGTGAACGCGGGCGCACCGGCTTCCAGGCCGTAACGACCACGTTCTTCCGGGCGGAGCGGGCTGAGGGCGCGGCGCCGACTCATGAGGCAGCGATGTGTTCGCGTTCGGGATGGTCGTGTTCTGGATCGCGGTGTACCCGTTGGTGGTGGATTAACGATCAACAGGGATGGGTGGCGCTGCCTTCGCCGCGGACCCTGAGCCTCCGTGTCTTTTCTGCGGCCTGACCAGCGGCAACGGGTGCGGGGGTGAACCCTTGGGCTCTCCCTGGGCACCCGCTGTCGACCGTGGTTTACCCGCCTGTCGGGCATGCGTCGGGCACGGCTGTGCGTTCAACAGATTCCATGACCGTCAGGACGCTGTTGCCCGGGCGTGGTTCGCAATTCGCCTGGACGAGCGACACCCGAAGCCATTCCGGACTGCTGGGCGTTGACGGCATGGGCTGAGGCAGACGGGCCGGTGAAGGCCCTGGCGAGTTCTCCGGTCGCTGCAGGAGTCGCTCCGTTTCCGCGCACTGGTGTGCGAAGTTGCTTTGGGTGTGCGAAGAAACGTGCAGAACGGCAGTTACCAGGAACGGTGCCGCCGTCCGGATGGTGCGCCGGATGGCGCGACCGGTCGTGCGCCGGAGCACGTAAGGGCTTGCTGTTGAGCATTCAACGGGTGGGTGTAGCGGACAGTGAATGTCAGGGCCACGCCTGCCGCATATGCGTGCTGTGTGCAGGTGACAGTTACGGAAATGTCCGCAAACGGTAACCGGCTCTGGTTGGCGTGCCGCCGGCTCCGCCGAAGCCCCACAGTTTGGGTCCTCGGCCCACACGGGCCGGGAACCCGCACCGCCTCACCGGCTTGTATCGGCTGGTGGAGCACTGTTCTTGAAGGGACATCACCTATGTCTGCTTCTTCGACCGCCCGCCGCATCGCGGCGACCGTCCTCGCCGCCGGCGCCGTCGTCTCTGCTGTCGCCCTGCCGGCCTCCGCCTCCGCCCACGACGGCGACCGGCACCGTCAGCAGCCGCGGGTCGAGATCAGCCGCGTGCAGGCGGACAGCCCCGGACGCGACAACGGCTCCAACCGTTCCCTGAACGCCGAGTGGGTCGAGATCACCAACAACACCCGCCGCGCCGTCGACCTGGACGGCTGGACGCTGCGCAACAGGGACGGCGACCGCTACCGCTTCGACGACGTCCGCGTCGCCCGCCACGCCACCGTCCGCATCCACACCGGCGTCGGCCGCGACACCCGCACCGACCTCTACCAGGACCGCCGCCACTACGTCTGGGACAACCGCTCCGACAAGGCCACCCTGCGCAACGACCGCGGCCGCACCGTCGACACCGAGACGTGGGGCCGCCACCACCGCCGCTAGCCGAACCGGCCGGTGACCGGACCGTCTGTCCGTCGACAGCAGACGCTCCGCCGAACCGGGACCCGTGAACCGTGTGCGCCGGGCAGCCTTGACCTGCCCGGCGCACACCAGCTCCACCGCCCCGTCGTGCCCGGCACTCGGCCCTGTCCGGCCGCAGTGCGCCGCGACGGAAGCTGTCCGGGATTAGAGGTTGAAACCGTAACCAGCGGCTCGTCTTGTCTGTAGGTTTCTGCCGCTCATCAGCACTATTGAGGGGGGACCTCACCTTGCGTACCCATGCCGTCATAACCGCCGCCATCGTGGCCGGAACGCTCGCCGCGCTGACCGCCGGCCCGGCCCAGGCCGCCGAATACTCCTCCGCGCTCAAAGTCCGCGGCATCCAGTACGACGCACCCGGCAGGGACTCCAACAGCTGCTCCACCGGCAACACCCGCGACGAGTACCTGACCATCAAGAACTATTCGTCGTCGGCGACCGTCAACCTCCGCGGATACGTCGTCAAGGACGCCGCCGGCAACCGGTTCACGTTCACCGCCAACCACTACCTGCAGCCCGGGGACTATGTGAAGCTCCGGGGCGGCAACGGCGCCGACTCCGACAGCGGCAACGTCGTCTACCGCGACAACTGCAACTTCCTGTGGAACAACGACCGGGACACCATCTACCTCTACAAGCCGTCCGGCAGCCGCGCCGACGTCCACTCCTACACCAAGACCGGAAACGACCGCGACGGCAACGGCTACATCACCTTCCACTGATTCGCAGCAGAGGCGCTGGCTCCATCACCCGCAAGGCGATGGAGCCAGCACCCTTTCCTGCCTGCTCTGCCGGGGCTTGGGCGAGCGCCACAGGGAGCGCTCCTGGTTCCGAGCGCTGAGAAGGCACTCAGGGGGTGAGTTCCCTCCCGGGCACGACCTGCCTCTTTGCGCCGATCCGTCAGTGCGCGGGGGATGGTTCGACAGGGCACCGGACTTACGATGCAGCCACGAGTTGGGGGCACGTCGGGCGCCGAGTACGACTGGCGGATCTCGCGCACTTGGGCGTCTACGACGCAGGTGGGGAAGGGTACGTAGAGCAGCTCATGGGCAAGGCAAGAACCTGTGTGGAGTGCGGGACGAGATACCTCATCAACGCCAAGGGGAGGGCTGCGCGTTACTGCGGAGCAGCATGCAGAACCAGGGGTCAGTCTTTGCAGACGTCGGGGAGCATTTACGGACTGACAGTAGAGCAGGTGCGAGAGGTTCGCCGCGTCAATGCGTGCATGATCTGCAATTCGACGGATTCCGGATTCGAGTCCGGGATATTCGCCATCGACCATTGCCACGAGTTGGGCATAGTCAGAGGTGCACTGTGCCAGCCTTGCAATCTGATGCTGGGAAACGCCAGAGACAGCATCGACGTACTGTTGGCTGCCATTAAGTACCTCACGAAAGATCATCTGGCCGAGCCCTGGAATCAGGGGCCCAGGCGCGTGGAAGTGCTGAGAGATCGCCGTGACGCTCGCCTCATGGATCGACTCGAACGGACTGACAAGGCATTGAGTGCGGCTGAGGAACGCGTGAAGGAACTCGAGACAGTCTTGGCTGCTGTGGACGAGGACGTCTCCCTCGTAGCGCGTCGGCGGGCTCGGCACGCGGATGCCGTGGACCGCTTCATCGCGATCCACTTTTCCCCCGCGCCTGCCGACAGTCCTCCGGTGCCGGCAGGCGACATCCGAAGAGCATGGTCGGCCTGGGCCGGTGGTGCACAGTGTCCCGTGACGAGTTTGGCTGACGCCCTTCATGTACTCGGCGGCGTCCAAAGAAGATCCTCAAGCGGTCGACACTGGGTAGGTATCGCCTTGCGCGCGCCGGCAGGATGACGGCTGACGCTGTGTACGCGGGCCCGCTGGGTACCGGCTGCCTGCCTCGCGCCAAGGGGCTCGCCACGAACTGGCGCTTGACTGCTGGTCCTTGTCGTCTGCCGTCATGGAAAAAGCCAAGAGCGCGGCTTGATCCACGTCATCCGGTCCCGCTTCCACATGGCGGGAAACGGCCCTCGCGGTCGGCGGGCAGGCCGATGTCCGGGGAGTACGCCTGGTAGACGGTGATCGTCGTGGATGCTGCGTAGACCGCCCGCATCCCGCTTCGCGGTTCTTCCATGAGATGAAGGCAGATCTCTTCATCCTGGACAACGTGGCCGGCGCCCTACCGTCCGGTGCGGATGGGGCCTCACCCGTCACGGCACAGCGGATCACCGACAGGCTGAAGCCCATCAGTCAGGCGGGCATCCCCGTACTCGTTGTCACGTACACCCCCAAGGGCACGGGCGAAGGGATGAGCCAGCTCATCAACCTGCCCCCGGCCAAGCCATGGGACAGGGATCTGGTGGAGCGCATCCTACGAGAGCAGCCGAAGGGCGGGACGTACACGGCGATTGCCCAGCGGTACGCGCCCGAGGTCGACCGGAGCGTGGAGACCGTACGGCACGGCTCCGGAACGCGATCGAGTACATCGAGTACGTCGACGGGCGCTGGGACATGAAGCCGCCGAAGGCTGCATGAACCGTGGTGGTCGTGACGGCGACGCCTTATAGGGAACGTCACCACCACCAGCTACCTCGCTCCGCTCGGCAAGCCTCGCTCCTCCGTAATTACAGGTACGTCAGGTCGCTGAACACTGGCGGCCTGCGGCCGACCAGCAGGCAGACCGCTGAGAGCTCGACCGCCGGGCGCCTGTTCTTCCAAATCATCGCGGCCATGGCTGAGTTCGAGCGCTCACTCATCAAGGACCGAACAAGGGCAGGACTCGAAGCGGCCGAGGCGCAGGGCCGTACCGGTGGCCGGCCAACCGTAGTCAGTGACGACGTACTCACGGTGGCCCGAGCCAGGCGCGCCAGGGGCGAGAGCGTCAGCGCGATCGCCAAGGCACTCAAGATCTCTCGTGCCACCTTGTATCGCCACCTCGAAGGACAGGCCTGACGCCAGTGTCCAGGCAGGTGCCCAGTACCTGTGTCCGTGAGTTTGCTGTCTCTGCGGATCTTGCGACTCAGGTCCGCACCCGCGTGATGGAGGATGATCGGGAAATGCTGGTCAGTGTGGAGACGATGGCGCAGGCCCCGCGCCTTCCGCTTACGGTTCGGGTTCATTCGCCCGTCGGAAGCGCTGTGGTGGTGTGGTGTGGTGACCCGGCGGAGGCGAACGGCCGACATCACGTCGAGTGGACTGTGAATGAGGACCTTCAGTGGGAACGCAACACGCAGTCGACCGCTCTCGCCGAACCGGGGCTTTGGCAGGACGGTGACTTGATTGTCCTGCGCGGCCGACTCGGCCTCGACGAGGACTGCGCGGCAACCCTTGAACTGGGTGACGCGTTGATCCTGTTCGACCTTGTCGCGCCGTTTCCTGACGGCACCGCCGGCGGCTGGGTGGAGATCCGCGTCGCTAGAGACAGCGTTACCCTGTGGCCCTTTCAGGGCTGACACCCACGACCTTCGGCGTGGCCGACAGGCCCGATAGGGGTTTTCATTCTGACCGGGCCTGAGAACCCACGGCCTTCCGTACGGCCTCCGCTATCTGCTCCGCAACCTCCGCGCACCCAGCGGTCCGCGTACGTACTGCGGAAGGTGTGGGCGACGGGCGGGCCCGACGGTCGCCGTTCCCGCCACAGCCCCGCCAGCAGCTCGGGGGTGAGGCCAGCGCTCACTTGTCGTCGGCCGGAGCCACACCGATCGGGCATGAAACGCCCGTGCCTACCAAGGTGTAGCAATGTGACCCATGGTCATACGAGCTGCGATCTACTGCCGGATCAGTCAGGACCGAGGCGGCGCGGGTCTGGGAGTCGCGCGGCAGGAGGACGACTGCCGGGCACTGTGCGCCCGTAAGGGCTGGGATGTCAGAGCGTCGGTTCGCATCAGTGGCCGCATCTGTGGTGTGCTCCTGGACTGCCACGTGTCGCCGGTTGTGCGCTCTCCCGGCACAGCCGAGAAGCACCCAACCTGGAGGACGCCTGAAGCGAAATGCAGTGCTACCCCGGGGGCATCGTGGGTGAATGGAAGCAGGGTAAGTGCGGGTGGCCTACGACGGCTGGACGCCGCTGTGCGAACAAGACGATGAGGGGCACGTCCCGGTGCTACCTGCACCAAGGGGAGTGGACCAAGCGTGGCCAGGCGGAGCGGAAGAAGAAGGCGAGCAAGAGCCGTAAGAAGTAAGCCGTGCTGTACAGCAGCGAAGTACAGCAACCAGGGCGACCGCAGGAGACCTTCAGCCCTCACTCTTCTGTCTGATGCGGCCGGATCGCTCCCTTCATGAGGAAAACTTTCCCGACTATGTTCTCGACGCAACGTCATTGCGGAAGCTACTCGACGCAGTCGTTCAATACTCCAGATCTGTGACTGCCGAGTTTGGCCAGGTATTTGGTGAGCAAGCCTGACGTGAATGGCCACGGGATCTGCGATCTCGCCGGGGCCACGACCTCTTATCTACTCGTGCCCACGAAACGCGCATAGTCACCTCGGAAGGCCGCTGTGACCGTCGCGCAAGGTACGCCGACTCTCTATGTCAGACGAGATGTCGCCCTAGCGTCTACGGCTGTTGCGGTACAGCAGCGAAGGGCAGCAACCCCAGCAACCCCCCGGACCCAGCAGCGTCCCCCAGAGGCTTCGCAGCGACCGCTATGACCACCCCCGACTGATCCACGTAGAGCTACGGATCAGAAGGCCCTGTTGCCTATGGCCCGTATGGCGCGATCCGTTGCGTGGAGTGGGCGACTTTGGTGGGACGGGTCAGCGACGACGACGGTCCCAGGGAGGCCCCGCCGGCTCAGCAATGACACAGGGTGGCCTTCACGGCAGGTGCACCAGATAGGGCAGCGATCACCGGTCAACCACGGTCACGAGGGGAGGCTAGAGCACCCTCTGATTCCTTTCGTTTCCACAGGTCAGCACTTATATCCGCTGGAAGCGGCCGGTGATTCCCAAGCTCAGAGCGCGGGTTCGATTCCCGTCACCCGCTCCATGGAAAAGCCCCAGGCCAGCGGCCCGGGGCTTTCTCGTGTCACGCAGAGTGGCGTTCCTCTGGTGAATTTTCCCCACCCGTCATGGGACTCAATTCGTCGATTTCTTGCGGGGTCTCTTCTCTCGGGGGCTGATCAAGCCCCGCTTGAAGCGCGCGCCGTACTTCGTGCCAAGCACGGATAATCGCCGGAAGCTTGGACAGCACCTCGGCGATCTGCGTGAGCAGCAACGTTGCGCAGCCGAAACTTGCCAGGATGATCAGCGTCGCATTGTCCCAGCTCATGAGGACCGCCCTCGCGTCCGCTGGAGAGTTGCTCGTCGTCCATGCAGGCTGAGCGTTGTGCGTCCCAACCGCACATCCAAACGGTCGCCAGCATCGTGCACCGTAGCGCCGGGAACGCCGACCTGGGGCGCCGTCAGTGACGCGGCCACGTCTTCGGCGTAAGGAAAGCCGTTCCACCGGAACGACCAAATATACCCGGAGCCCCACAGTTGCTTCCCGTATCGCTCTTCGCTCCCGTCGTTGAGCCAACCAGGGCGCTGCAGTGGGTCGGAGAACCAGTTGCCGATCGCCCATCCGCGCTGAGGATCCTGTGCTGCGATACGGGCCGTGAGGCCGGCCAACAGACGCTTAACGTCTGCATTCATATCGGGGACTTGCTCAAGCTGTGTCCGTTCCGACTGGGTGAGGGGCTCATCAACTGAGAAGAAGTCCCAGCGCGGGGAGGGACGCTGAGCTGCACTCCAAGTGCCGGACGGGTTCCCGGTGATTACAAGTTGCGCGTCCGTGGGCAGGTGGCGTGCAACGTAGGTGCGGCGTCCGCGGAACTCTTCAAGTCGAAGCCCTGGTAGCGAGCTTCCGCCATCACGACTGGGCAAAAGGTACGGGGCCACGTTGTGCGGTACGTCCGTGATGAGGACGAGCCGGTTGTGGCGAGGCGAGGCCGTGATGTCGTATGCGACGAGTGTGTGCAGTCCCCACCAGGCAGGCGGTCGTGCTTCCCCGAGTCCCAATCGGTTGAAAAGACCGAGTGCCAACAGCGCACGGAGGGTGCGTTGCTCGGGCAAGCAGGTGTCGAGACCGAGTGACCCGTCTCGTGGAACCCCCGCTAGCGCCGCCTCTTTGGGCTCGCCAGTGAATCCCACTCGGGTGCGGACGATGGCCTTATTCACGCTTTCAGGCATGCTGATACCTCGATGCCACCCGGCTGGCGCTCTCGGTCACATACCTCGTGAACCCGTCAAAAGCTCGTGCGGAGCTGGGTGAACCACACCCATCTGCAGCGTCCTCAGGTGCCGGGCCTGCGGGTACATGCCGCCATCCGACTCTCCGCGAGCCGGATGCGGGCATCTTACCGAATGAGCGAACGGGTTACGGGCGGCAGCGCGAAGAACCGGCCAGACAGGCACCTCACACAGCCGTCGTGGCGAGCAACGAGGCTTATCGCAGACGGCATTGGTTCGAGATCACGGCGCCATGACCATCGACAGGCTCTCAGCCTCAGAGCGACCGCGTTAATCGCTGAACACCAGCGGGATTTAGGCCACTGGCCAGCCCGCATGCGATTGCACATCGAGCTGCACCCGCTGTGATCGGACCTGGAACGGCTCTGAGGTAAAGATGAAACGACCTCCGTGTCTGTCATTGGTTCCGTGCCCGATGCGTGCCCGACGAGGCGGGGAACCACGGTCAATGGCGGGTGCTGGGCCACGCAGCCCAGGCTTGGTTCCAGCATGCGTTGTGCCTGGTCAAAGCCACAACGGGCCGCAGAAGCGCGGTGATTCCCAAGCTCAGGTCCCGCCCCTCCATGACCCGGACCGCAGGCCGCCTCGGATTCATCCTGCCTTGCCCAACCCGAGTGGCCTCGTCCGGGCAACCTTCGCTAACGCAAGGGCCGTGTCGACGGGAAGGGACAGCCGGAGGACACCTGAACCGTCTGGGCCAGTGCCTGCCTTCGCTGCCACCCCTGATGTGTCGATGCCTGCCTCAGCCATGGCGATGGTTAGCTCAGCCGCCGCGTCTGTAGCGCTCCGCCAGCCAGCCACGTAGTCCACTCCGCGCACCCATATCCAGCCGTCCGGTTCCAGAGCCTCGCCGTCGAAGTCCGGGTCCATCGGATCGTGCTGCACAGAACTTCCCTCCCAGGAACTGTCGTTGAGCACCTGGAGCGCTTGCACGTGAGTCACGGGCATGACAGCGGCCCCAGTACCATCGGCACCGGGGTCCGCGAGGGCTCCGGGCCGGACCACCCCGGAAGCTGTCCAGGCGAGGGGTGGTCCGGTCTCACATGTCTTGGGTCAGCCGTGGCCAGGAGCGCTGACTATGGCCGCCGGTACGACTACGGCCGTCCAGAAGATCACGATCAAAACGCTGAATAAGCGCTGCCTCACAGGTACTCCCCGTTGGCCGGGGTCATGCGCCAGAAGCGCGTCACGAGCTCGCGGTAGCCGCGATGCGAGGGACTGCCGCCCGTGTGTGCGAAGGCCCAGTGACGCGCGACCTCGAAGTCTTCCTGTGCTCCTGACTCGGCCCCGCACGTCGTGCACTCCAGCTCGTGCATCATCTCCGGCGCTTCCGGAGCAGTCTCCGCGCCATGGTCCAACTGACGTGGCGGAAGATCGAACGCTTCACAGGACGCCCCCACTGTTCGCGTTGACCTCAGCAACGCGCGCGCGGAGACGCGCGTGATCTCCTGCCGGTCGGACATCCTCCGGTCGCGCATCCCACTCTGTGCCACCGTGCGGTGGTCGCAGCTGCACGTACGGACCCACGTGTCCCATAACTTGACCGATCCGGCCAGTCTTGGCGTCCAGCGCCAACGTTCCCACTTCCGGAGCTCGTTCGTCGCTCATGCAGGGAGGATCACGCCGGTAACCGGGACGTGGGTACCTCCCCCCAGACCCATTTGGGGACGTCCAGCACGCGGTAGAACGTCCCTACCAACGTCCCCGATTTCAGAGAGAGACTGCGATGCCGAACGAGAGGCTTCGAGCCGCCATGGCAGCCGGAGGTTGGACCTATGCCAGCCTCGCAGCGAAGGCAGAGGTCGACCCCAAGTCCATTGAGCGCTGGGTCAATCTGGGCCGCACCACGTCGCGCCACGGCCATGCTGGCGGCAGAGACATTAGGAGAAGACGTGCACGCTCTTTGGCCAGCACTCCGGCAGGCACGCGCAGCACGCGCGGTCAGCACCGAGTTGGTTGCACTGTACGACCAACGCGCCGATGTCCCGGTGTCCACGTTCACCGACATGCTGGCCCAGGCCCGCGAGCACATCGACGTTCTGGTCTATGCAGCGGTCTTCCTGCACGAGGCGTACCCGCGTCTCAACGATCTTCTGCGTGAGCGCGCTGCCGAAGGCTGCTCCGTCCGGATCGCCCTGGGCGACGCCGGAAGCGAGAACGTTAGGCAGCGCGGCGAGGAGGAACGGTTCGGCCACGGCATCGAGTCGAGGTGCCAACTCGCCCTTATGCACTACCGGCCGTTGGTCGGACTACCGGGAATCGAACTCCGGACCCACCAGACAACGCTCTACAACTCGCTCTACCGGGCAGACGATCAGCTGTTGGTCAACGCCCATGTCTGGGGAGTGAACGCCTACGGTGCACCCGACTGGCATCTCCGCCGCAATGGTGCCGGAGGGATCTTCGACACCTACGCCCAGAGCTTCGATGCAGTATGGGCGACAGCGACCCCCGTGCAAGAGGAGTGACCCGTGGCGCGCACCGAGTACTACGACGATCCGGAGGCGCCGGAGCCGAACAGCTTGGTCGTTGCCGCGTCGGCCGTCGTGACCGACGACCAGGGGCGCATTCTGCTCCAGCGCCGACGCGACAACGATCTATGGGCGTTTCCCGGCGGCGGCATGGAGATGGCCGACTCCCTGCCCGGCACGGCAGTGCGTGAGGTCAAGGAGGAGACGGGACTCGACGTGGAGATCATCGGGCTGGTCGGCACCTACACCGATCCCCGTCACGTGATCGCCTACACGGACGGCGAGGTGCGCCGACAGTTCAACGTGTGCTTCACCGCGCGTGTGACTGGTGGAGAACTCGCGATCTCGGACGAGTCCACGGAGCTGAGGTTCATCGACGCGGACGACCTCGCAGATCTCCCCATGCACCACACGCAGCGGCTCCGCATCCAGCACTTCCTGGAAGACCGGAACCGGCCCTACCTCGGCTGACGGCCCCTTGGGATCAGTCCTCTGCAGGCGCGATGCCGGTCGGGCACGAGGCACCCCAGTTGGTCTCGAACGGGGTACTTAGCTTGACGCCCGTCCCGCCGATCCCGCAGTACCCCGCCGGGTTCTTGTCCAGGTACTGCTGGTGGCCCGCCTCCGCCGGATAGAACGGGCGGCCCTCCGCCGGCAGCAACTCCGTCGTGATCGTGCCGTACCCCGACCCCGTCAGGACCCGCTGGTACGCCTCGCGTGAGGCCGCGGCGGCCGTCGCCTGGGCGTCGGAGTGGGTGTAGATCGCCGAGCGGTACTGCGTGCCCACGTCATTGCCCTGGCGGAAGCCCTGCGTCGGGTTGTGGGACTCCCAGAACAGCTTCAGCAGCTCCGCGTACGACACGACCGACGGGTCGAAGACGACGCGGACCGCCTCCGTGTGGCCCGTCAGGCCCGAGCAGACCTCTTCGTACACAGGGTTCGGGGTGGACCCGCCCTGGTAGCCGACCAGGGTCGTCCAGGCGCCTTCCGTCTGCCAGAACTTGCGCTCCGCGCCCCAGAAACAGCCCATGCCGAAGTCCGCGACCTCCAGGCCCTGCGGGTAGGGGCCCAGCAGGGGGTTGCCCAGCACGGTGTGGCGGTCGGGGACCTGGAATTCGGGCTCCGGGCGGCCGCGCAGGGCCTGGTCGGGAGTGGGGAGCTGGGGGGTGCGGTGGGACAGGAACATGCGGGGCTCCTCGGAGAGTGGGGTCCGTACAGGCAAACGTACGAACCCCGTCGCGCATTCCGCCGCCCACGCCCGGGGCCTGCCCTCGCGGACCGCGCACGGCCGGCCGCACGGTCAGCGCAGCAGCGTCGCCGGGCTTCCGCCGTTCGCCTCGTAGCCCGCCACCGCCAGCGCCCGGTACACCGTGTACTCCGCCGCCGGGTCGCCGCTGAGCGTCCACGGCAGTGCGCCGATGTGGCCGTCCACCCGCACCAGCTGGTTCATCGCCTCGGCCCACCTCTCCGACCGTACGAGGAAGAGGATCAGCAGATGGCGTACGTGCGCCAGCATCGGGTCGTCCGCGCGGGCGGCGTGCACCGCGAACAGCGCGCCCTCCATCGCCTTCGTCACGACCGCGCTCTGGTAGAAGCCCTGCACCAGAACAAGGTCCGGGACGTGCTCGTACACCGCGAAGAGCGGGAGGGCGGCCAGCAGCGAGCCCTGCGGGGCGCGGGCCGCCGCCGTCGTCGCGAAGTGGTCGGCCTCCTGGCGCGAGCCGTGCCACTTCTCGCACCAGTAGTGCAGCGCGGCCAGATGGGCGCCCATGTGCGCCGGGGCGCGGTCGATCACCTTCGCCCACACCTGGTCGAACTGCTCGGGGGTGTAGCCGAGTCCGCGCGCGACGGCGAGTTCGACGATGTACGGAATCGGGTCGCCGGGGGCGAGCAGCGCCGCCTCGCCGCAGACCGTCCGCGCCTCCTCCAGGATGATCCGGAAGTCGTCCGTCCCCGCCGCCGAGGACCGCCAGGCCTGCTGCACCAGGAACTCCGCGTGGACCTGCGCGCCGCCCGCGTCCTTCCCGGACTCCGAGCGCCAGGCCCGCAGCCATGCGCCGCCCACGCCCGGCTGCTGCTGGAGCTCCAGCGAGGCCGCCCCGGCGAAGGCCTGCACGCGCTGCCAGCGCACCTCGCCCTCCTTCGGGGTCCCGGCGAGCAGCTGGGAGGCGGCCCGCCAGTCCTGGGTGCGCTGGACGACGTCGAGGACGTCCAGGAGGTCCTGGTCCGGGCCGGGCAGCCGGATGTCCAGCTCCTCCTGGCGTACGAATCCGTACGTGTCCGGGTCGGCCGCATCGGGTGCGCCCGGCGAGACCAGGCGGATGCCGCCGCGGCGACGGCGCAGGTAAGGACCGAGGATCGCGGCCAGCATGCACATCGCGATCAGGAACCAGAGAATCTCCATACGGCCATTGTCCCGGACAGCGGTCGGGGTGGGCCACGCCCGGTGCCCTGCCCGGACTACGCTCGGACCTCATGACCGACCAGCACAGTTTCCACAGCTTCGAGACCCTCGCCATCCACGCGGGCAACACCGCGGATCCGCTGACCGGCGCGGTGGTCCCGCCCATCTACCAGGTGTCCACCTACAAGCAGGACGGGGTGGGTGGACTGCGCGGTGGCTACGAGTACAGCCGCAGCGCCAACCCGACGCGTACGGCACTGGAGGAGAACCTGGCGGCCCTGGAGGGCGGCCGGCGCGGGCTCGCCTTCGCGTCCGGACTGGCGGCCGAGGACTGCCTGCTCCGTACGCTGCTGGCGCCGGGCGACCATGTGGTGATCCCGAACGACGCGTACGGCGGCACTTTCCGGCTCTTCGCGAAGGTGGTCTCGCGGTGGGGCGTGGAGTGGTCGGTGGCCGACACCTCCGACCCCGCGGCGGTCCGTGCCGCGGTCACCCCGAAGACCAAGGTGATCTGGGTCGAGACCCCGTCCAACCCGCTCCTGGGTATCACCGACATCGCGGCGGTCGCGGACGTGGCGCACGGCGCGGGCGCCAAGCTCGTCGTCGACAACACCTTTGCGAGCCCCTACCTTCAGCAGCCGATCGCGCTCGGCGCGGACATCGTCGTGCACTCCCTGACGAAGTACATGGGCGGGCACTCGGACGTCGTCGGCGGTGCGCTGGTCGCGGCGGACGAGACGGTGGGCGAGGAACTGGCGTACCACCAGAACGCGATGGGTGCCGTCGCCGGGCCCTTCGACGCCTGGCTGGTGCTGCGCGGCATCAAGACCCTGCCCGTCCGGATGGACCGGCACAGCGAGAACGCCTCCCGTGTGGCGGAGTTGCTCACCAAGCACCCCAAGGTCACGAAGGTCCTCTACCCGGGTCTGGCCGAGCACCCGGGCCACGAGATCGCCGCGAAGCAGATGAAGGCCTTCGGTGGCATGGTGTCGTTCCAGGTCGTGGGCGGCGAGGAGGCGGCGGTCGAGGTCTGCAACCGTTCGAAGCTCTTCACACTGGGCGAGTCCCTGGGTGGCGTGGAGTCGCTGATCGAGCACCCCGGCCGGATGACGCACGCGTCGGTGGTGGGGTCGGCGCTCGAGGTTCCCTCCGACCTGGTGCGTCTGTCGGTGGGCATCGAGTCGGCGGACGACCTGCTGGCGGACCTGAAGCAGGCGCTGGGCTAGTCCCGGCCTGTCCTGCGTAGGCCGGCGCCGGGGCCGGGTTCTGCTCATGCGGACCCGGCCCGGGCGCCGGCCTTACCGCCTGCGCCAGTGCTGTGCGCCAGTGATGTGCACCAGCGATGTGTACACGAGTGATGTGCGCCGGCGATGCGTACCGGCCATGTGTACCGGTGACGTGCACCCGTCACTGGCGCTGTGCGCGACGCAGGTCCGGGCGCTGGGCCAGGTCGTTTCCGCTCAGGCGTTGGCCTTCTCGTCCTCGAGCGATGCGCGGACCATCGTGCGCAGCTCCTCGTCGTCCGTGTGTCCGTGGACGGAGACCGCGTGCTCGGATGCGGCCCGTACGACTTCCTCTTCCTCACCGGAGATGGTGAGTGAGCAGTTCATGACGCTCGGCGAATTGCGGCAGTCGGCAACTTTTCTGGTCATGACGACCTCCTCGACGGTGCGGCTCGGTCTTTATGCCGCTCCTTCCACCATAGATCTGGCGGCATATACGGCGATCCGGACGGGGAAGGGTGGGGAGGGCAGGAGGGGGAGCCGCTACCAGCCCTCCAGCGGCGGCGTCGTCTCCGCCGGCGGCGTCACCCACGGTTCCACCATCGCCCCCCACACCGCGAACGCGATGGCCGCCGCCACCAGCAGCAGCCATCCCGCCCTGCGTACGACGAGATGGCGGCGCAGCAGCCGGGTGCCGCGCTCCTCGGCGCGTGTCGCCAGGTCCGCGGGGACCGTCGGGTGGCGGGTTTCCAGCATCCGGCGGACGTCGTTCTCCTTGGGGTCCGCGCTGCTCATGACGCCGTCGCCACCGGTGTGCTGCGCATCGTTGCGATCGCGCGCCTGGAGATCGACCGGACGCGTTCCACCGGGAGCCCGATCAGCGCCGCCGTCTGTTCCTCCGCCACTCCCTCGTACAGGCGCAGTACCAGGATCAGGCGCTCCTGCGGAGTGAGCCGATCCAGCACTCCGCCCCGACCGCCCCGCACCTTGTGGTAGCGCCAGGCGCCGCGGGCGAAGCGGGTGACGAGCTCCTGACGGGTGCGGTCGTACGGGTCCTCGCCGCGCAGCCGGTCCCAGTCCGCGTACGTATGGGCAAGCGCGGCGGTCAGCAACTGCTGGGCGTGCGGGTTGGCGGCGGGCGGCTCGGCCGTCAGGAGCGTGGCGGCATGCAGCAGCCGGCCGGCGGCGCCCGCCACGAATGCCTCGAATTCTCGGGCGCGGCGAAGCCGATGGGCAGTCTGCCGCTCGCTCACGTCCTCATATAGCGGCAGCCGTGCCACTCGGGTCAAGAGGTCGGAGGCGTCTCCGTGTCCGCGGACGGCGGGCCCGACTGGCGGGCCGAGAGCGCGGTGTTGAAACGGGTGAGCAGCGTGCAGAACGACTCACGCTCCGTCTCCGTCCAGCCGTCCGTCACCTGTGCCATGAGCTCGCGCCGCGAGGAGCGGACCTCCTCGAGCCTGGCCTGGCCGCGCGGGGAGAGCTGGAGCACGACCGCGCGGCCGTCCTCCGGGTGCGAGGTGCGCTTGACCAGGCCGGTGTCGACGAGCGGCGCGACCTGGCGGGTGACGGTCGAGGAGTCGATCCCCATCCCCGCGGCGAGCGCCTTGACGCCCATCGGGCCTTCCTTGTCGAGCCGGTTGAGCAGCAAGTAGGCGGCGCGGTCCATGGAGTTGCGGACCTGGCCGACTCCGCCGAGCCGGGTCTGTTCCGCGCGGCGTGCGAAGACGGCCACCTGGTGCTGGAGGGCATCGAGGAGGCCGGGGTCGAGATGAGTCGTCATGTCCTGAGAAGTGGGCATGGCTGTGGGGGCTCTCTCGTGCGGTGGTCGGTTGGTGGGGGACAGAGTACGCGGCCCCGCCCCGGTGCGTACCGGCGCTGCGCAAACCGGTGAGGAACCGGGTGACGGGCGGCCGCCCCGCCGGTGAGCTGCGAGACTTGACGTCATGAGCTTCAGCACGTCTGGCACCTTTCGCCCCGTCATCCTCGACGACATCCGAGGGGCGCAGAAGATGCTCTCCGGGGTGGCCAGGATGACCGCGATGGAGGGCAGCAGGCATCTGTCGGGGCTGGTGGGCGCCCCTGTCCACTTCAAGTGCGAGAACCTGCAGCGGACCGGGTCCTTCAAGCTGCGCGGTGCGTACGTACGGATCGCCGGGCTGTCTCCGGTGGAGAAGGCGGCGGGCGTCGTCGCCGCGTCCGCCGGAAACCACGCGCAGGGTGTGGCGCTGGCGTCCTCGCTGCTCGGCGTGCGTTCCACCGTGTTCATGCCGGTCGGGGCGCCGCTCCCGAAGGTTGCCGCGACCAGGGAGTACGGCGCCGATGTGCGGATGCAGGGTCAGGTGGTCGACGAGACCCTGGCCGCCGCGCAGGAGTACGCGCGCGAGACGGGCGCGGTCTTCATCCACCCCTTCGACCACCCCGACATCATCGCCGGGCAGGGCACGGTGGGTCTGGAGATCCTGGAGCAGTGCCCGGAGGTGCGGACGATCGTCATCGGGATCGGCGGCGGCGGGCTCGCGGCCGGTATCGCGGTGGCGGTGAAGGCGTTGCGTCCGGATGTGAAGCTGATCGGTGTGCAAGCGGAGGGCGCGGCCGCGTACCCGCCCTCGCTCTCGGCCGGATATCCGGTCACGATCGAGTCGCCGTCGACGATGGCGGACGGCATCAAGGTGGGCCGTCCCGGCGACGTGCCGTTCAAAATCATTGGCGATCTTGTCGACGAGGTCCGTACGGTCTCCGAGGATGCGCTTTCGAGCGCCCTGCTGCTCTGCCTGGAGCGGGCCAAACTGGTCGTCGAGCCGGCCGGGGCGAGCCCGGTGGCAGCGCTGCTGAGCGATCCGAGGGCGTTCGAGGGGCCGGTCGTCGCCCTGCTGTCGGGCGGCAATGTCGACCCGTTGCTGATGCAGCGCATCCTGCGGCACGGAATGGCCGCGGCGGGGCGCTATCTCTCGCTGCGGTTGCGGCTGACGGATCGGCCGGGAGCCCTCGCCGGGCTGCTCGGGGCGTTGACGGTGGTCGACGCCAACGTGCTCGATGTGGGGCATGTCCGGACTGATCCGCGGCTGGGACTTACGGAGGTGGAGGTGGAGTTGCACTTGGAGACGAAGGGCCCGGAGCACTGTGTGGAGGTCGCGGCGGCACTGCGCGAGGCGGGGTACACCGTCCTGGGCTGAGCCCGTCCCGTTCTCGTGGGCAGTCCCTCGTGATGTCCGCGATACCCGCGATACGCGACACATTCGTGATGCCCGCGATACCCGCGAAGCCGACGAAGCCCGCGATACTCACGACGCCTGCGACGCCTGCGACGTTCGCGATACACACTCACGACATACATCTCGCGACACAGTCTTGAGTGTCGCGATGTATCGCGTTACGGTGTTCCTGCCATGTTCCCGCCAGGTGCGGGGAAACCGGCAAATTCAAGCTTTTCCGTACGAAGTACCCCATCCACCTGCCACATTGGGAGACCCCATATGCCAGGCGCCATTTACGCCGAAGGTCTGGTCAAGACCTTCGGTGAGGTAAGGGCTCTGGACGGCGTCGATCTCGACGTCCCGGAAGGCACGGTCCTTGGCCTCCTCGGCCCCAACGGAGCCGGCAAGACCACCGCCGTCCGCGTACTCACCACTCTGCTGCAGCCCGACAGCGGCAAGGCCGTCGTCGCCGGTATCGACGTCCTGAAGCACCCGAACGAAGTCCGCCGCTGCATCGGCCTCTCCGGCCAATTCGCCGCGGTGGACGAATATCTGACGGGCCGTGAGAACCTCCAGATGGTCGGCCAGCTCTACCAGATGAGCGGGCGCGACGCGAAGGCCCGGGCGGTCGAGCTGCTCGACCGTTTCAACCTCGCGGACGCCGCCGACCGTCCCGCCAAGACGTACTCCGGCGGTATGCGCCGCCGGCTCGACCTCGCCGCGGCCCTGGTGGTCTCCCCGCCCGTGATGTTCATGGACGAGCCCACCACCGGACTCGACCCCCGCAACCGGATGCAGCTGTGGGAAGTCATCCAGGAACTGGTCGGCGGCGGTACGACGCTGCTGCTCACCACCCAGTACCTCGAAGAGGCCGACCACCTGGCCCATGACATCTGCGTCATCGACCACGGCAAGGTCATCGCCCGCGGTACCTCGGACCAGCTCAAGGCCCGTACGGGCGGCGAGCGTGTCGAGGTCGTCGTGCACGAGCGCGACCAGATCACCCCCGCCCGCGACGTGCTGGCCGGCTTCGGCAAGGGCGAGGTCGCGATCGAGGACCACATCCGCAAGCTCACCGTCCCGGTCGCCGGTGGCGCCAAGCTGCTCGCCGAAGTCATCCGTGAACTGGACGCCCGCGGTGTCGAGATCGACGACATCGGCCTGCGCCGTCCCACCCTCGACGACGTCTTCATCTCCCTCACCGGCCACCACGCCGAGCTGGAGGACCAGGGGAACGGCGGGACGCCGGGCGCGAAGAGTCCCCAGGACGCGCAGCCCAAGAAGTCCAGGAAGGAGACCGCGAAGTGACCTCCACAACGGACGCCGTCAAGATCGCGGCCCCCAGGCCCCGCGGCGGCATCGTGCAGTCGTTCAACGACTCGCTCGTCGTCGCCAAGCGCAATCTGATCCGGATGCTGCGCATCCCGGAGATGATCATCTTCGGGCTGATCCAGCCCATCATGTTCGTGGTGCTGTTCAGCTATGTCTTCGGCGGCTCGATCTCCGTCAACGGCGACATCTCACCGGCCGCGTACCGCGAATTCCTGATGGCGGGGATCTTCGCGCAGACCGTCACGTTCGCCACGGCGGGCGCGGGCGCCGGTATCGCCGACGATATGCACAAGGGCCTCATCGACCGGTTCCGGTCGCTGCCCATGGCGCGCGGAGCGGTCCTCACCGGCCGTACGCTCGCCGACCTCGTGCAGACCGCGCTCACCCTGGTGGTGCTCGCGATCGTCGCCCTGATCGTCGGCTGGCGCACCCACGAGGACATCGCCAGCGTGCTGGCGGGCTTCGCCCTGCTGCTCCTGCTCGGGTACGCGTTCTCCTGGATCGGCGCGCTGATCGGCCTCTCGGTCCGTACGCCCGAGGCGGCCACATCGGGCGGGCTGATCTGGCTCTTCCCGCTCACGTTCATCTCGAACGCCTTCGTGCCGTCGGACAACATGCCCACGTTCCTGCGGACCATCGCCGAGTGGAATCCCTTCAGCGCGACGGTGCAGGCCGCCCGTGAGCTGTTCGGCAATCTGCCGCCGGACTACAAGGCGCCCGATGCCTGGCCCATGCAGCATCCCGTCTGGGCCTCGATCATCTGGTCCGTCCTGATCATCGTGGCCTTCCGGACGCTGGCGGTGCGCAAGTACCGCTCGGCGACGGCCTGAGGCCGGGGGCTCACGCCCGGATACGCACCTGGGGCACGGCAGAGGGGCCGGACCGCGTTCATGCGGTCCGGCCCCTCCGGCGTTGTCCGGTGCCGCCCGGTGTTCCCTGCGCCTCAGCCCTTGTACGGCTTGGCCGCAAGGATCTTCACCGAAGCCTTCTTGCCGTTCGGCAGCTCGTACTCCGCGTTCTCGCCGACCTTCTTGCCGTTCACGCCGGACCCGAGCGGGGACTGCGGTGAGTACGTCTCGATGTCGGCGCTCGCGTACTCCCGCGAGGCGAGCAGGAACGTCGCGGTGTCGTCCTCGTCGCCGTCGAAGGCGATCGTCACGACCGTGCCGGGCGCGACCACGCCGTCCGCGACGGCAGGCGCCTCGCCGACCTTGGCGTGCTCCAGGAGCTGGGTCAGCTGGCGAACCCGGAGCTCCTGCTTGCCCTGCTCCTCCTTGGCCGCGTGGTACCCGCCGTTCTCGCGCAGGTCGCCTTCCTCACGCGCAGCGGCGATCTTGGTGGCGATCTCCGTGCGCGCAGGACCAGACAGGTACTCCAGCTCGGCCTTGAGCTGGTTGTACGCCTCCTGGGTGAGCCAGGTGACGTTTTCGCTGGTCTGGGTCACAGGTGCTCCTCGTAGGTACTGGGAATACAAAGCAACGCCCTACCCTGAAGGATGTGCCTCCCTGGGTGGGCGAAACCACGAGCCTAACAATTTCGTGGCGGAAGGGGGAGGACGAAAGCCATCAGAATTACATCGGCGCAGGTCAGCGCCGGGACCCGCCGTCAGCCCGCCGTCAGCTTGCGGTGCAGCCGACCAGTTCTGCGCTCGTCGCACGCGCGGTGGTGCGCACCTTCACCACCTGGTCGATCCGCTGCTCGTCCCGCTGGTCTATACGGACGTCCAGGCGTCCCACCTCGGCGCCGTCCTTCGCACGGGAGCGCAGGGTGCAGGTGCCGGTGGCGTCGCTCTCCTTGCGCACCTCCAGGTGCACCTGGACCTCGGTGTCGGAGGCGACATCGAACTTGATGAGCTCAGCGCTGATCTTCTGGCCCGCGATGTAGTCGTAACCGAACCAGCCGACCATGGCGAGCAGTGCGACGCCCATGCCCGCGCCCACGATCTTGAGCCTGCGGTCCGCACGCCGGTCCGCCGAGCGGCCGTAGCGGCCCTCCGGGAGCTCCTCGCGCACCGCGGTCATGATTGTTCCTCTCGAGCAGGGGCTGCCGGAATTTTCCGTCCCCCGATTCGGTCACTATAGAAGCCGCCCGCCCGCGACCCGACCGCCGCCCCATATCGACGTCCCTGCGGGACGGCACCGGTATTTCGCGACGAATCACTGAGGATCGAGACTTGACTGAGCAGCTGCGACTGATGGCCGTTCACGCCCACCCCGACGACGAGTCGAGCAAGGGCGCGGCCACGATGGCCAAGTATGTGTCCGAGGGGGTGGACGTGCTGGTCGTGACCTGCACGGGAGGCGAGCGCGGCTCCATCCTCAATCCGAAGCTCCAGGGTGATGCGTACATCGAGAAGAACATCCACGAAGTACGCAGAAAGGAGATGGACGAGGCCCGCGAGATCCTCGGCGTCGGCCAGGAGTGGCTCGGCTTCGTCGACTCCGGCCTGCCGGAGGGCGACCCGCTGCCGCCGCTGCCCGAGGGCTGCTTCGCCCTGGAGGACGTGGAGCGCGCCGCCGGCCGCCTTGTGAAGTCCATCCGCACGTTCCGTCCGCAGGTCATCACGACCTACGACGAGAACGGCGGTTACCCGCACCCCGACCACATCATGACCCACAAGATCTCGATGGTGGCCTTCGACGGAGCGGGCGACGCCGAGAAGTTCCCCGAGTCGGAGTTCGGACCGGTCTGGCAGCCGCAGAAGCTCTACTACAACCAGGGCTTCAACCGTCCCCGTACGGTCGCGCTGCACGAGGCGCTGATCGAGCGTGGCATGGAGTCCCCGTACGGCGAGTGGCTGGAGCGCTGGAAGGAGTTCCAGCGCGCCGAGCGGACGCTGACCACCTACGTTCCGTGCGCGGAGTTCTTCGAGATCCGGGACAAGGCGCTGATCGCGCACGCGACGCAGATCGACCCGGACGGCGGCTGGTTCCGCGTTCCCATGGACATCCAGAAGAAGGTCTGGCCGACCGAGGAGTACGAGCTCGCCAAGTCTCTGGTCGATACCTCCCTCCCCGAGGACGACCTCTTCGCGGGCATCGGCGACAATGCCTGATATGAGCGCAAGCGCAAACCTCGCACTGACGCATCTCGTCCCTCTCGCCAAGGAGGTCGACGACAACAAGGTGACCCCCGGAGTCCTCGGCTTCCTCGTGTTCGCGGCGCTGGCCGTGGGCGTGTGGTTGCTGATGAAGTCGATGAACCGCCACATGGGCAAGGTCGACTTCGAGGAAGCTCCCGACCCGAAGGCGGGCGCGACTGCGAAGGACCCCAAGCGCACGTCGGGCCCCGCCGCGGTGTGAGGCCCTGCGAGGTGTGCCCTCGGGCGCCGGACGGGCTCGCATCGAGCCCGTCCGGCGTCTGAGGGCGAGACAAGCAGCCCGTCCGGCGTCTGAAGGCGAGACACAGCCGCCCGTCCGGCGCTCGAGGACCGGAGTCCGGGGCGGCAGCGGCGGGAGCCCCGGCCGGCTACGTCGCCGCACCCACCGGCACCCCCATCACCTCCCGCGCATGCCGGTTCGGCACCATCCCCAGCTGCCACGCCTGCCAGCCGTCCTCCAGGTGCACCCCCCGCTGCAGCATCACCGAGAGGGCCTCCGCACAGTCCTCCAGCTTGCCGTCGCGCGCGGAGTGCTTGGTCTCCACCAGCCGGGACAGTTCCTCCTGGGCCACCACCGTGCCGACCTCGATGCCGCCCGGGGAGGCGAACGGCAGCAGTGTGCAGCGCAGGAAGCGCGCCCAGTCCGCGCCGCGCCGGTCGTCGTACGACGTGAACAGCGCCGCCGCCTCGTCGCACAGCGCCAGCGCCTGGGCCGCGCGGTTGTTGCCCGCGTCGATCAGCGCCAGCTCCAGACAGGTCCATGCCTCGCCGTGCGCCACGCCGATCCGGGCGAAGTCCGCGCGGGCGTCCACCAGGAGCTGGCGGGCGAATCCGGAGTTGCGGAGATTGCCGGTCTGGGCCGCGCGCTGGTCCCTCGTCACCCGGCCCGAGTGGTGCCGGGCGCAGGCCAGGCCGTACACGTCGCGCATCCGGGAGAACATCGTGCGCGCCCGTTCCAGCTCGCGTACCGCCTGGTCGCGGTCGCCGCGCTCCTCCAGCGCCTGGCCCAGGTAGTACAGCGTCCAGGCCTCACCGCGTGCGTCCTCCTGGTCGCGGTGGCGGGACAGGGCCTGCCGCAGCTGGTCCACGGCCTGCGCCGGGTCGCCGTCCACCAGCCGGGCCCGGGCCAGCTGGGTCAGCGCCCAGGCCTCGCCGCGCTCGTCATGGGTGCGGCCGTACAGGTCCAGGGCCTCGCGCAGCTCGGACTCGGCCCGTACGACATCGCCCATGCGCAGACACACCTGGCCCAGCTGGAAGTGCGTCCACGCCTCGCCGTGCAGTGACTCGCCCTCCCTGTGCAGGGTCAGTGCGGTGGCCAGCAGGGCCAGGGCCCGGTTGAGGTTGGCCCGGTCGCGTTCCACCGCGGCCAGCGCGTGCAGCGACCACGCCCGGTCCTCGGCCTGCTCCTGCGAGGACTGGAGCTCGATCGCCTCGTTCAGCTTCGCGGCCGCCTCGGTCAGATTGCCCTGGTGGTGCAGGGTGATCCCGAGCGAGCAGAGCGCCAGCGCGGTGCCCGCGTCGTGGTGCGCCTCGCGATACAGGCCGACGACGGAGGAGAGCGTGGTGTTGGCCTTGTCGAGCTCGCCGAGCTGGCGGGCCGCGATGCCGGTACGCCACCGTACGGAACGCTCCAGCAGCCCCTGGTCCACCGCCTGCGACAGCTCGCTGATCTCGCCCAGCCGGTACAGGTCCCCGCGCAGCAGACAGTAGTCGCACAGCGCGCCCAGCAGATTGAGTACGGCCTGCTGGTTCACGCCCTCCGCGTGCCGCAGTGCCGAGGTGATGAAGCTCGACTCGTCGTCCAGCCAGCGCAGCGCCGCGTCCAGGGAGGAGAAGCCGTGCGCCCCGAACTGGCCCGCGCGGGTGGAGAGTTTGCCGTCGACCATACGGATCACGGCGCCGGCCAGCTCCGCATAGTTCTCGATGAGGCGCTCCTGCGCGGCGGTACGGTCCGCGGCCTCCTCCTCGTCCAGCAGGCGGGCCCGCGCGAAGGACCGTACGACGTCGTGCAGCCGGTAGCGGCTGGCGCGTACATGGTCGATCAGACCGGCCTTGGCCAGGTCCGACAGCAGCCGCTGCGACTCCTGCTCGTCCGTGGCCAGCAGCGCGGCAGCGGCGGCCGCGCCCAGTGACGCGCGACCGGCCAGCGCGAGCCGGCGCAGCAGCCGCCGCCCCTCTTCGGACTGGTCGGTGTAGCGCAGCCACAGCGCCCGCTCGACCGGGTCCACCGGACCGTAGGCACCCAGGTCCGCGGCCAGCCGGTGTGTGGTGCGCGGGCCGAGCGACGAGCCCGCGATACGCAGCGCGAGCGGCAGCCCGCCGCACAACTCCCGTACCTCGTCGGCCGACTGGGCGTCGTACGGACCGGTCGCAGGCTCCTGGGCGGACGCGCGCAGCAGCTTCTCCGCGCCCGCGGCGTCCAGCGCCTCGACCGGCAGCTGGTGCACCCATGCCGGAATGTCCGCCGGCAGCTCGAGCCGGGTGCGCGAGGTGACCAGCACCAGACTGTCCGAGCGCTCCGGCACCAGCGTGCGCACCTGGTCCGGATCGCTCGCGTCGTCCAGCACCACCGTCACCGGCAGACCCGTCAGATGCTGGTGGTACAGCTCGCCCAGCCGCCTGACCTGCTGCTCGGCCGAGGACCGCTCCCGGAACAGCAACTGCTCGCGCGGCGCGCCCAGCCGGTTCAGCAGATGCAGCAGCGCGTCGCGCGTGGACAGCGGCTGACCGCCCTCACCGCGCAGATCGACGACGCAGGCACCCCTGAACTGGTCCTTGAGATCGTGCGCGGCCCGGATCGCGAGCGTGGTGCGCCCCGCGCCCGCCGCGCCGTACAGGACCACGACCGTCGGCCTGGTCTCGGTGGAGGCGCGGGCGGCGTGCACCCACTGCGCGATCTGCGTCATCTCCTCCCGACGGCCCTCGAACGCGCCCGCCGGCTCCGGAAGATGACCGAAGGACTGCTCCAGCACGGACCTCCTGCGCGCCGCGGCGCTGCGGTCCGCGCCTCGCAGCTGCGGCGCCACGGCCGGTTTCTTTGCGGTACGGGTGGTCGAGGCCAGCATCCGCTGCTGGTCCAGGAAAGGGCGGATGCCCCGTACCTCCAGCGCCGTCAGCCACTGCAGCCGCAGCTGCTCCGCCCCACCCGGCTGGCCGAGCGCGCCGGCCCTGCGGTGGGCGGCCGGCCAGTGCGACGCGGTCACTTTGGCGACGGTGGTGGCCGCCCCGGCGCCGGCGACGAGCGCGCCGGCGGCGAACGCGGTGTCCAGCGCCGTACCGAGTGCGACGTCCGCGCCGAACGCGGCGGCCGCCGCAACAGCCGTCACCAGCAGGGGAGTCGAGATGTTCTGCCGGCTGAAGTGCGCGGACAGGGGCTGCTGCCCGGCCTCCGCTTCCGCCAGCGCGTGCTCGTACGCCGTGTACTCCTCGTCGGCATTCGCCGCCATCGTGTCCAGAGCGGCCCGCCCGCGTGCCAGCAGCACACCCGAGTCCGACCGCCCTCCCGAACGCCGTACCTCTTCCTCGACGGCGCGTACCAACAGCCGCTCGGCTTCCGCCCGGTGGCTGTCCCGCATGTGCGTCCCCCTCCGAGAGTTCCGGTTCCGTTCCCGCTTGCGCTCCGGTGCGTTCCGGTTTCCTACCGGCTTGCGTTCCGGTTCCGGTCCGGCGACAAGTGTCCTGCGTACGGCGCGTCAGCGCGAGAGAGTCTGACGATCAACCGCGTTCGGATGAGCGAACTGTGCCGCACTTCGGGAAAGTAGAGGTCCAAGGTCCATTGCTTCCATACCGTTTCCCTTGAGAGTAGAGGGAGTTGCGATGCGCGGTGATCACGTGACGCTGGTCGGATTGGGGCTCAGCCCCGACGAACTGAAAGCCATGGGGCTGGACGAACCCGCCACGGCGGAACCGTCGGGGTTGATGGACGCCTACCTACGGCGGAGCAACAAGAGAGAGGACCTTGCCACCCTCCGCGGACACCTCCGCGACTTGGTGCGCTGGGCCGAGACGGCCGGACTCCAGATTCGGCACGTCTGGTTTGATCAGCTCTCGGCGTCCAAGACCTATGTGCGGCGGCGAGAGTTCGAGAAGGCCACGCAAGCAATCATGAACGGTGAGTCCAGGACGCTCGGAGTGTGGAAGACGGACCGCTTCGACCGGCGCGGCATGGGAGCGGTCGGCCGAATGCTCGATGAGTTCGACCGCCGACACTCGCGTCTCGTGTCCGTCTCTGAAGGATTGGACTCGGCCAAGGGCGGGCGCATGGTCTTCGCCATCCTGAGCGAACGCGCCAGGGAGGAATCGAAGGACATTGCGAAGCGAGTCCAGATCGGCCATGACTCCCACAAGGCGGAGGGCCGACGGGGAACGGGCAGGCCCCCGTTCGGGCTCTACAGCGCGCGGGGAAGCGGCAAGGTCGAGCACCACACGGAGGAGTACGAGACCGCCCGTCGGCTGGCGGATCTGTTGCTCGACAGGAAGAGCACGAAGGACACCGCCCACAAGCTCAACGAGGAAGGCCATCGCACCCGGAGCGGGGCTACGTGGTCACCTACCGCAGTGAGCAAGCTTGCCCAGTCCCCGCTCTTCGCGGGAATGGTCCCTGTGCGGCAGCGCAAGGCGGACGAGCACGGCAACCCGATGGATTCCTGGGAGGGTTACGGAGAGCCCTTGCGTAATGAGAAGGGTGAGATTGTCATGTGCGGGAAGGGGGTGGTGACTCCGGCTGAGTGGTTCAGGATCAAGGCACTCATCGCCGAACGGACCGATGAGCGTTGGGCCAGGGGAAAGCCGGAGGCGAAGTATCTGGGTACGGGCAGCTACCGCTGCGGACGGATGCGGGACAAGCAGGCTGAGGGGAAGCTTGACGCGTGTGGTGGCCCGATGAGCCACCGTGGAGGGCGCTACCGATGCGAAGTCCGGCAAACGCGTGGCAAGTCCATCTGCGAGGGTGTTGTGACGCTGGCCGAGCGCATCGATTTCGCGGTCGGACAAGCCTGGGTCAACCACATCACTGCTCTTGCGCCCGATGACCCGGTGATCATCGAGATCGCCCGCCGGTGGCTCGCCTTCGCGGACCCGGAGACAAGGGCCAAGAAGGAAGAGACCCAGAAGGCACTTGAAGCCGCACAGCAGCGTGTGAAGAAGCTCGAAGAAGACTTCTACGTCTACGGCAAGATGGACGAAGAGCGCTTTGAGGAACTGAGCGAACGGCTGTGTGCCGTGATCGACAGCACGACCGTGACCTTGGAAAATCTGGACGCGGAAGCGGACCTCGCCCCCCTCACGCAGATTGAGAACCTGAGACAAGCGTGGGAGGAGGCAGACACGGCAGATAGGCGGATGCTCTTGAAGTGCGCCCTTGGGGAGAGAGGCATCACGGTCAAGCCAGCAGCCCGGCAGGGGGACCACACCCCGATTCTTGAGCGGCTTGAATTCGACTGGCTCTCACGCTGGGACGTGACACCTGCGGTGTGATGCGCAGAGGTGGCGGGTTTCGGCGACCAGAGTCCCGGCCAGAGGTGGAGTTCGCATCCGAACGAGCGTACGCGTGACAGCCGCCTGGGACGCTCCATGAACACCCGCTCCCTGCTCGATGCGCCTGCACTGAGCCGCACGCGCCCCGTTCGTATGCTCTGCCCGTGGCGCATGGGCGGGGTTTCGTCGCGTACGCAAGGATTGGGGCATGCCCAACCGACTCGCACACTCCACGTCTCCGTACCTCCTTCAGCACGCGGAAAACCCCGTTGACTGGTGGCAGTGGGAGCCTGCCGCCTTCGAGGAAGCTCGCCGGCGTAACGTGCCCGTCTTCCTGAGCGTGGGTTACAGCTCTTGCCACTGGTGTCATGTACTCGCCCACGAGAGCTTCGAGGACGAAGAGACGGCAGCCCTCATGAACGAGCACTTCGTGTCCGTGAAGGTGGACCGGGAGGAGCGCCCCGACGTCGACGCCGTCTACATGGAGGCCGTGCAGGCTGCCACCGGGCAGGGTGGCTGGCCCATGTCCGTCTTTATGACTCCGGACGGGGAGCCGTTCTATTTCGGCACCTACTTCCCGCCCGAGCCGCGGCACGGAATGCCGTCCTTCCGGCAGGTGCTCGAAGGCGTTCAGACTGCGTGGACGAGTCGGCGTGAGGAGGTTGGGGAGGTCGCCGAGAAGATCACCCGTGACCTGGCAGGGAGGCAACTGGACTACGGCACAACTGGGCTCCCCGGTGATGCGGAGCTTGCCCAGGCGCTACTTGGGCTCACCCGGGAGTACGACCCGGCGACTGGCTGGTTCGGAGGTGGCAACGCCAAATTCCCTCCGAGCATGGTCGTCGAATTCCTTCTGCGGCACCACGCGCGGACGGAATCCGCAGGTGCCCGTGAGATCGCTGAGGGGCTGTGCCGGGCCATGGCGTGCTCCAGCCTGTTCGACCAGGTGGGCGGTGGGTTCCATCGGTACGTTTTGAGTCAGGAGCGGAATGGACCTTTGGTTCCGCACTTCGAGAAGATGCTCTACGACAATGCGCTCCTGTGCCGCACCTACGCCCACCTCTGGCGGGTGACCGGCTCGGATCTGGCGCGGCGGGTGGCGCTGGAAACAGCCGACTTCATGGTGCGGGAGCTGCGTACGGCAGAGGGTGGCTTCGCGTCCGCGCTGGATGCCGACAGTGCCGACCGCAGCGGCAGGCATGTCGAGGGCGCGTTCTATGTGTGGACGCTGGATCAGCTGAAGGACGTTCTGGGGGACGAGGACGGACAGCGGGCAGCCGAGCACTTCGGGGTGACGCAGGAGGGGACCTTCGAGGAGGGTGCCTCGGTGCTGCGGCTCCCGGACGGGGAAGCCCCTGCGGGGATCAAGGAGCGGCTGCTCGCGGCCCGTGCGGAGCGGGCGCGGCCGGGGCGGGACGACAAGGTGGTCGCCGCCTGGAACGGGCTCGCGATCGCGGCGCTCGCGGAGACCGGCGCGTACTTCGACCGCCCGGATCTGATCGAGCGGGCCACCGAGGCGGCCGACCTGCTGGTGCGGATGCACATCGACTTCTCGGCCGGCGGCGCCCGGCTGGCCCGTACCTCCAAGGACGGTCAAGTCGGCGCGCACGCAGGGGTCCTGGAGGACTACGCGGATGTCGCCGAGGGCTTCCTGGCGCTCGCTGCGGTGAGCGGCGAAGGGGTGTGGCTCGAATTCGCCGGGTTCCTGCTGGACATTGTGCTCGAGCAGTTCACGGGCGAGGGCGGGGCGCTGTACGACACCGCCCATGACGCCGAACAGCTGATCCGCCGCCCGCAGGACCCCACGGACAGCGCGACCCCGTCCGGCTGGACGGCCGCGGCAGGCGCGCTGCTCTCTTATGCGGCGCACACCGGCTCCGAGGCCCACCGCACCGCCGCCGAGGGCGCGCTGGGCGTGGTGAAGGCGCTCGGCCCGCGTGCCCCGCGCTTCATCGGCTGGGGTCTGGCGGTCGCGGAGGCGCTGCTCGACGGGCCGCGCGAGGTGGCGGTCGTGGGGCCGCAGAGCGACGCGGGGACGCGAGAGTTGCTGCGTACGGCGCTGCTGGCACCGGCTCCCGGCGCGGTGGTCGCGGTCGGTGAGACAGGCAGCGAGGAGTTCCCGCTGCTGGCGGACCGGCCCCTGGTGGACGGCCGCCCGGCGGCCTACGTCTGCCGGAACTTCACCTGCGACGCGCCCACGACGGATGCTGCGGAACTTGCCCGGAAACTCGCCAATTGACGATGCCACGTCAGTTTTTATCGGTCAGGCACCGGACTTTGATCTTCCGCCTATAGGGTCCTCGGCAGACGAACGACATGAACGGCGGACACTGGTATCCGTCCGCGACGATCCTCGGCAACGGCGATGTCATCTCCTTCGGCGGGCTGAAGGAGGACTCGACGGGCAATGGGGGCGCGCCCTCCGGCGACGGGGGCGCGGGGGACGGTCCGCTAGAGCCTCAGCCCGCCCTTGATCGTGGTCAGCGCGTGGTCCATCAGCTCGATCAGGTCGTCCTGGTGGTCCCGCGCCGCCCAGTACAGCATCACCTCGCGCAGCGCGCCGAGCACCGCCGCCGTGAACACCCGTACATCAAGGTCGTCGTGGTCGCGCCCGGTGCGCTCGGCGAGCGCGTGGCCCAGCAGCTCGGACGTCGTGGCCATCGTCTCGGTCATCCGGGCGCGGACCGCCGGAACCTCCACCATCAGCCTGGTGCGCTGGATGACGTCCTCGCGCTCCTCGGCGAGGAAGGCCGCCAGCCCTTCCGTCATCACGTGCCGCAGTGAGTCCAGCGGGTCCTCGTCGGCGGGCCTGGCCCGCAGCCCGGCCTCCATGGCCCGGGCGTGGTCGTCGGTGAGGACGATGTCTTCCTTGGCCGGGAAGTAGCGGAAGACCGTGGACGGGGAGACCTCGGCCGCCTCCGCGATCTGTTCGACGGTGGTCGCCTCGTACCCCTGCTCGGAGATGAGCCGGCAGGCCGCGCGGCGGATCGCGATCCGCGTCCTGAGCTTCTTGCGTTCGCGCAGTCCCGGCTGTGGCTGCGCTTCGGCGACGGTGTCGCGCGAGGGGGTACGGATGGTGGCGGCCATGGTCGTCATTGTCCTGCATCGGCGGGCGCGGTGGCCGCGCCCGCCGATGTCGAGGAAAGCCGCCGAAGCCGTCGATGCCGAGAAAGATGGCCGTGACATCGCTGCCACGGCCACATTCGGGGAGGGGTTACGACTGCTGGTAGGCCACCAGCGAGATGCCCACGTAGTGCACGACGAACGCCGCGAGCGTGAGGGAGTGGAAGACCTCGTGGAAGCCGAACCACCGGGGTGACGGGTTCGGCCGCTTGATGCCGTAGATCACGCCGCCGGCGCTGTAGAGCAGCCCGCCGACGATCACGCAGACGAGTACGGCGATCCCGCCGGCGCGCATGAAGTCGGGCAGGAAGAAGACGGCCGCCCAGCCCATGGCGATGTAGCACGGGGTGTAGAGCCAGCGCGGGGCACCGACCCAGAAGACCCGGAAGGCGATCCCCGCCACGGCCGCCGCCCAGACCGCCCACAGCAGCGTCCGCCCGGTGGAATCGGGCAGCAGGAGCATGGTCAGCGGAGTGTAGGTGCCCGCGATGATCAGGAAGATATTGGCGTGATCGAGCCGGCGCAGAATGGCTTCGCCGCGCGGGCCCCAGGTGCCGCGGTGGTAGATCGCGCTCACGCCGAAGAGCAGGCACGCTGTGAACACGTAGATCGCGCAGGCCACGCGGGCCCGCATCGTGTCCGCGAGCGCGATGAGGACCAGCCCCGCGACCAGGGCGGCCGGGAACATCCCGGCGTGCAGCCAGCCGCGCAGCCTGGGTTTCACCGGGGTGGGTTCGATCTCGGTCACTTCGGGCGCGGCAGCAGTCATGACGTGGATGGTACCTACGGAACCGTAGGTAATGGATGCATCCGGGCAGCCTCTCTCGGCCCGGCCGAGTGCCGGGCCTGTGGCGGGGCTTGGGACGGGCTGCGGACGGCCTTCGGACGGGCTGCGGACAGGTCGCGGACGGGTCGCGGACACGCCCCGAGCGCGGCCCGAGCGCGTGTCGAGCCCGCGTCCGGCGCTCCTCGGGCGTCCCGCGAGTGGCGATGCTCACGTGAGAGGTCCTATGGACATATGCGCACCGGGCACGGATGATCAGATGAGTGCGGTCGGCACCGGATGAGCGGGCTACGAAGCATCCGGGTCGCAGCCCCCACGGGGCCAACCTCCAATCCCTCACTTAGGAGCGATCGTGGCGCGCGACATCGCGGCTCCCACCGTCCCCACCAACCACCAGGAGCTCGTAGCCTGGGTCGACGAGATCGCAGCAATCACGCAGCCGGACAGCGTCGTCTGGTGTGACGGTTCCGAGGCCGAGTACGAGCGTCTCTGTGGGGAGCTCGTCGCCAAGGGCACCTTCAAGAAGCTTGACCCGATCAAGCGCCCGAACTCGTACTACGCCGCGTCGGACCCGAGTGACGTCGCGCGCGTCGAGGACCGCACCTTCATCTGCTCCGAGAAGGAGGAGGACGCGGGCCCGACCAACCACTGGAAGGCCCCCGCGGAGATGAAGGAGATCTTCGCCGGTGAGAAGGGCATCTTCCGCGGCTCGATGCGCGGCCGCACGATGTACGTCGTGCCGTTCTGCATGGGCCCGCTGGGCTCCCCGCTGTCCGCGATCGGCGTTGAGATCACCGACTCCGCGTACGTCGCCGTCTCGATGCGCACCATGACCCGCATGGGACAGCCCGTCCTCGACGAGCTCGGCACCGACGGCTTCTTCGTCAAGGCCGTCCACACCCTCGGCGCGCCGCTCGCCGAGGGCGAGGCCGATGTGCCGTGGCCCTGCAACTCCACCAAATACATCTCGCACTTCCCCGAGTCGCGCGAGATCTGGTCGTACGGCTCCGGCTACGGCGGCAACGCCCTGCTCGGCAAGAAGTGCTACGCCCTGCGTATCGCCTCCGTCATGGCGCGCGACGAGGGCTGGCTCGCCGAGCACATGCTGATCCTCAAGCTCACCCCGCCGCAGGGCGAGTCGAAGTACGTCGCCGCGGCCTTCCCGAGCGCCTGTGGCAAGACGAACCTCGCCATGCTCGAGCCCACCATCTCCGGCTGGACCGTGGAGACCATCGGCGACGACATCGCCTGGATGCGGTTCGGCGAGGACGGCCAGCTGTACGCGATCAACCCGGAGGCCGGCTTCTTCGGCGTCGCGCCCGGCACCGGCGAGCACACCAACGCCAACGCCATGAAGACCCTGTGGGGCAACTCCGTCTTCACCAACGTCGCGCTCACCGACGACAACGACATCTGGTGGGAGGGCATGACCGAGGAACTGCCCGCGCACCTCACGGACTGGAAGGGCAACGACTGGACTCCGGAGTCCGGGACCCCGGCCGCCCACCCGAACGCCCGCTTCACCGTCCCGGCCGCCCAGTGCCCGACGATCGCCCCCGAGTGGGAGGACCCCAAGGGCGTCCCGATCTCCGCGATCCTCTTCGGCGGCCGCCGCGCCTCCGCCGTGCCGCTGGTGACCGAGTCCTTCGACTGGAACCACGGCGTGTTCCTCGGCGCGAACGTCGCGTCCGAGAAGACCGCCGCCGCCGAGGGCAAGGTCGGCGAGCTGCGCCGCGACCCGTTCGCCATGCTGCCGTTCTGCGGCTACAACATGGGCGACTACATGGGCCACTGGGTCAAGGTCGGCGCCACTGCGACAGCCAAGGGGGACCAGGCCAAGCTCCCGAAGATCTACTACGTCAACTGGTTCCGCAAGAACGACGCGGGCAAGTTCGTGTGGCCGGGCTTCGGCGAGAACAGCCGCGTCCTGAAGTGGATCGTGGAGCGCCTGGAGGGCAAGGCCGAGGGCGTCGAGACGCCGATCGGCATTCTGCCCACCAAGGAGTCCCTGGACACCGAGGGCCTGGAGCTGGCCGACTCCGAGCTGGACTTCCTGCTCACGGTCGACAAGGAGGTCTGGCGCGAGGAGGCCGCCCTGGTCCCCGAGCACCTCAACACCTTCGGCGACCACGCGCCCAAGGAGCTGTGGGACCAGTACCGCGCGCTGGTGCAGCGCCTGGGCTGATCCCCGTACGGAAGACGTCGCGGCGGGCCAACTCGACATCCGCCCTGACCTGTGGGGTCAACCAGGTCCGCTGCGTCCCGGCCCCCGGAGCCCCCTCACGGCTCCGGGGGCCGGACCCTTTCCCGGCAGAAGTGCCGGACCTTTCCCGCCAAGAGGTGGCACCCGGCCCGCGCGCCTTCGCGGCCCGCGGACCGGGGCCGTCAGTGGGCGCCGACCAGACGCGGTTCGGTCAGGGCGGCGGTGTGCGCGTCCATCCGCTCGGCGGACAGGATCGCGGCGGCGGTGTCGGCGCGGGACGCGGCGACGACGAGGGCGCGGCCCGCGAGGGTGTGCGCGCGGCGGTGCAGGGCGGCGGGGTCGGCGCCGGTGAGGCCCGCGTGGCGGGCGGGCGGGGCGCCGCGGAGGCGTGCGACCTGGCCCGCGATGCGCTCGGCGGCCTCGTCGAGACCGAGCTCGTCGGTGACGGCGAGCAGCGCGGAGAGATGACCGGCGAGCTGGATGTCCAGTTCCTCCTCGCGGCTGCGGTGGGGGTACTGGGCGTCGTCGTCGGCCATCCTGTGGACCGACTTGGTGCGGATCGGCTCGTACATGGGATGGCCTCCTGCTCAGCGTCAGGAGACCATCCTAGCTTAGATTCTGTCTAAAGTTGAGTAGCGTCGGGTTCCGGCCATGCGCGGGGTGCGACCCCCGGGGGCGCTGGGGGTCCTGGTGCGGCGTCAGGGCTGGCTGTAACCGTCCAGGAAGGTCCCGATCCGGGTCACCGCGTCCGCCAGGTCCTGCGCCGCCGGCAGCGTCACGATCCGGAAGTGGTCCGGCTCGGGCCAGTTGAAGCCCGTACCGTGCACGACCATGATCTTCTCGGCGCGCAGCAGGTCCAGCACCATCTGCCGGTCGTCCTTGATCTTGTAGACCGTGGGGTCGAGACGCGGGAAGAGATACAGCGCGCCCTTCGGCTTGACGCAGGTCACGCCAGGAATCTGGGTGAGCAGGTCGTACGCGATGTCCCGCTGCTCCAGGATCCGCCCGCCGGGCAGCACCAGATCCTCGATCGACTGCCGTCCGCCGAGCGCTGTGGCCACCGCGTGCTGCGAGGGCATGTTCGCGCACAGACGCATGTTGGCGAGGATGGTCAGGCCCTCGATGTACGAGGTGGCGTGCGCCTTGGGGCCGCAGACCGCCAGCCAGCCGGAGCGGTAGCCGGCCACCCGGTAGTTCTTGGAGAGCCCGTTGAAGGTGAGGACCATCAGGTCCGGGGCGAGCGCGGCGGTCGGCGTGTGCGTGGCGCCGTCGTAGAGGATCTTGTCGTAGATCTCGTCGGAGCAGACGACCAGATTGTGCCTGCGGGCGATCTCGGTGAGGCTCCGCAGTATCTCGTCGTCGTACACCGCACCCGTGGGGTTGTTCGGGTTGATGATCACCATCGCCTTCGTGCGATCGGTGATCTTGCGCTCGATGTCGGCGAGGTCGGGCATCCAGTCGGACTGCTCGTCACAGCGGTAGTGCACGGCGGTGCCGCCCGCGAGGGACACGGAAGCGGTCCACAGCGGATAGTCCGGGGCGGGTACGAGCACCTCGTCGCCGTCGTCGAGCAGCGCCTGCATCGACATCTGGATCAGCTCGGAGACGCCGTTACCGAGATAGATGTCCTCGACATCCAGGTTGATGTCCTTGGTCTGGTAGTGCTGCATCACCGCGCGCCGCGCGGACAGCAGCCCCTTCGCGTCGCCGTAGCCGTGCGCAGTGCCGAGGTTGCGGAGGATGTCCTCGAGGATCTCGGGCGGGCACTCGAAACCGAAGGCGGCGGGGTTGCCGGTGTTGAGCTTGAGGATGCGGTGACCTGCTGCCTCCAGGCGCATGGCCTCCTCGAGTACCGGGCCCCGGATTTCGTAACAGACGTTTGCGAGCTTCGTCGACTGGATCACCTGCATGCCCGTGAGCTTACGGGCGCGTCCTGCTGATCGCTTCGTGTTTTCGCCCACGGGAACGCGACGGGGACGCGACGCGGACGTGACGCGAATGTCCCTTTTGGTACTTCGATGGGTGGGGGCGGCCCCTCCCTTCGAAAGGGCCGCCGATGGTCACCGAACGCCTGCGGTTCTTTTTCCCGCCGGTACGGAGATCCGGTTCCGTGTTGCCCTCGTCACCTCGGCCGGAGCGTCGTCTCTCCAGGCGGCTGCAACCGGACGGCAGAAGCGTTCAGCGTGCTTCCGCGGGGGTCAGTACGACGAACTCCGCTCCGGCGGGGTCGGTACAGACCGCCATGCGACCCACACCTTCCGCGGTTTCCGGTCCCATCGAGACTCCGCCGCCGTTCTCGCGCACGAGGGCGACGGTGGCATCGCAGTCCGCCGAGCCGAACACCGGGTGCCAGTACGGCTGCCCACCGGACGCGAACATCTCCGGAGCTGCCATGAGACCGCCGTGCATCCGCTCCTCGCCGCAGCCTGCGGGCGTCAGCAGCGTGTAGGTGCCGCCTCCGCCGGGCAGCGGCATGTCCTGGGTGGCCCAGCCGAAGACGCTGCCGTAGAAGCTCCGGGCGGCGGCCGAGTCGGTGGTGTAGAGCTCGACCCAGCCAAGGCTGCCCGGGGCGTCGGCCAGCTCGAACCCCGCGTACTGGTTGGGTTCCCAGACGGCGAACTGGGCACCCTGCGGGTCGGTGAGCTGGGCGAACCGCCCCTCGTCCGAGACATCGCCGGGTGCGGCACGGACAGCGCCGCCTGCCTGTTGCACGGCCTTGACGGTGGCGTCCGCGTCCGCGGTGCGGAAATAGATCATCCAGGCGGAGCGGGCGCCTTCCTCGGTGAGTGGTCCGACGGCACCCACCACCTTGCCGTCGAGGCGGAAGGCGGAGTAGCCGCCGGCGTCCTCGCCGAACGATTCGGCCCGCCAGCCGAAGACGGCTCCGTAGAAGGCCGCCGCGGCGGGGACGTCGGGAGCGCCGAGGTCGAGCCAGCAGGGGGAGCCGGGTACGAAGTCGGTCGTGATCATGGCGAGTCTCCTTCTCCGGTTCGCGGGTGCACCCAGCCTGGCACTCCCCCGGGGGCGTCGCGCGGCGAATCGCGGCGCGAGGGCCTGGCGGTGCCGGGCTTCCCGGACCGACAGGAGGTTTCGGCCGGCGCGACTTCCGCGACCTGCTGATCCGCGCCGCATCCGGCTCGGCGGGCCGATCGTGCTGGTCCGGGGCAACGGTCGCGTCCACGTGACCGCGCCCCTGCAAGGCGCTCGGGTCCCCAAGCCCGGATCTGGCCACGAGAAGCCCGGATCTGGCCACGAGCGTGGACCTCGTCGTCATGCGGGGTAGGCGCCGGTCCTGACGGCCTTCCAGGCTCCGTCGCGCACCTGGTACACGGTGAACAGCTGGGATTTGATGTCGCCGTATGCGTTGAAGGAGATCCTTCCGCTCGTGCCGTCGAAGGACACGTCTCGGACGGCGTCCTTCACCCGGGCCCGGAGGTCCGAGGGCTTGTCGGCGCCCGACTGTGCCGCTGCCTTGGTTCCCTGGACGACGGCCCAGGCGGCGTCATAGGCCAGCGTGCTGTAGTCGGTGAAGGGCTCCTTGTAGCCCGCCGCCTTGTAGTCGGCGACGAAGGAAGTCGCCGATTCCAGGGACTCGGCGGGGGCGCCGGGCAGCGTCGCGAGGTCACCGTTCCGGCCGGCGCGGTCGATGAAATCCTTGTCCACAATGCCGTCGCCGCCGATCAGCGGGATGTCCGGGATCCGCTTCTCGACCTCGGAGGCAAGGGCGCCGGCATCGGCCGAATACCCGCTGTAGTAGACGGCTTCGGCTCCGCTCTGCGCGATCTTCGCCGCCGTCCCGGAAGGCTTCGCTGTGCCGGTCTGCAGCGTGTCCGTGCCTACTACCGTGCCACCCAGACGCGTGAACTCACTCTTGAACGTACTGGTGAGCGTGGTTCCGTACGCCGTTCCGTCGTCGGCTACGAAGACCTTCTGCTTCCCGAGCGACTGGACGACGTGGCGCGCGGCGAACCGGCCCTGAGTCGTGTCGTTGGGCGCGGTACGGAAGAAGGACTTGCTGGGACGTTCCGGGTTTCCCGAGACGCCATTCGGCCCGAGAGTGAGGGACGGGTTGCTTGCCCCCGGGGAGATCACCAGGAGCCCCGCGCTGTCGGCCGCCTTCAGGGCCGACTGAGCGACGGCGGAACTGAACGGGCCGACGACCCCGATCACCGACGAATCGGCCACGAACCGGGACATGTTCTGCTCTCCCTGCTCGGGCAGGGCCTTGTCGTCCCGGGCCTCGGTCCTGAAGGTCACTCCGGGGACCTCCTTGTTCTTGTTGGCAGTCCTGACGGCGAGATCGACGGCATTCCTGATGCTGGTCCCGTAGGAGGACAACGCCCCTGTGAGCGGTGCGTCGACGCCGATGGTCACGGTCACGGCGGAGGTAGCTCCGTTGCCGTCACCGGAACGGGTGTTGGAGCCGGAGCCGGAGCCGGAGCCGGAGTCGGAGTCGGAGCCTGAGCCGGACCCGTCCGGCCAGAGGCTGGCTGTCAGGGAGATGGCTGCCACCAGAAGCCCCGCCGCCAGAGGCATCAGCATCCGGCGACCGGACAGCTTGGACTTGGACTTGGGTTCGGCTTTGGCCTCTCGCTCGGGCTCGGGTGCCGCTTTGGGCTCGCGGGGCTGGGGCTGGGGCTGGGGCCGGGGCTGGGGCTGGGGCTCGGGCTCCGGTTCCTGTACGTGTTCCTGTTCCTGTACGTGTTCCTGCGCGCCGGGCGGGTCGGCCGCAGCACGGTTGCGCACCAGGCAGATCGCTCCCGACGTGTTCCGGTTGCGCTGCTGCGGTTCAGGTCTCCCCTTGGCGGCGAGGGCCTCGCGGAGATGCTCGTACACGGTGCTCATGCTGAGCAGTTGGGGCCCACCGGTGATGCCCCGGTCGAGCATGGTGATCAGCTCGCCGCTGAACGCGGTGTACGTCTCCCCGGGTGGGGCGAGGGCTGTCCGGGTCTCCGCCGTCGCGGTGAGCACGTACGTGCCCTCGATGGTGGTCCGCGCGCTCAGATCGCCCGCCGACATGGCTCCGTGCAGGGCGAGACCGCTCCAGCAGCAGTCCAGGATGACGACCTTCCGCCGGGGGCGTAGACCGGTCGCCAGCAGGGCGACCCGAAGATCCTCGTAGCGAAGCGCCGTGTACAGCATGTCCCGCCGGGTGTTCGGGAGGGCGAGATGCAGCTCGTCCGAAAGCGGATGCACCAGGCCGTGGCCGGCGTAGTAGACGAGCAGCGTGTCGGTCGCCTCCGTACCGGCTCGCGTGACCGCGTCCAGTGCCGTCTCCCGGTCGGACTGCTCGAGAACGTCGCAGTGATCGGCGGACAGTCCCCACAGCAATGGATCGGCGAGCAGCTCCTTCAGCCGCCGTAGGTTCCGCTGGACCGCGGGCAGGTCGTCCAGCCTCGGGTCCTGGTACGTATGTGTGCCGATCAGCACCGCCCGGCTGGCCGCGGGGTCCGACAGCTGGAGCACGGCTACAGGTTCCTGTCGGCGGTCAGGGAATCGACCATCCGCTGGACATCCTCCGGGCTGTTCGCCGCCACGGTGACGACGGCCCCGGCGTACTCGATCCTGACCTCTACACGCTCGCTGCGCGACGCGCGCCAGTTGGCGACGGTGAGCAGAAGGGTACTCAGGGCGATCGTGTTGGACAGCACCACATTGATGACCTCCAGCGCAGAACCGCCCATCGAGCCGGGCTCTGCCTTGTCGGCGGCCAACTCGTGCTCGACGCCGACCAGGTCCGAGTCCCGGGCCAGCCAGCGGTGCAACGACCGCACCTGCCCGTCATCTCCAACGACCCGGATCCGTAACCCCAGTTGTTCCCGCATGCCCTGACTGCCCCTTCAGCGTGCTACCGGGTGAGGCATCCTAGGGCAGCTCTGTCCCGTGTGTACGGCCTATGGCATTCCGGATATCGATTTGGGGTAGCGGGGCGGCCACGGTTTGACGGTCAGCGAGCCGGCCTACGGGTGCAGCTCGCCGAGGAACGCGGTCCACGCGGCGGCCGGAATGTCAAAGCTCGGGCCGGCCTCACCGAGCTTGGAGTCGCGGACGTGGACGGTGTGGGGGCAGGAGGCGACCTCTACGCAGTCGCCGCCCTGGCTGTCGCTGTGTGTGGACTTACGCCAGTCCAGGGCGACCTCTATGCAGGCGCTGCCTTCGCTGTCGCTGTAGCTGGACTTGAACCACGTAAGTCGGTCGCTCATAGCTCCTCCACCCCTTGCCTGATGAATTCCGCCGATTCTTCGACGCTGAGGGCCTGCATGCGGATCATGCCATGCGCCTCGGCCAGCGCACTGACCCTGACGGGGTCTGAGTGGAGGGCGCTCGTTTCCGGTGCTTCGACGTAGGCGTAGCGGTCGTGGTCGGTGGTCTCCATCAACACCATTGAGCCGTTGAGCGACAGTCCGTTGCACCGGCCTTGAGGCAATACCTGGATTGAGACGTTCCGCAACTTGCCCACGTCCAGAACCCGTTCCAGCTGTCGCAGCATCACCTCTTTGCCGCCGACCATCGTCCGCAACGAGGCTTCGTACAGTACGAAGCTGAACACCGTGCCGGTTTTGAGCGTCAGCGCCCCCTGCCGTTGCATGCGCGCACGTACGCGCTCCTCCACCGTTTCGTCGTCCAGCGGGGGGTGGCTCTCGCTGATCAGTGCGCGCGCGTACTCCTCGGTCTGCAGCAGTCCAGGGATCAGGAGGGCGTCGTACGAGTGGCGCGCGATGGCCTCCGACTCGATCGCCATGAACTCCTGCGCCCTCGCAGGGAAGGGATCCGGCTTCAAGTACTCCTGCGCCGCCAGCAGCTTCCCGCCCGCCCCGCACATCTCGTCCGCCACCTGAAGCAGCCTCGCCGTCGGCCGTCTGCGACCCTGCTCCATCGACTTGACCGACTCGTACTCGTAATTCGCCTCCTTGCCCAGCTCCTCCCGGCTCACCCCGGCGTGCATGCGCCACAGCTTGATCTGGTTGCCGCAGTACCGCCACGTCTCCGTCACGGCTATCTCCCTTGGTACCCGCCGGGTACAACAACCTTCCGTACCCACGTCGTTACTCCCGACGCTAGCCCCGCGCCAGCACGGTATGAGCCATGAACGAGCACAAGGATCAGCACATCGAGTGGCAGCTGCCGCGTACACCTCGCAGTGTGGGCCGGGCGCGGGCGTTGCTCGCCGCGCAGGCGCGTGACTGGAAGATCCCGGACGACGTGGCCGACACCGCCGTACTGCTGCTCAGTGAGCTGATGACCAACGCCTGCCGCCATGCCCGCGTCCCGGCCGGCCGGGCGGTCCGGGCGGCCGTTTCCCTTGTCGGCGATGTCCTGCGCGTCGAGGTCCACGACGCCAGTGACGCCCTCCCGCAGCCGCGATCCGCCGCCCCGGACGACGAATCGGGGCGCGGTCTCACCCTCGTGGCGGCGCTGGCCGACGACTGGGGGGTCGGGCCCCGGCCGTACGGCATCGGCAAGGTGGTCTGGTTCGAACTACACGGTGCGGACACGGGTTTGACGCACACCCAGCGCTGCCCGCAGCCCCGTCTCTGAGCGTCATGCAGGCCAGGCCGTGGCTGAGGCAGCGTCAACCCCGATGCCATCAAACCATCTTGGGAGAGCTCGGGATCGAGGGAAGGGCTGCGACGCGCTCATCGCCGCCGCGAAGGCCGGGTGTTGCCGTCGCGGGCGCCGTGGCCGGATTGTGAAGGAATTATGGCCGCATATCGCGCAACTGTGGTGCAGATCATGATGCGTTGTGCCTGACTTGGGTGGTTCGCGGTCATGCGGGCCGAGATTCGCCCTGGTGAGAGGCATTCCCCTCGGATAGCTTCACGTTCCTTACGTAATTCTTACGTAATCTTCAAATCGTGGGGGAAGCATGGCGTGGCGATGGCGTCGTTGGGGAGCGACGCGCGGAGTGGCGATGGCGGCTGGCTCGCTGTTGACGCTCGGAGGGCTGACTGGGGGATTGCTGCCGGGGGTTGCCGCTGCCGCAGAGTCGGGCGTGGGACCGGCCGCCGTCAGGGCGGCGAGCGGTGGGGCATCCGGCAGTGTCTCGGAATCGGCTGCGCTGGCAGAGGCGAAGCGTTCGGGCAAGGCGGTGGAGGTGACATCGCTACGCCGGGAGAGCAGCGAGGTGTTCGCGACTCCGGGCGGGGAACTGGAGGCCCGGGAGTATCTGCGCCCGGTGTGGGCGCGGGTCCAGGGGCAGTGGAAGCCGGTCGACACCGAGCTGGCCAAGACCTCCGGTGGCATGGTTGCGCCGAAGGTGGCGACGCTGGGTCTGGAGTTTTCCGGGGGCGGGGACCGTCCGTTGGTGCGGATGGCGCGCGCAGGCAGGGAACTTGCTCTGTCGTGGCCGGGACCGCTGCCCGCGCCCGAGCTGGACGAGGAGACGGCGACGTATCGGGACGTGCTTCCGGACGTCGACCTGCGGATGGGGGCGCAGGAGGACGGTTTCACGCAGTTGTTGGTGGTGAAGTCGGCTGAGGCGGCGGAAAGTTCTCAGCTGGCGGAGTTGAGGTTGAAGCTCCGGGCGGACGGCCTGAACGTCCGTGAGACGGCTGCGGGTGGCCTGGAGGCCGTTGACGAGGGAGCCAAGGGCGCGGTCTTCGAGGCGCCGAGGCCGATGATGTGGGACTCCAGCCCCGGGGAAGGTGCGGCGCCCCAGAAGGCGCCTCAGCTGCGGGCCGCCGCGCGTGGTGACAGCGCCGGTGACAGCGGCGACGGCGGTGAGCGGGGTGCGGGTGAGTCGGGCAAGCTGGCGCCCGTCGGGGTGGAACTGCCCGTCAAGGGCGACGAGCTGGTTCTCAGACCGGACCAGCAGGTGCTCAAGGGTAAGAACACGCAGTATCCGGTGTTCATTGATCCGCAGTGGTATTCGCCGCGGGCCGCGGCATGGACGATGGCCTCGAAGTACTGGGCCTCGGCGCCGCAGTGGAAGTTCAACGGCGCGTCGGACTCAGGTCTTGGCTACTGCAACTGGACGTACTGCGCACCTCACGACACCAAGCGGCTCTTCTATCGGATACCCACGTCCAAGTTCGCCGGAAAGTCCATCCTCAGTGCCGAGTTCGTGGTGCGCAACACATGGTCGGCGTCGTGCTCGGCGCGCGGTGTGCAGCTGTGGCGTACTGAGGACATCTCGGATTCGACGACGTGGAACTCGCAGAACCGGTCCGGGTTCTGGATCAAGCAGCTGAAGTCGGAGTCGTTCGCCCACGGCTTCAACGGGTGCGCCGCGAAGGACGCGGAGTTCGATGTGAAGTCCGCGGTGCAGGAAGCCGCGAACGGCAGGAAGCCGACCATGACCTTCGGTCTGCGAGCGGCCAGCGAGTCGGACGGGTACGGCTGGAAGCGGTTCTCGGACAAGGCGTATCTGCGGGTGAAGTACAACCGCCCGCCGTCGCAGATCAGGATGTCGCAGCTGTCGATGGAGTACGGCGGCATGTGCAAGCAGCCCGCGAACGCGGCGCGTGTGCGCACTCTGGGCAGGATCTCCGCGAACAACGTCACCGACCCCGACGGGGACAGTGTCGCCGTGCAGTTCCAGGCAACCTGGGACGCTGGGGACGGCAAGGGAAACATCGTCCGCTGGAGCCCGTCACTGACCTCCTCCAAGCAGTCGGGTCGGAGCTTCTCGATCGGGCTGCCCGCGGTCCCGCAGAACAAGCAAGTGGCCTGGTACGCGCGGAGCTATGACGGAGCGCAGTACTCGCCGTGGTCGACTGCGGGTGATCCGACCGGCTGCTACTTCACGTACGACACTACGGTTCCGAAGGGCCCGGCCATCACGTCCGGCGACTATCCGGCGTCCGATCCGGAGAACCCGGAGGATCCGTGGCTGGATGGTGTGGGCAAGTACGGCGCGTTTGCACTGAAGGCCGCCGACAGCGATGTGACCAAGTACTGGTACGGCATCAACGGCGACCCGTCGTCGAAGAACGTGGTGGTCACGACGGGCGGCGCGGCGAAGACCGTACAGGTCCTGCCTTCCAAGCCGGGGCTGAACTTCGTGACTGCGCAGGCTTTCGACGCCCATGGCAACGGCAGCGAGGTCCGTACCTACCAGTACCGGGTCAAGGCCGGACAGCCGGAGAAGGCGGCGTGGACGCTGGATGACGCTGCTGGTGCGACCGAGGCGCAGGGCACGGGTGGCGTCCGCGTCGCCGATCTGCACGGTGGCGCCACGCCAGGTGTGGAGGGGGCGGTCGGGACGGCGGTGTCGTTCGACGGCGTCGACGACTACGTCCGCACCGACATCCCCACGGTGGCCACCGAGACCGGGTTCTCGGCCGCGGCGTGGGTGAAGTTGTCGAAGATGCCGGACACCGAGGCGGTCATCGCGGCGCAGCCGGGAAATCACAGCCCGAGCTTCGAGCTGTCCTACTCGAAGTCGTATGACCGGTGGGTGTTCAACCAGTTCACGGCCGACTCGCCGGGCGCGGGCGCGGTACACGCCATGTCTGCGACGCCGGGTGGGGTGAAAGCGGGAGAGTGGACCCATCTGGTGGGCACGTTCAGCTCGGGCTCGAAGGAGCTGAAGCTGTACGTCCAGGGCAAGCTGGTCGGCACGACCACGTACTCCACCCCCTGGGACGCGCGGCGGGGCCTGCAGATCGGTGCGGGCTCCTACAGCGGCCGGCCCGGCTCCTTCTTCCCCGGCTCCATCGACGAGGTGCGGATCTACGACAAGCCGCTCTCCGATGCGGACGTGGCCAGTCTCCACAACAAACAGCCCATCGGAATGGGTCGTCCGGCACGCGCGGTCTTTCCCATGGACGAGCCCGCCGATGCCACCCAGATCACCGGCCGCGCCGATGTCCACCCCGCCGTCCTGAAGGGCGGCGCCATCCCGGGCCGGCCCGGTGTGGCGGGCAAGGCGCTCACCCTGGACGGAAATGACGACTACGCCACCGCCGGTGCGCCGCACCTGAACAACCAGCGCAGCTTTACCGTGTCGGCGTGGGCGAAGCTCCCCAAGACCAAGCCCGACCACGCCGCGATCGTCGCCACCCAGGCCGGGATCCACAAATCCGGGTTCGAGCTGTACTACTCGAGCGCCTACGACCGGTGGGTGTTCAACCAGTTCGTCTCCGACACCTCGGATTCCACAGCCATCCGGGCCATGCAGGCCGACGGCAAGACCGCATACGGCGGTGATTGGGTGCACCTGGTGGGTGTGCACGACACCGTGGCCAATCAGCTGACGCTGTACGTCAATGGCGTCGAAGCAGGCCGGTCCGGCGTCGCCAACACCTGGTACGCGGGCGGCCCGGTCCAGATCGGGGCCGGCTCCTACGAAGGCAAGCCCGGCTCTTTCTTTCCCGGCCAGATCGACGATGTGAAGCTCTTCGACCGGCCCGTCTCGGCCGGCGAGGTACAGCAGCTGTTCCAACAGCGGCCGTCGGTCAGGAGCCGTTGGATGTTCGAGGAAACGACTGGTACCGATCCGGTGACCACTGCGGATGCTGCGGGTACCGGCAACGCCCTTGTCCTGAAGGGCGGGGCTGCCAAGTCCGACTCTGAATTCATCGACTCCGGTGCTCTGCAACTGAACGGTGTAGATGGCTATGCCGGGACGAGCACGGTTCCTGTGGACACATCGGGGAGCTTCACGCTCACTGCCTGGGCGCAGGCAGCGGCCATGCCCGAAGGCGCGGTGGCGTTGGCCGGCGCGGAGGGCAGTCAGCGCAGTGCGTTCTCGGTGCGCTTCGTGCCCGCGGCCACTGATCCAAACCGCAACCCTGGGCGCTGGGAGCTGTCGGTGGCGGACAAGGATGCCGGTGACGCGACGGTGGTACAGGTCGGCAACGGCGAGTTGTACGACGCGACGGAATGGAATCACCTGGCCTTGGTCTACGACGGCTTCACCAAGCAGGCGCGTCTGTACGTCAATGGCGCTCTGGCCGAAGTCGGTTGCAAGGACGACGACGGAGACGGCCAGGGCGACGACCCGGCGTGCACGGACCTGGTGCCGTGGGCGGAGGATGCGCTCGCCTTCAAGGCGGCCTCCCTCCAGGTCGGGCGGTCCGGCTCGGGCAGCAGGGCGGGTGAGTACTTCCCCGGTCTGGTGGACGACGTCTGGATCTTCCAGGGTGCGCTGACGGATGGGCAGGTCGAGAAGCTGTCGATCAGCTGGTTCGACGTGCCGACCCAGGTGCCCGGGGACTGACCGGCCCGGAGGTGTGCGGGGGAGGGGCCTGCACACCGCCCGGGCGATTTCGAATTGTTGAATTCTTCGCGCTCCGCACAGTCGTGTCCGCGAGCGCCATCGGTTGAGGGATTGATTCAGGGATGTTTGACACATCGCGGCGGCGCCGCGGCGCGGCAGTGCGGCGCAGAATCGCGCAGGTCGCCTCGACGGTCATGGTGGCCACGCTGCTGCAAGCAGTGGCCTTCGAGTCGACCGCGTCGGCGATCGGGAAGGGGCTTCCCGGGCTTCCTGGGCTTCCGAGCGCAGAGAAGCCGGTTGCGGGCTCAAGCAGCAACCGGATGACCCCGCGCAGGGTCGAGAAGGGCCCCCGGACCCCCAAGGAGGATCCGAAAGCCACCTGGCCGAAGGCCGGTTCCGCGGTGGTGAGGCTGGACGATCCCGCGACGAAGGCGAGCGATCCAGTCAAGGCCAAGGGCCTGCCGGTTGAGGTGACCACCCCTCCGAAGCAGCGCCTCAAGCGGGCCGTCCTCCGCAGCGTCGAGACGCGCGTCCTGCCGCGCGCGGCGGCGAAGAAGGCCGGGGTCGACGGGCTGCTGTTCACACTGGAGCCGCAGGCGGACAGCGCCGCGGGCTCCGTAGGCGCCTCGGTGGACTACTCCGCCTTCGCGGAGTCGTTCGGCGGCGGCTACGGCTCCCGTCTGACCCTGGTCGAACTGCCCGCGTGTGCGCTCAGCAAGCCCACCGAGGCGAAGTGCCGAACGGCCACCCCCGTGGCGACGGACAACAACGTCGAGAAGCAGACCCTGACCGCCCGCGCAGTCACACTGAAAGCGGGCACCCCCACGCTCCTGGCGGCCGTCGCCGGGGACGTGGGCAAGATGGGCGACTACAAGGCGACACCGCTGGCCGCGTCGTCGACCTGGAACACTGACCTGAGCTCGGGTGACTTCGGCTGGTCGTACGACATTCCCGTGCCGGAGGTGCCGGGTGAAATGGCCCCCGAGGTGGGCCTGTCCTATTCCTCGGGAGCCATCGACGGCCGTACGGGGGGCACCAACAACCAGTCCTCGTGGGCCGGTGACGGCTTCGACCTGTGGCCGGGTTACATCGAGCGCCGCTACAAGCCCTGTGCGGACGACGGCGTCAAGGACGCGGACGGCAACAAGCCCGGCGACCTGTGCTGGGGCTACGACAACGCGTTCATCACCTTCAACGGCAAAGGCGGCGAGCTCGTCCCGGCCGGCGACGACGAGTTCAAACTGAAGAAGGACGACGGCACCCGCATCAAGCGCCTGGCCTCAACCGCCAGGGGCAACGGGGACAACGACGGCGAGTACTGGCGCCTGACCGACCCCAGTGGCAACAGCTACTACTTCGGCTACAACCGGCTGCCGGGATGGGCCGACGGCAAGGAGTCCACCGACTCCACCTGGACCGCCCCCGTCTACGGCGACGACTCCGGCGAAAAGTGCCACGCTTCGACGTTCGCCGGCTCCTGGTGCCAACAGGCATGGCGCTGGAACCTCGACTACGCCGTCGACACCCACGGCAACGCCATCGCCTACTACTACGACAAGGAAGAGAACTCCTACGGCCGCAACCTGAAGGCCGCCGACAACACCCGCTACACCCGGGGCGGTTACCTGGACAGAATCGAGTACGGGCTGAAGTCCGACTCGGTCTACAAGACCAAGGCTCTGGCCAAGGTCGACTTCACCAGCTCTGAACGGTGCATCGCCGACAGCCAGACCACCTGTTCCTCCATCGACACCGATTCCTTCCACTGGTACGACACGCCGTGGGACATGAACTGCACGGCCTCCGAGGACTGCGACAAGGGGCGCTTGGCCGCAACCTTCTGGACACGCAAGCGACTGACCGGCATCACCACACAGGTCCTCAACGGTGGCGCCTACAGCAAGGTCGACTCCTGGGCCCTCGGCCATCGCTGGGGCAAGGCGGACATCGACTACCAGCTGCTACTGGACTCCATTCAGCGGACCGGCCACAGCGCCACCACGCCGGTCACGCTGCCCAAGACCACGTTGGCCTACACCCAGCTTGCCAACCGCATGGACAAGACCGGCGACGGATACGCCCCGTTCATCAAGTCCAGGCTGTCCACCGTCGCCGACGAGCACGGCGGCCAGATCGACGTCAACTACTCGGGCCAGGCATGCAATGCCGGCTCACTGCCCACCCCCGAGTCGAACACCACCCGCTGCTTCCCGCAGATGCTCGGGGGCTCCGACACTGAACCTGCCGAGCAGCACTGGTTCAACAAGTACGTCGTCACGTCGGTGACCGCTACCGACCGCACGGGCAAAGCACCGGACGCCGTCACCGCCTATGAGTACGTGGGCGGCGCAGCCTGGCACTACGACGATGACGACGGCCTGACCAAGGAGAAGGAAAAGACCTGGTCACAATGGCGCGGCTACGAGCAGGTACGAGTCAAGGCGGGCGGCCAGGGCGGTGCGTCGGCGCTGAAGTCGCAGCGGGACACGTACTTCCTGCGAGGCATGGACGGCGACCGCAAGGGCAAGTCGGGGGGCACCAAGTCCGTCACCGTGGCCCTGGGCGAAGGCGAGGGTGACCCGATCACCGACCATGAGTCGGCGGCCGGCTTCGCCTACAGGACCGCAACCTACTCCGGCCCCGGCGGGAAGATCCTCGAGAAGACCGTCGAGCGGCCCTGGCATCACGAGACCGCGAAAAAGGTGCGCGCCTGGGGCACCGTTACGGCCAATTTCACGGGCACCGAGAGCTCCAAGACGTACACCTCCCTGGACAACGGAGCGGGCACGAGCTGGCGCACCACCTCCAAGACAACGGGGTACGACAACGCCACCGGCCGCGCGTTCGAGCTCGATGACCGCGGTGACAACTCCACCGCGGCCGACGACCAGTGCACCCGCACCAGCTACACCACCAACTCCACCGCAGACATCCTCCCCCTGCCCTCGCGCGTCGAGACCGTCGCCGTGGACTGCGACACCACCCCCGACCGCACCAAGCACGTCATCTCCGACGTCCGCACTGCCTACGACGGCGGTGCCTACGGTGCCGCCCCCACCAAGGGCGACACGTCAGCGACTGCCACGCTCAAGAAGCACGACGGCACCACCGCCACCTACCTGGAGTCCGCCACTGCCGTCGACGCCTACGGCCGGACTCTGACCAGCACCGACCTCAGCGCGAACGTGACGGTCACCGGCGCGGGGACTCCGGCGCGCACCCCCCGAACTGACGGCCGCACCACGACGACCAAGTTCGAGCCGACCAGCGGCTTCCCCACGAAGATCACGACGACCAGCCCGCCCGCAAAGGCGCCGGATGCCGCAACCGCCCAGACGACGGTCGTCACCCTGGACCCGCTGCGCGGCAAGACGTTGACCGAAACCGACACCAACAACCGAGTGACGACCCTCGCCTACGACGCGCTGGGCCGCTCGTCGAAGATCTGGCTCGCCAACCGCGCCACCTCACTCACGCCGTCCTACGCCTTCGACTACTTCATCGACGAAGGCAAGGAGGTCGCGGTCCGCTCCCAGACCCTGGACAACTCCGGGGCCCAGCTCGCCTCGTACACGATCCTCGACGGCTTCCTGCGTGAACGGCAGACCCAGGCCCCCGGACCCGGCGGGGGACGGCTGCTGACCGACAACTTCTACGACGAGCGCGGCCAGGTCGCCAAGACCTTCGCCACGTACTACACCGAAGGCGCCCCCAACCGGCAGCTGTTCCTGCCGGAGAACGCGCTGAGCGTGGAGACCCAGACCCGCCACAGCTTCGACGGCCTGGGTCGGGAGACCGAAGCGAAGCAGCTCGCCGGCAACGGCGACGGCGGCACCGTCCTCGGCGTCACGCAGACCATCCACGGCGGAGACCACACCACGGTCATCCCGCCCGAGGGTGGCACCGCCACCACCACGCTGACCGACGCCCGCGGCCAGACCACCCAGCTGCGCCAGCACCACTCCCGCAACGCGGCCGCCCCCTACGACACCACGACCTACACGCACACACCCGCAGGCAAGCTGGCCAAGGTCACCGACCCGGAAGGCAACGACTGGACGTACGCCTACGACCAGCTCGGCCGCCAGACGACGACCAAGGATCCCGACAAGGGCTCCATCACCAGCACCTACGACGACCGCGGCCAGCTGGTCACCACCACGGACGCACGCAACACCCTGCACCACGTCTACGACGGCCTCGGCCGACAGACCCAACTGCGCGACGGCAGCGCCACCGGCACCCTGCGTGCGGAGTGGACCTACGACACTGTCACCGGTGCCAAGGGCCAACTGGCCTCGGCCACCCGTCACGTGAACGGGTCCCCGTACACCACCAAGGTCACCCAGTACGACCAGCTCTACCGACCGATGCGCACAGCCGTGGTCATCCCCGCGTCCGAAGGAGACCTGGCCGGCACCTACCAGACCGGCACCTCGTACAAGACCTCCGGTCTGATCGCGGGCGTCTCCTACTCGGCGGCGGGATCCCTGCCGGGCGGCTCCTACGCCTACAACTACGACGACATCCTGCGCCCCGTCTCCGTCCTCGGTGACGGCTTCAAGGCCGACACCAGTTACTCGCTGACCGGTAAACCGCTGCAGTACCAGTACGCCTCGACCGCCGACGGCGCGAAGAAGGCCCAGGTCACCAACACCTATGAGTGGGGAACCCAGCACCTGGCCACCTCACGTGTGGACCGTGAAGGAGTCGCCGGAGTCGACCGGCACAACACCTACCGCTACGACCAGGCCGGCAACGTCCTGGCGATAGCCGACGCATCCCGCGACGGTGCCGACACCCAGTGCTTCACCTACGACTACCTGCGCCGTCTCACCTCAGCATGGACCGAAGGCGACGCCACCTGCTCCACCACCGCCTCCGGCAGTGCCATCGGCGGTGTGGCCCCCTACTGGCACTCCTACACCTACGACAAGACCGGCAACCGACTCACTGAAACCCTCCACGACACCGCCGGCGACACTGCCAAGGACACCAAGCGCGCCTACAGCTACCCGCCCGCGGGCAGCAGCCGGCCGCACGGCCTCACCCAAGTCGCCCAGAGCGGCCCGTCCGGTACGTCGAAGACCACCTACGGATACGACGCCACAGGCAACACTCACTCCCGCGTGAACCCGGGAGACACCCAGAAGCTGGCCTGGGACGCCGAAGGCCACCTTGCCAAGGTCACCAAGTCGGTCGAGGGCAAGCCCGACGACGTCACCGAGTACCTCTACGACACCGAAGGCAACCGCCTCATCGCCCGCACCGCGGCCGAAACCACCCTCTACCTCGGCCACACCGAACTTGTCCTGCCCAAGGGCGCCACCAAGGCAAAGGCCACCCGCTACATCGACCTCGGCAGCGGCAGCCAGGCAGTTCAGGCCGACGACCGCAAGGTCACCATCACCGTCGCTGACCACCAGGCAACCGGCCAACTCGCCATCACCGCGGACTCGCTGGCACTGACACAGCGGCGCTCCCTGCCCTTCGGCGGTACGCGCGGCACCACGCCGGAAGCCTGGGCCGGAACGAAGGGATTCGTCGGCGGCACCGACGACACCGGTACCACGGGCCTCACCCACCTCGGAGCGCGCGAATACGACTCCACGATCGGCCGTTTCCTCTCCGTCGACCCGCTGATGGACCTCGCGGATCCGCAACACCTCAACGGCTACACGTACTCGGAGAACAACCCCGTCACCTACTCCGACCCCACGGGCCTGAGGAAGGCCGACTGTGAGGGCGGCTGGGGTAAATGTGGCCCCGGACCCAAGGTCGCTGGGTCAGCCGACAGTGGCGGTAAAAGTAAAGGTAGGACAAGGGGCAGCAGCGACAACGGAAACGGCGGAAAGATCACCGTTACCGTAAAGGTTACGGCCCAAGCACCGGACTGCCCCTATTCCGGTCACCTGGCAGATGCGTGCCACGTGTCGGAGACGATGTTCAAGGCAGGCTACATACGGAGCGAAGGCCAAGTCAGTGCCTGGGAGATCACCAAGACTCTGATCCTTCCTGACACCAAAGCGTGGTCCGAGTGCCTCAACGGTGAGAGTCTCGAAAGCTGCGCATGGGCAGCCACCGACCTGCCTACCCCCGGCAAAATCCTCAAAATAGTCAAACTCACCAAACTCAAGAAAACAAAGAAAGTCACCTCCGAGTGTCAGTGCTTCCTTGCCGGGACCGACGTCCTCATGGCCGACGGAAGCACAAAGAATATCGAAGAAGTTGAACTCGGAGACAAGGTCCTCGCCACCGACCCGAAGACTGGGGAAACCGGTGAGCGCGAAGTCACGGCCACCATCGTCACCGATGACGACAAGTACTTCACCGACCTGACGATCTCCACGCCGGTCGGCACCGAGCACCTCACCGCTACGTACGAGCACCCATTCTGGGCCGTCTCCGAACAAGACTGGATCGAGGCCGGCGACCTCAAGCCCGGCATGACCCTGCGCACCGACGACGGTCGCACTGTCAAGGTCACGGCCACCCGTCAGTTCCAGGACCACGCCCGCACTTACAACCTCACCATTGCCGACCTGCACACGTATTATGTGCTGGCTGGGGCTACGCCGGTCCTGGTTCATAACTGCGACCGGGCCGGTTTGGATTTCACTGATGCTGAGCGGCAGAAGGTTTATGACGCCAACGAAGCGAAGAATGACAGCGTCCTGAAGTGTGATTACTGTGGGCGAGATGTGGTACGTCGACCCTCAACGCGAGGTGTCCCAGGACGCCCGGACGATGCTCAGATTGATCACATAGAGCCGAGGGCCGGTGGCGGGCACGGTGGCGCGCACAATGGAGCAGTCGCCTGTCGTCGATGCAACAGGGATAAGTCCACGAAACCTCTGGAGGATTGGGACGATGAGCTCAGAGAATTCCTTGAGCCCTAGCGGCAGAGAGTCCGCGCCGGAGAGTAAGCCTGAGAGGCTGTACAAGGTAGCCTTCGACCTCCCTGACAAGACTGCCGATTGGGCTCATGCCTCTGCGGAGCGGCTCTGGACTGGGAAGACCTTTGTGAAGATGGAGGTTCAGGTCCGGAACACTCCCTTCTACGTGAAGGGGATCGCCTTTGGTGACATTGTGCGAGTCAGGGCTGATCACGAGCGCAGAGAGTTCGTGTTCGAGGAGTTTGTGTCGGAGTCCGGGCATTCAACGGTCCGCGTCATCATCAAGGATGACGACGCGGGAGACATGGTCGATGCCATGCTCCGCAGCTTTGACTGCTCCTGGGAGATTGATACGACTGGATACTTGTGGGCAATCGACGTGCCGCCGCATGTTGATTACGCATCCATGAGAGTTGCACTCCTTGATGTTGTCAATGAAGGGAAAATTGGCATCGAAGAGGGTGCGCTTGCAAGTGCTCATCGCGATGGGCTGGGATTGCCAGAGTCCGATCGTTAATCGGGTTCGCGAGAAGCCCCGCCGGGTTCTATTCCGGCAGGGCTTCTGGGGTGTTTGACGACAACGTCGGCGGACAGCTGCTGTGACGGGTGGGTCATCGGTGCTGAGGACGTCGTTCAGGGTGTCGATGGCTTGGCGGTGGGGGCGGAGTCGGACGTGGGCGTAGCCGGCGGGGACGCCGATGTGGGCGTGGCCGAGGAGCTCTTTGATCACCACAAGGTCGCCGCCCTGCTCCAGGAGCAGGGCGGCTGTCGACGAGTGGTGCAGGTCATGGAAGCGGATGCGGCGGAGCCCGGCCGGTCGAGGAATCGGACCCATGCCGCTGCACCAAAGAAGCCCCCGGGGAGGTTCCCGGCAGGGCTTCTTTGGTGCTTTGGCGGCAACGTCAGCGGACGACTGCTTGTGGCGGGTGGCGCTTCGGGGCCGTCCTCGATCTGGCTGAAGGCGTGTTGAGGGGTGTCGATGGTCTTGGTGCTGCCGCACAGTCATGACGATGAGACGATCTTGGGAAGATATGAGTGAAATCCGTGCCGACGACATGCCCCTGTTGATGCTTCGAATGGTCCCGGAGTCCGCAGAGTTCATCGCCGAGAAGTACGGGATGCCTGCGGATCATGCTGTCGTGACGCGGGATGCGATGCTGGACCTGTACGACCTGCTGACCGAAGCTTTCATGGACCCGATTTTGCTGCCACAGTTGCGGAGTTCCGCTCCTGACACCGAACTCTTGCAGCGATGTTTCGATTTGGTGGAGAGGCTTATGGAAAGTCCTGATGAATCCCTTAGGGGAGCGGTGTATTTTCAGGTTCTCGAGCAGTTCCTGAACCCCGGGACTCTGATCGAAGACTCCTTCCCGTACATGAGGGAGCGGACCCGGAAGCGCACCGTCATGATGCTAAAGGGGTACGGAATCACACTGCCTGGCATAACTGACGTTTGACTACGAGTTCGTGACGCGATCCTTTTGAGGCGTCATGGGCTTGAGTCGTCGATGCGTCAATTCGACCCTCTGTGCACTCGGTGGATCGGGGTCATGATCTGCTTCGGCAAGACGTACTACCTCGGGCCGAGGGCAAAGAGATCCCGTTTGGGTGGCTGACTGCGGACGCTTCCCACGACTACAGCAAGGGCCGGCGGCACGAACTCGATCAGGCCGATGTCCTTCATGCCGCAGTCATCGACCACCCGTCCGCGACGTGATCGTCCCGGGCAGAGAAGCGGCCCGCCCGGCGGGGGACACCAGGCGGGCCGCAGTCTCGAGGGAGTGGACTACCAGCGGGTCGTCTCGCCGAAGAAGTCCTCGATCTCCACCGCCCGGCCCGACTCCTGGGCCTCGCGGTAGATGTGCAGGCCGACCGCCAGGTCGAGCACCCCGAGCCCGAACGGGGAGAAGATCACCGGCTTGTCCGTGCCGACGGTCACCTCGCCCTTTACCACCTGCGCGAGCGTGCCGGTGATGAAGTCGCGGCTGCCGTACTTCTGCTCCGCCAGGTGCGGTGACGTGTTCGCCTTCAGGCAGTGGTCCACGTCGTCGAGGATGTTGTACGCCCCGTCGATCAGCTCCGGGCCGATGTCCCGCAGCGAGATGTTCAGCACCACCTGGCCGGGGACGAAGGACTCCAGGTCGACGATGTACGGCTCCGCGGCCGTCGTCGCCAGTACCACCACGTCCGCGTCCTTCAGCGCCGACGGCAGCGAGGACTCCGTGGAGGCCTGGTAGCCGAGGGACTCGGAGGCGTACGACGCCAGGGCGGCGCCGTACTCCTCGCTCTTGTCGTGGACCGTGACCGAGGAGACCGTCCAGTCGCGGGACTTGAAGAACTCCAGGATGTTACGGGCGATGATGCCCGCGCCCACCACCGTCAGTTTGCCGGCCGTGCGGCCGCCGGTGAGCTGTTCGGCGGCGAGCACCGCGGAGGCCGCCGTGCGGGCCGCGCTGATCTGGGAGGCCTCCAGGCACGCGAACGGGTAGCCCGTCTCGTAGTCGTTGAGCAGCAGGGCCGCCGACGCCCGCGGGATGCCGCGCTCGATGTTGGCCGGGAAGCTGCTGATCCACTTGATGCCGGAGACCTCCGTGGAGCCCTCCGTACCGCCCAGGTGCGCGGGGAGCGCGATGATGCGGGCGTCGGGCTTCTCGGGGAAGCGCAGGAAGTAGCTGTCGGGGTTCACCGAGTCGCCCGCGTGGTGGGCGAGATAGGTGTCGCGCACCACGTCGACGATCTGCGGGCGCGACGCGCCGATGATCTCCCGGGCGGTCTTTCCGCCGATGACGCTGAACTCGTACATGTTCCGGATCCTCGGTATTCAGTGGTTGACGAGAGGGGTGCGGTGCGCGGAGGCGGTCTGCGAGGTCCGCTCGGGGGCCTCGGCCGCCTCCTCCTCGCCGTGCGACAGTTCCGGCAGCCACTTCAGCCAGCGCGGCAGGTACCAGTTGGACTTGCCGAGCAGTGCCATCACGGCCGGCAGCAGGACCGCCCGCACCAGCGTCGCGTCGAGGAAGACGGCGACGGCGAGGCCGATGCCCAGCTGCTTGAAGTCCTGCATGGACAGCGTGCCGAAGACCGCGAAGACGGCGACCATGATCATGCCCGCGCTGGTGACGACGCCGGCGGTGGAGCGGATGCCGTGCGCGACCGCCTTGATGTTGTCCGCGCCGCGGTCGTGGGCCTCACGGATCCGGGAGACCACGAAGACGTGGTAGTCCATCGACAGACCGAACAGCACCACGAAGACGAAGAGCGGCATCCAGGACTCGATCGCGCCGACCGCCGTCGTGCCGACGAGCTCGTCGCCCCAGCCCTTCTGGAAGACCGCGGTCATCACGCCGTACGCGGCGGCCACCGACAGCAGGTTGAGGATGATCGCGGTGATCGCGATGACGATCGAGCGGAAGCAGAGCAGCATCAGCAGGAAGCTGACGCCCATGACGAAGGCGAAGACCGGCACGATGCTCGACTTGAGCTGGTCGTTGTAGTCGGTCGAGAACGCCAGGTCGCCGCCGACCGGGGCGTCGGAGCCCGCAGCCTTCGTCAGCGTCGCCGGGATGATGTCCTCGCGCAGCGTCTCCAGCGCCTTCACCGAGGTCGCGCCACGGCCGTCGCCGGCCAGCGGGGCGCTGATCACCGCGATGTTCTCGCCCTTGTGGACAGTGACTTCGATCGGGTTCATCACCTGCTTCGAGGCGAGGGCCTGCTTCTTGAAGTCCTCGATGGCCTGCGTCGCGGCGGGCGAGCCGATGGAGGACGCCTTGTAGACGATCTGGGCCGGGGCGGGCGCGCCCGGGAAGGCCTTCTCGATCCGCTGGGCGGTGGTGACCATCGGGTTGTCCGCGGGCAGCAGCTGGTCGAAGCCCAGCTTCTCGGTCTTCATGGACAGCGCCGGCGCGGCGAGAGCGAGCAGCGCGGCGATGCCGATAAGGGCGAACAGCGAGGGCACCTTCAGCACGGCACCCAGCAGCTTGCCGGGACGCTCGTTCGCGTGGCGTACGCGCGCCTTGCGGCGGAAGCCGGGGATCCTGCCGAGCTCGACCTTGTCGCCGAGCATCGCCATCACGGCGGGCAGCACGGTCATCGAGCCGAGCACCGCGATCAGCACGACCTCGATGGTGGCGATGGCGAAGCCCTCGAAGACCGTCAGACCGGAGAAGAACATGCCGGCCATGGCAACGGCGACCGTGATGCCGGAGATCAGCACCGAGCGCCCCGACGTCGCGGCGGCGATGCGCAGCGCAGTCTCCTTGTCCCGTCCCGCCGCACGCTCCTCGCGCTCGCGGCGGATGTAGAAGAGGCAGTAGTCGACGCCGACGGCCAGACCCATCAGCAGCATCACCGAGTTGGTCATCGCGTCGACCGGCACCAGCTGGCTGGAGAGCGCGAGCAGGCCCATCGCCGCGACACAGGCGGTGATCGCTAGAATCAGGGGCAGTACGGCGGCGAGCAGTGCGCCGAAGACCACCAGCAGGATGCCGAGCGCGACCGGCACGGCGGTGAACTCGGCGCGGGTGAAGTCCTTGCCGAGTGAGTCGTTGATGCCCTTCAGGCCGCTCGCCGCGCCGTACTCGCCGAGTGTCACGGACGCGTGTGCCGCATCCGTCTTCGCGATGGCGTCGATGACCGGCTTGATGCGGTCGGCGGCCGTGTCCGGGTCGCCCTTCACCGCGAACTGGATCAGCGCGTCGTGCTGGTCCTTGGAGACCGCGCCCGTCTTGTACGGGTCGCCGATCTTCTCGGCCAGGCCCGTGCCGTCGACCGCGGCGACCGCGTCGGCCACGGCCTTCTTGAACTCCGGCTTGTCCGCGGTGAGTTCATCGCTGTGCACGAGAACCATCTCGGGCGCCGGAGTGCGGATGTCCGCGTCGACCAGGATCCGGGCGGCGCGCCCCGATTCCCCGGTGCCGTAGTCGGCCTCCGTCAGATTCTGCTGTCCGGCCATACCGCCCAGCACCGTGAGCGCGATGACGGCGAAGAGCCACCCGAAAACCGCGGTCTTGCGGTGCCGGGCGCTCCAGCCTCCCAGTGAAGCCGCCAGATTGCGTTGACTCGCCATTACCTCTCCCGATGAGGACGTTTCAGGACCGTGCAGGACCGACGGTTCTGCAATGTCATTCAGCGTAGGGAAAACCAAAGGTCAACACCTGTCGCAGAACTGGCAGTTCAGTGCCGCTGCAACATCCTGCCAACCTCCTGTTGCAGGAACCTGCACCGGCAATCTTCGGACATCAGGAACGCGTTCCTTCCGGCCATACGGCCGGTTACGTTCAATTCCCGTCGGAAGATTCACCGAATTCCAAGAAGGGGGGAAGGCGTGAATACCGCGATCGAGGCCGAAGGTCTGACGAAGCAGTACGGCAGCCACCGTGCCCTGGGGGGCGTGGACCTGTCGGTCCGTGCGGGCACCGTGCTCGGTCTGCTCGGGCCCAACGGCGCCGGCAAGACCACCACGGTCAGAATGCTCGCCACCCTGCTCGAACCGGACGCGGGCTCGGCACGCGTCGCCGGTTTCGACATCGTCAAGCAGCAGCGCGAGGTCAGACGGCGGATCGGTCTGGCCGGCCAGTACGCAGCCGTCGACGAACTGCTCACCGGGCGGGAGAATCTCGTTCTGCTCGGCCGGCTGCTGCGGCTCGGCCGCAAGGGCGCCCGCGCCCGCGCCGCCGAACTCCTCGCGCAGTTCGAGCTCGAGGCCGCCGCCGACAAGCCCGCCAAGGAGTACTCCGGCGGTATGCGCCGCCGGCTCGACCTCGCGACCTGCCTGATCGCCTCGCCCGAGGTGCTCTTCCTCGACGAGCCGACCACCGGTCTCGACCCGGCCAGCCGCGCCACCCTGTGGCGGATGGTCCAGGAGCAGGTCGACAGCGGTGTGACCGTCCTGCTCACCACCCAGTACCTCGAAGAGGCCGACTTCCTGGCCGACCGCATCCTCGTCATCGACCGCGGCACGGTCATCGCCGAGGGCACCTCCGACGAGCTGAAGCGGAAGGTGGGCGGCGAGCGCCTGGAGGTCTCGGTCAGCGAGGCCGCGTCGCTGGCGACCGCCGCGTTCGCGCTGGCCCCGCTGGCGCTCCAGCCGCCGCAGCTGGACGAGCGCCAGCGCACCGTCTCCGTACAACTGCCGGACGGAATGGGCGCACTGGCCTCGGCGGCCACCGCGCTGGAGTACTCGGGAGTCACCGTCGAGGAGTTCGCGCTGCGCCGCCCCTCGCTCGACGACGTCTTCTTCCACCTCACCGGAGAGTCCGCGACAGGTCAGTCCGCGACCGGTCAGCCTGCGACAGGTCAGTCCGCGGCCGGCGAATCCGCGACCGGTCAGCCCGCCGGTAGCCCGGAGTTCAAGAAAACGGAGGCTGCGCGATGAGCTCGGCGCTCACCCACGGCAGCGATGTCCTGGCGCTCACCGGCCGCCATCTGCGCCATCTGCGCCGCACCCCGGAGAAGATCATCGGGGTGGCGCTCACACCGGTCGCCATGGTCATCATCCTCGGCTATCTCTTCGCCACCGTCGTCAAGGTGGAGAACAGCGGCGGCGAGTACCGCGAATACATCATGGCCGGGGTCTTCGCCCAGGTCGGGCTCTCCTGCATCGGCATCACCGCGATCGGGGTGGCCGGTGATCTGGGCAAGGGCCTGATCGACCGGTTCCGCTCGCTGCCGATGGGCCGGGCGACCGTACTGGTCGGCCACACGCTCGCCGACCTGGTCACGGCCGCCATGAGCATCGCGGTGGTCGCCCTCACCGGACTGCTGGTCGGCTGGCGCGTACACGGCACGTTCGGGGAGACCCTCGCCGGCTTCGCGCTGCTGCTCGCCTTCGCCTACGCCATGCTCTGGGTCGGCGCCCTGCTCGGCATGGTGATGCGCAACCTCGAGGCGATCAACGGCGTGGCCGCACTGCTGCTGGTCCTCTTCTCCTTCCTCTCCAGCTCGTTCATGCCGCTCACCGGGCTGCCCGGCTGGCTGCGGGCGGCGGCCGAGTGGAATCCGGTCAGTGCCGTCTCCGAGGCCTGCCGCCAGCTGTGGGGGAACACCGGTGCCGTCAGCTCGGGGAGCTACCCCGTCGAGCACCCGGTGATCGTTTCGCTGATCACTCTCAGCGTTCTCATTGCAGTTCTTGTACCGCTGAGCCTGCGTGTGTACCGCACGTCGGCCGCGCGATGATCTGGTCGATTTGGGGGAGTCATGCCGGTCATATCGGCGCCGCAGGAATTCAACACCGAAGACCTGTACGTAAATCTCCGGGAGATGTACGGATACCCACTGCACTTGAAATGCGAGGGATTCAATTTCGCGGGGTCCATCAAACTCAAGGCAGCCGCCAGCATGATCGAGGCGGCCGAACGCAGCGGTGAACTCACCCAGGAATCGATCCTGGTGGAGTCCTCCTCGGGAAACCTGGGAGTGGCGCTCAGCGTCATCGCCGCCGCGAAGGGCTACCGCTTCATCTGCGTGGTCGACTCGCGCACGAACCTCGCCACCCGCAAGGTCATCGAGTCGCTCGGCAGCGAGGTCCACACGATCTCCGAGCCGTCCGCGGAGGGGGGATTCCTCGCGGCACGGCTGGCGTACGTCCAGGGGCTGCTGGCCGACGACCCGCGCTACGTCTGGCTGAACCAGCACGCCAACCCCGACAACTGGCGGGCCCACTTCCGCACCACGGCCCCGCAGATCGAGAAGCAGTTCCCGGATCTGGAGCTGCTGTTCATCGGCGCCGGCACCACCGGCACCCTGATGGGCTGCGCGCGCTACTTCAAGGAGCAGCCCCGCCCGGTCACCGTCGTCGCCGTCGACAGCGCCGGCTCGGTCACCTTCGGCGGCCCCGCGGGCCGCCGCATGATCCCGGGTCTGGGCACCGGTGTACGTCCCGCGCTGCTCGACACGTCGTACGTCGACGATGTCGTGCACGTGCCCGAGGCCGACACCCTGCGCGCCTGCCACACACTCGCCCGCGGCGGATTCCTCTTCGGCGGCTCCACCGGAACGGTCGTCAGCGGCGCGCTGCGCTGGCTCGCCGAGCACCGGCCCGGACAGGACGTCACGGCGGTCGCCATCGCGCCCGACCTCGGCGAGCGCTACCTCGACACCGTCTACCAGTCGAGCTGGGTCCGCGATCTCTACGGCGACCTCGACGAAGCGGACACGGGCGCCGGCGTCGGCGCGGACGCCGGCACGGGTGCCGGCGCCAGGCCGCACGCCGAGCCGGACGCCGACGGCGGCACCGACGGCACCGACGGCGCCGACGGCCAGGAACTGACCGATCTCTCTTCTGGAGCACTGCAGTCATGACCCCCAGTCACCCCGCGCGGCAGCTGCCGCTCTCCGCCGCGCAGCGCGAGATGTGGTACGGGCAGCAGGCGGACCCGGGCAACCCCGTGTTCACCATGGGCGACTACCTCGAGCTGCACGGCCCGCTCGACGACGCCCGCCTGGCCGCGGCCTGGCACCGGACGCTGCGGGAGGCCGCCACGCTCCGCGCCCGCTTCACCGAGCACGACGGCGAGCCGCGCCAGAGCTTCAGCCCCGTCGAGGACTTCCCCGTCGAGACGCTGGACCTGTCCGGCCAGGACCGTCCGCGCCGTGCCGCCGAGGAGTTCATGCGGCAGGATCTGCTCACCCCGCCGGACCTCACCGTGCCCACGCTTCGCTCGGTGATGCTCCGGCTCGGCCCGGACCACGCGGTCTTCTACATCCGCGTCAACCACATCCTGGTCGACGGCTTCAGCCGGGTCCTCATCTACAACCGGCTCGCCGAGCTCTACGCGGACCCGGACGCCGAGGGCGGCTTCCCCGCCCCGCAGACGCTGCTGGACGACGAGGCCGCGTATGCCGCCACCGCCAAGTACGCGAAGGAACGCGCCTTCTGGCAGGCCCGGTTCGAGACGACGCCGGAGCCCGTCAGCCTCTCCGCGCGGCCGCTCGTCCCCGCCCGCCGCTCGCTGCGGCGCGAGGCGCTGCTGCCCGCGGCGACCGTCGAGCGGCTGCGGACGCTCGCCTGGGACATGAGGATCACCTGGCAGACGCTGCTCATCGCGGCCACCGGGGCGTACGTCCAGCGGGCGGCGGGCGTCGAGCGTGCCCTGCTCACCCTCGCCGTGCCGGCCCGCGCCACCGCGGCCGCCCGTGCGGTGCCGGGCATGCGCGCCAACTTCCTGCCGCATCCGGTGCGGGTGCGTCCCGGCCAGAGTGTGGCCGAGTTCCTGCGCGAGAGTGCCGGCGAACTGCGCGCCACGCTGCGGCACCAGAACTACCGCGGCGACCAGGTCCGCCGCGACCTCGGCTTCACCGGCGACGCGGGCCGCTCACTCGGCCCGACCGTCAACGTTCTGGAGTCCGGCTTCGACTTCACGTTCGGCGCATGCGCGGGACGGCTGCACAACCTGTCGACGGGCCCCGTCGACGACATGCAGATCATCTATCTCGACGCGGCCGCCGACGGATACGCCGTACGCCTGGACGCCAACCCGTCCCTCTACACCGAGGACGAGCTGGAGCTGCACCAGCGGCGGCTCTTCGGCTGGCTGGAGACGATCGCCGAGGCCGGCGCGGACGCCGTCCTCGGGCAGCTGGACATCCTGCTGCCCCACGAGCTGGGTGTGCTGAGCGAGGAGTGGGGAGCGACCGCGGCCGAGGACGGCGGCGAGCGCATCGGCGTGGTGGAGCGGGTACGCGCACACGCGGCCCGGCAGCCCGAGAAGATCGCCGTTCAGGATGAGCGTGGTTCGGTCACGTACGGCGAGTTGGTGGGTCTGGGGTCGGCGTTGACGCGTCGGTTGAGGGCTGTGGGTGTGGGTCCTGATGGTCGGGTGGCGGTGCTCTGTGAGCCGGGTGTGCCGTTTGTGGGTGGTGTGTTGGGTGTTCTGGGTGTGGGGGCTGCGTGGGTGCCGCTGGATCTGCGGGCTCCGGTGGCCCGTACGGCCGCGCTGCTCGACGACAGCGGAGCGGACGTTCTGTACGCGGGACCGGGCCAGGAGGACCTGGCCAAGGAGATCGTGGACCGGGCGACGCACACACCGAAGGTGGTGACCTGGGACGGGTCGTGCGATGGCCGGACGGCTCTGGTGGAGCCGGCGGGTGCTGACGACGACCTGGCGTATGTGATCTTCACGTCGGGTTCGACGGGCAGGCCGAAGGGGGCGATGGTGCACCGGCGGGGGATGGTCAATCATCTTCTGGCCAAGGTGCAGGACCTGGGTATGTCGGCGTCGGACGTGGTGGTGCACAACGCGCCTGTCACTTTCGACATTTCGGTGTGGCAGATGTTGTCGCCGCTGGTTGTGGGGGGCCGGCTGGTCGTCGTCTCCCGCGAGACCGCGGCCGACCCGCAGGAGCTGTTCGGCCGGGTGGTCACCGATGGTGTGACCGTGCTCGAGGTCGTGCCGTCGCTGCTGCGTGCGGCTGTCGATTCCTGGCAGGCGGGCACGCCCCAGCCGTCGCTCGCGCCACTGCGCTCGCTGATGGTCACGGGCGAGGCGCTGCCTGCGGATCTCGCACGTATCTGGGTCGAGCTGGAGCCCACCATTCCGTTGGTCAATGCGTACGGTCCTACGGAGTGTTCGGACGATGTGACGCATGCGGTTATCGGTGTGGGCAGTGAGCTGGGTGCGCGGGCTCCGATCGGTCATGCGGTGCGCAACACCCGGTTGTACGTTCTTGATTCGGGGCTGCGGCCGGTGGTGCCTGGGGTTCCGGGTGAGCTGTATGTGGGCGGGGTGGGGGTCGGTCGCGGCTATCTGGGCGACACCCGTAAGACGGCGGTCACGTTCCTCGCTGATCCGTACGCTCCCGGGCCCGGTGCCCGGATGTACCGGACCGGTGACCGGGTGGTGCAGCGTCCGGACGGGCAGCTGGAGTTTTTGGAGCGGGTCGATCATCAGGTCAAGATCCGCGGTCACCGTATCGAGCTCGGTGAGGTCGAGGCCGCGCTGCGTACGGTCGAGGGTGTCACCGATGCCGCCGCTGCCGTGCACGACGGCCGGCTCGTCGGCTACATCGTGGGCAGGCCGGAGGAGGTCAAGGCAAGTCTGGCGGCCGTGCTGCCCGACTACATGGTGCCCAGTGCTCTCGTCACCCTGCCCGCGCTCCCCCTGACCGCCAACGGCAAGGTGGACCGCAAAGTCCTCCCCGCCCCCGACCCCGCGGCAGTCTCCGCGGATCTGCGCGCCCCGCGCACCCCGCGCGAGCAGGCCCTCTGCGAGATATTCGCCGAGGTCCTCGGGCTTCCCGCAGTGGGCATCGACGACAACTTCTTCGACCTCGGCGGGCACTCCCTGCTCGCCACCAAGGTCGCCGCCCGGATCCGGACCCGTCTCGGCGTCGAACTCGCCATCCGCATCTTCTTCCAGGCGCCCACCGTGGCCGAACTCGCCGACCACCTCGCCGGTGTCGGCGACGGTGCCGTACGTCCCGCGCTCGCCGCCGCCGCACGCCCCGATGAGCTTCCGCTCTCCCCGGCCCAGCAGCGGCTGTGGTTCCTGAAGCAGCTGGAGAACGGCTCGGCGACCTACCACCTCCCCTTCGCCGTACGGCTGACGGGCGCCTTGGACACGGACGCACTCACGGCAGCGCTCCGCGACGTCGTCGCCCGGCACGAGGCCCTGCGCACCGTCTTCCCCGACACCGGTGGCCGGCCCCGCCAGCAGGTGCTGCCCGTCGCCGCCGAGGCCGCACAGGTCGCCCTGCCCGTCACGGCGATCACTGAGGAGACGCTGCCGGACGCCCTGACCGCCACCGCGGTCCGCGGCTTCGACCTCGCGGCCGAACTCCCGCTCCGCGCCGAGCTGTTCACGCTCGCGCCGGGCAAGCACGTCCTGCTCCTCGTCCTGCACCACATCGCCTCGGACGGCTGGTCGATCGGCCCGCTGGCCCGCGATCTGGCCGAGGCCTACTCCGTACGACGCGAGGGCACCGCCCCCGCGTGGGAGCCGCTGCCCGTCCAGTACCCCGACTACACCCTCTGGCAGCGCGAGCTGCTCGACACGGTCGCCGACGACCAGCTCGCCTACTGGAAGGAGACCCTGTCCGGTCTCCCCGAGGAGCTCGAGCTGCCGACCGACCACCCCCGGCCGGCTGTCTCCACCCACCGGGGCGGAACGGTCGAGTTCCGTATCGACGGCGAACTGCACAGCGCCGCGGTCCGGTTGGGGCGACAGCAGGGCGCCAGTACCTTCATGGTGCTTCAGGCCGCCCTCTCCACGCTGCTCTCCAAGCTGGGCGGCGGCACCGACATCCCGCTCGGCACACCGGTCGCCGGCCGCACCGACTCCGCCCTGGACGAGCTCGTCGGGTTCTTCGTCAACACGCTCGTGCTGCGGGCCGATCTGTCCGGCGACCCGACCTTCCGGGAGCTGCTCGACCGGGTCCGCGGCGCCGACCTGGCCGCGTACGCCCACCAGGATCTGCCGTTCGAGGCCCTGGTCGACGCCCTCGCACCCAGCCGGTCGCTGGCGCGGCAGCCGCTGTTCCAGACGCTGCTGGCCTTCCAGAACAACGCCGCCGCCGAACTGACCCTGCCCGGCCTGGACCTCGAAGTGGCCCCGGTCCGCACCGGCGCCGCCAAGCTGGACCTCGCCTTCGAGCTGACCGAGCGGCACACCGCCGACGGGTCGCCGGACGGCATCGACGCCGTACTCGAATACAGCACCGACCTCTTCACCGCCGACACGGCCCGATCCATCGCCGACCGCCTCACCCATCTCCTGGGCATCCTGGTGGGCGACCCCGATCGGCACCTGGGACAGGCCGACGCGCTGCTGCCCGACGAGGCCGCCCGCATCCTCGGTGAGTGGGCAGGGCCGACCCAGGAGGTCGCCCTCGCGCCCGTGCACGAGCTGTACGCGGCCAAGGCCGCCCAGCAGCCCTCCCATCCGGCCCTCGTCCTCGGTGAACTCACCCTCACCTACGCGCAGCTGGACGCCCGCGCCAATCAGCTCGCCCATGAACTGATCGCCCGCGGCACCGGACCCGGTGATCTGGTCGCGCTGCTGCTGCCCCGCTCGCCCGACATGGTGATCGCGCTCCTCGCCGTACTGAAGGCGGGCGCTGCTTACCTCCCGGTCGACGCCGCCTATCCGCCGGACCGCATCGCCTACATGCTCGAGGATTCCCGGCCGGCGCTCGCGCTCACCATGGCCGCCGAATCCGCGAGCCTCGGCGACTCGTCCGTACCGCGCCTCCTCCTCGACGACCCGCACGTGCGCACCGAGGTTGCCGCCCGCCCCGAGCGGGCACCTGCCGACGCCGACCGGACCGCCCCGCTGACCGCACGCCACCCGGCGTACGTCATCTACACCTCGGGCTCCACCGGCCGCCCCAAGGGCGTCGTCGTCGAGCACCACACGGTCGCCGTGATGGTTGCCGACCAGGGCCCGCGCATGGGCATCGGACCGGCGACCCGCTGGCTGCAGTTCGCGTCCTTCAGCTTCGACGCCGCCACCTGGGAGCTCTCCATCGGACTGCTGTCCGGGGCAACCATGGTGCTGTCGACGGCGGAGGACCGCGGACCCGGCGAGCCGCTCGCCGACCTGGTCGCCCGCAGCGGCGTCACCATGGTCTGCCTGCCGCCGACCGTCCTCTCCGCCTGGCCGCAGGACCGGCCGATGCCCGAGGGCATGCAACTGGTCGTGGCGGGGGAGGCCTGCCCGCCCGAGCTGGTCGAGCGCTGGTCGCGCGGGCGCGTGATGCTCAACGCGTACGGCCCGACCGAGGCGACCGTCTGCTCCAGCATCAGCCTGCCGCTGTCCGGCGCGGTCAAGCCGTCCATCGGCTACCCGCTCTTCAACACCCGGCTGTACGTCCTCGATACGCGGCTGCGCCCGGTGCCGCCCGGCGTCACCGGCGAGCTGTACATCGGCGGCGCCCAGCTGGCCCGCGGCTATCTCCGCCGGCCCGCGCTGACGGCGGGACGCTTCGTCGCCGACCCGTTCGCCGTCGAACCGGGCGGACGGATGTACCGCTCCGGAGACCTGGTGCGCTGGAACGCCGACGGCAGCCTCGACTACGTGGGCCGCGTCGACGACCAGGTGAAGCTGCGGGGCTTCCGTATCGAACTCGGCGAGATCGAGGGCGTGCTGCTGGCCCGCGACGACATCGCGCAGGCCGCGGTGATCGTCCGCGAGGAGCGTCCCGGCGACAAGCGACTGGTCGCCTACGCCGTACCGGCCGCCGGCGCCGACCACGGCGACGCGCGGGAACTGCGGTCCCAGCTGGCCGCCTCCCTGCCCGAGCACATGGTGCCGGCGGCCGTCGTGCTGCTGGACGAGCTGCCGCTCACCGGCAACGGCAAACTGGACCGCCGCGCCCTGCCCGCCCCCGACTACACGGCGGTCACCTCCGGCCGCGCCCCCGCGAACGAGCGGGAGGCCGCGCTCTGCCAGGCGTACGCCGAAGTCCTCGGCCTGGAGACGGCCGGCGCCGACGACAGCTTCTTCGACCTCGGCGGCGACAGCATCAGCTCCATCCAGCTGGTCAGCAAGGCCCGGGCCGCGGGCCTCGCGATCACCGCGCAGGACGTCTTCGTCCACCGCACCCCGCAGGGGCTCGCCCTGGCGGCCCGCGCCGCCGAGCAGGTCGAGATCGTCGGCACCGGGAACGGCACCGGCACCCTCCTGCCCACGCCGATCACCAGCTGGCTGGACGAGATCGCAGGACCGGTCGACGGCTTCCACCAGGCGGCGGTCGTACGGACCCCGCCGACGGCGACGGCCGAGCGGATCACCGCCGCGCTCCAGGCGCTGCTCGACCACCACGATGTGCTGCGGCTGTCCACAGGAGCCGACGGCGCGGTGATCGGTGAGCCCGGTTCCGTACGGGCCGAGAACGTACTGCGCCATGTGGATGCGGCCCAGGTCGCCGATGCCCAACTGCCCGCCCTGGTACGGCAGGCGGCCGACCGCACCTGGCGCGAACTGGCCCCGCGCGAGGGCGCCGTACTGCGCGCCGTCTGGATCGACGCGGGCCCGGGCCGTGCCGGTCGGCTCCTGCTCACCCTGCACCACCTGGTGGTGGACGGCGTGTCCTGGCGCATCCTGCTGCCGGATCTGGCGCAGGCGTACGAGCACCCGGACACGCCGCTCGCCCCGGTCGGAACCTCGTTCCGGCAGTGGGCTCAGCTGCTCCACCAGGAAGCCGCGAGCAACGACCGGATCGCCGAACTGCCGCTGTGGCAGCAGGTGCTGGAAGGCGGCGAGGCCCTGATCGGGCGACGTCCGCTCGACCCGGCCCAGGACACCGCCGCCACCGCGCGCCGGCTGCGCCTGGAGCTGTCGGCCACGTCCACCGCCGCGCTGCTCACCGAGGTCCCGGCGGTCTTCCACGCCGAGATCAACGATGTGCTGCTGACCGCGCTCGCGCTCTCCGTCGCCGACTGGCGTCGGCAGCGGAACGAGCCGCAGGACGTCCTGCTGGAGCTCGAGGGCCACGGCCGCGAGGAGATCGTGCCGGGCACGGACGTCTCCCGCACGGTCGGCTGGTTCACCAGCGTCCACCCCGTACGACTCGACGTGGGGCTGCCGGACTGGGACGACATCCGGGCGGGCGGGCCGGCCGTCGGCCAGGCGCTTAAGGAGATCAAGGAGCAACTGCGCCAGGTGCCCGACCACGGCATGGGCCACGGCCTGCTGCGTCACCTCAACCGGGACACGGGCGAGCGGCTGCGCCGCCATCCGGCGCCGCAGCTCGGCTTCAACTACCTGGGCAGGATGCCGCTCCCCGAGGCCGCCGACTGGCAGCTCGCCGCCGAGTCCCTGGACGTGGCGGCCGGCATGGACCTGGGCATGCCGCTGCCGCACGCGCTGGGCGTCAACGCCCGCACCGAGGACCGGCCGGACGGTCCGCGCCTGGTCGCCGACTGGGCATGGGCGGGGCTCGCGGTGCCGGACGCGGACGCGGAGGCCATCGCCCGCGGCTGGCTCCGCGCGCTGGAAGTCCTGGTCGAGCATGCCGGGCGCCCCGACGCCGGGGGCTTCACGCCCTCGGACCTGTCGCTGGTCGACGGCCTGGACCAGGGCGAGATCGACGAGTTCGAGAACGAGTTTGCTGATGAGTGGGGGACGGAACAGTGAGCGGGACGAAGAGAGATCCACAGAAGGCGGGTGCCCGGCGGACGGGCGGCGGCGGCCTCAGTGACGTACTGCCGCTGACACCGCTCCAGGAAGGCCTGCTCTTCCACGCCGTCTACGACCGGCAGCAGCTGGACGTGTACAGCGTGCAGCTCGTCCTCGACCTCGAAGGACCGCTCGACCGGGCGGCCCTCAAGGCCGCAGCCGCGGGGCTGCTGCACCGCCACGCCAACCTCCGCGCCGGCTTCCGCTACCGCAAGAACGGGCAGCCCGTACAGCTCGTCCCGCGCGAAATCCCCCTTCCCTGGCGGGAGTTCGAGGAGACCGGTGACCTCGAGGGGGCCACCGACCGCGACCGCGCCGAGCCCTTCGACGTCGGCCGCCCGCCGCTGATCCGCTTCACGCTGATCGGTACGGGCACGGACAGCCACCGTCTCCTCATCACCTGCCACCACATCCTGCTGGACGGCTGGTCGATGCCGATCCTGCTCCAGGAGCTGTTCGCCGCGTACGCGGCCGGGGGCGACGCCACCGGTCTGCCCGCGGTCACCACGTACAAGACGTATCTCTCCTGGCTGGCCGGCCAGGACCAGCAGGCCGCCGCCACCGCCTGGCAGCAGCTGCTGACCGGCCTGGAGGAGCCCACCCGGCTCGTCCCGGCGCCGCCCGGGCGCACCCCCGTCCTGCCCGAACGCCATGTCGCCCGGCTCGACGAGGACGCCACCCGCCGCATCACCGCCTGGGCGCGCGAGCGCGGAGTGACGCTCAGCAGCGTCCTCCAGGGCGTGTGGGCGGTCGTCCTCTCCGCGCTGACCGGCCGCGACGACATCGTCTTCGGCACCACGACGTCGGGCCGTCCGCCGGAGATTCCGGGCGTCGAGTCGATGGTCGGGCTGTTCATCAACACGCTTCCGGTACGGCTCACCGCCCCGGCGTCGCGCACCCTGGCCGAGGTCGTCGCCACCGCCCAGGCGCAGCACACCGAGCTGCTTCCCCACCAGCACCTGGGCCTGTCCCGCATCCAGCAGGACGCGGGGCACGGTGAACTCTTCGACACCGTACTGATCTTCGAGAACTACCCGCTCGACCCGAACGCCCTGCGCGACGCCGTCCCCGGCCTCACCGTCACCGGCATCCAGGGCCGCGACGCCACGCACTACCCGCTCTCGCTGCTCGTCCTGCCCGGAGAGAAACTGACGCTCCGCCTCGACCACGCGCCGGACCTGGTCACCGCGGAAGAGGCGGCGGCGATCTGTGGCCGGGTGCTGCGGCTGCTCGCGTCGCTGCCGGACACGGCGGATCTGCCGCTGGCCCGGCTGGACCTGCTCAGCGCACAGGAGCGGGCGCAGCTGCTGCGCACGTACAACGACACGGCACGCGACTACCCGACGGCCCCGCTGCGGGAGCAGTTGGCATGGCAAGCCCGTCCGGCGACTGAGGACACGCCCGAAGAGCGTGCGCTTCAGCCGTTCCGAGCCGAGGTTTCCGCCGCGGGTGCGCGCGTCCGTGGGGGCTCCGCCCCGAACCCCGCGCCTCAAACGCCGGCGGGGCCGGATGCGCCCGGCCGCGTCGACGGCGCAGGAGGTCAAGCCCGTCCGGCGACCGAGGACCGGGGGGCCGGGGGCGATGCGCCCGCACTCCGCTGCGGCGACGAGCGGCTGACCTACGCCGAACTGCACGCCCGCGCCGACCGCCTCGCCCACGAGCTCGCCGCCCGCGGCGCCGGCCCCGGCACGCTGGTCGCCATCGCCCTGCCGCGCTCGACCGACCTCATCGTGTCGACCCTCGCCGTCGTCAAGTCCGGCGCCGCCTATCTGCCGCTCGACCCCGACTACCCGGCCGACCGGATCGGCTACATGCTCGACGACGCCGGCCCGGTGCTCGTCCTCACCACCACCGCGGTCGCCGAGGTGCTTCCGGCCGTCACCGAGCGCCCGTACCTCGCACTCGACACGGCATACGCGGCGGAGCTGATCGCGGCCCGTCCCACCGGGCCGGTCGCCACCCCGGCGCCCGATCCGCAGGACACCGCGTACACGATCTACACCTCCGGTTCGACCGGCCGCCCCAAGGGCGTCGTCGTGCCGCAGGGCGCGCTGATCAACCTGGTCCACGACATGGCCGAGCGGTTCCGGATCGGCGCGGCGGACCGCTTCCTGTCCGTCACCACCTTCGGGTTCGACATCTCCAACCTGGAGATCTTCGTGCCGCTGCTGGCCGGCGCCGAACTGGTTCTGGCCGAGCGCGACACCGTACGCGACCCCGCCGCCCTCGCCCGGCTCATCACCGACAGCGACGCCACCGTCATGCAGGCCACGCCGACCCTGTGGCACGCCCTGGTCACCGAGCAGCCCGAAAGCCTCGGCGCACTGCGGGTGCTCATCGGCGGCGAGGCCGTCGGCGAGCCGCTCGCCGACGCGCTGCGGGCAGCGAGCCGCGAGGTCACCAATGTGTACGGGCCGACCGAGACGACCATCTGGTCGACGGCCGCGACCCTCGACGGCGTACGCGGCGGAGTGCCGCCCATCGGCCGCCCCATCGCCAACACCCAGGTGTACGTCCTCGACGACGCCCTGCGCCCCGCCCCGACCGGCGCGATCGGCGAGCTGTACATCGCGGGCGACGGCGTGGCCCGCGGCTACCACGGCCGTCCCTCGCTCACCGCGACCCGCTTCGTGCCCGACCCGTACGGCCCGGCCGGCAGCCGCATGTACCGCACCGGAGACGTCGTGCGGTGGGGCGCTGACGGCCAGATCGAGTACATCGGCCGCGCCGACCACCAGGTGAAGATCCGCGGTTTCCGGATCGAGCTCGGCGAGGTCGAGTCCGCGCTGGCCGCGCATGCCGATGTCGCGCAGGCGACCGTGCTGGCTCGCGAGGACCGGCCGGGCGACACCCAGTTGGTGGCCTACACGGTCGCCGTGGAAGGGCGTACGGCCGACCCGGCGGAGCTGCGGGCGCACCTCGGCGACAGCCTGCCCGCACACATGGTGCCCGCCCTGTACGTCGCCATGGACGCACTGCCCCTCACCGCCAACGGCAAGGTCGACCGCAAGCTGCTGCCCGCGCCCGACCCCGCCCTGCGCACGGCCGGACGCGCCCCGCGCACCCCGCAGGAGCAGTTGCTGTGCGAGGCGTTCGCCGAGGTGCTGGGCCTCCCGGCCGCCCCCGGCCCGGAGGACTCCTTCTTCGACCTCGGCGGGCACTCGCTGCTCGCCACCCGTCTGGTCGGCCGGATCAGGGCCGCGCTCGGCGCCGACCTGCCTGTCCGTGCGGTCTTCGAGTCCCCGACCCCGGCGGCCCTTGCGGCCCGTCTGGAGGGGGCGGGCGAGGCCCGGACCGCCCCGGCTCCTCGCGTACGGCCCACGGTGCTGCCGCTCTCGCCCGCACAGCAACGCCTGTGGTTCCTCGGTCAGTTGGAGGGTGAGAACCCGGCGTACAACATCCCCGTCGCCGTCCGGCTGACGGGAGAACTGGACACGGACGCGCTGGCGGCGGCGGTGCGGGACGTCGTCGGGCGGCACGAGGCGCTGCGCACCCGCTACCCGGACACGGAGGGCCGGCCGCGGCAGGAAGTGCTGGACGCCGACGCCGTACGGATCGACCTGCCGGTGACCGAGCTGAGGGAGGGCGCGGCGCAGGCCGCGGTGGAGACCGCGGCCCGCCGGGGCTTCGACCTGGCGACCGAACTGCCGCTGCGGGCCGAGCTGTTCACGGTTTCGGCGACGGAGCACATCCTGCTGCTGGTCGTGCACCACATCGCCGCGGACGGCTGGTCGATCGGCCCGCTGGGCAGCGATCTGGCGAAGGCGTACGAGACACGCCGCGAAGGCGCGGCACCCGCCTGGGCCCCGCTGCCCGTCCAGTACGCCGACTACACGCTCTGGCAGCGTGACCTGCTGGACGCGGTCGCCGAGGAGCAGCTGACGTACTGGCGCGAGGCGCTGGCCGGGCTGCCCGAGGAGCTGGAGCTGCCGACCGACCACCCGCGGCCCGCGGCCCCCACCTACCGGGGCGGCACCGTCGAGTTCCGTATCGACAGCGAACTGCACGCGGCAGTGGGGAAGCTGGCGCGGTCGTCGGGGGCCAGCACCTTCATGGTGCTCCAGGCGGCGCTCGCCACCCTGCTCTCCAAGCTGGGCGGCGGCAGCGACATCCCGCTCGGCACGCCCGTCGCGGGCCGTACGGACCCGGTGCTCGACGACCTCGTCGGCCTGTTCGTGAACACGCTCGTCCTGCGCACCGACCTGTCCGGCGACCCGACCTTCCGCGAACTGCTCGAGCGGGTGCGGTCGGGCGACCTGGCGGCGTACGCACACCAGGACCTGCCGTTCGAGGCGCTCGTCGACGCCCTCGCGCCGGCCCGCTCTCTCTCCCGCCACCCGCTGTTCCAGACGATGCTCACCCTGCACAACACGCCGGACACGGCGGTGCGGCTGCCCGGCACCGAGTCCGAGCCGCTGCTGATCACCACGGGGACGGCCAAGGCGGATCTCGCCTTCGAGCTCTTCGAGCGGCGTACGGCCCAGGGCACACCGGGCGGGATCGACGCCGTACTCGAGTACAGCGGCGACCTCTTCGGCGCCGGGACCGCGCAGTCCCTCGCCGACCGGCTGACGTATCTGCTGGGCGTACTGGTCGGCGCCCCGGACCGGCGGCTCGGCGAGACCGACGCGCTGCTCCCCGCCGAGCGTCGCCGGATCGAGGACGACTGGTCGGCGACCACCGTCGACGACACGTACACCGGTGTGGTCGAGCGGATCAGGGCGATTGCCGCCGTGCGCCCGGACGACCGCGCCGTTCAGGATGAGCGTGGTTCGGCGACGTACGGCGAGCTGGTGGGTCTGGGGTCGGCGTTGACGCGTCGGTTGAGGGCTGTGGGTGTGGGTCCTGATGGTCGGGTGGCGGTGCTCTGTGAGCCGGGTGTGCCGTTTGTGGGTGGTGTGCTGGGTGTTCTGGGTGTGGGGGCTGCGTGGGTGCCGCTGGATCTGCGGGCCCCGGTGGCCCGTACGGCCGCGCTGCTCGACGACAGCCGCGCCGACGTTCTGTACATCGGCCCCGGCCAGGAGGACCTCGCCCGGGAGATCCTCGCTCTGGCCGGTGCGACGCCGACCGTCGTCTCCTTCAACGGCGCGCAGGACCCGCTGGACGGACTCGCCCCGCTCGCCGGAGAGCCCGACGACCTGGCGTATGTGATCTTCACGTCGGGTTCGACGGGCAGGCCGAAGGGGGCGATGGTGCACCGGCGGGGGATGGTCAATCATCTTCTGGCCAAGGTGCAGGACCTGGGTATGTCGGCGTCGGACGTGGTGGTGCACAACGCGCCTGTCACCTTTGACATTTCGGTGTGGCAGATGTTGTCGCCGCTGGTGGTGGGCGGCCGGCTGGTCGTCGTCTCCCGCGAGACCGCGGCCGACCCGCAGGAGCTGTTCGGCCGGATCGCACAGGACGGCGTCACGGTCCTGGAGGTCGTCCCCTCCCTGCTGCGCGCGGCCGTCGACTCCTGGCAGGGCGGTCTCGCGCAGCCCGGACTCGCCCCGCTCGTCTGGCTGATGGTCACGGGCGAGGCCCTCCCCGCCGATCTGGCCCGCCAGTGGCTGGAGATCGCCCCGCACATTCCGTTGGTCAATGCGTACGGTCCTACGGAGTGTTCGGACGATGTGACGCATGCGGTTATCGGTGTGGGCAGTGAGCTGGGTGTGCGGGCTCCGATCGGTCGTGCGGTGCGCAACACCCGGCTGTACGTTCTCGATTCGGGACTGCGTCCGGTGGTGCCCGGGGTTCCGGGTGAGCTGTATGTGGGCGGGGTGGGGGTCGGTCGCGGCTATCTGGGCGACACCCGTAAGACGGCGGTCACGTTCCTCGCTGATCCGTACGCTCCCGGGCCCGGTGCCCGGATGTACCGGACCGGTGACCGGGTGGTGCAGCGCCTGGACGGGCAGTTGGAGTTCTTGGAGCGGGTCGATCATCAGGTCAAGATCCGCGGTCACCGTATCGAGCTCGGTGAGGTCGAGGCCGCGCTGCGTACGGTCGAGGGTGTCACCGATGCCGCCGCTGCCGTGCACGACGGCCGGCTCATCGGCTACATCGTGGGCAGGCCGGAGGAGGTCAAGGCAAGTCTGGCGGCCGTGCTGCCCGACTACATGGTGCCCAGTGCTCTCGTCACCCTGCCCGCGCTCCCCCTGACCGCCAACGGCAAGGTGGACCGCAAAGTCCTCCCCGCCCCCGACCCCGCGGCCATCGCCTCCACCGGCCCGGCCCGCCTGCCCCGTACGGACGCCGAACGCGACCTGTGCGCGGTGTTCGCAGCGGTTCTCGGTCTGCCCGAGGTCTCCATCGACGACAACTTCTTCGACCTCGGCGGCGACAGCATCCGCTCCATCGAGGTGGTCGCCCGCGCCCGCCGGGCCGGTCTGCGCGTCACCGCGGCCGATGTCTTCACCTACAAGTCGGTCGCCGCCCTGGCCGCGGCCGTCGGCCGGGCGGAAGCCGTCCCGACCGTCGGCACGGACGACGGTGTCGGCGTCTTCGCCCCCACCCCCGTCATGCTGCGCATGCTGGAGGAGGGCGGCCCGGTCGACGGCTTCAACCAGTCCGTCGTCCTCACCACCCCGCCCGGCCTCGACCTCGACCGCCTGACCGCCGCACTCCAGACGGTCCTCGACCACCACGACGCCCTGCGCCTGCGCCTGTCCGGCGAAGACCCGGCGTCCTGGCGGCTGGTGACCGGCGCCCCCGGCTCCGTACCGGCGCATCCGCTGCTGAGCCGCATCGACGCCTCGCACCGGGCGTACGAGGACGAGGCGCTGCTGCGGCACGCCGTGGCCGCCCAGTCGATCGCCGCCCGCGACCGGCTCGCCCCCCGCCGGGCGGTCAACGTCCAGGCGGTCTGGCTCGACCGCGGCCCCACCCGGCCCGGACGGCTGGTGCTGATGCTGCACCACCTGGTGGTGGACGGAGTCTCCTGGCGCATCCTGCTGCCGGACCTGCTCAGCGCGTACGAGAGGCCGGCCACGGCGCTCGACCCGGTCGGCACGTCCTTCCGGCACTGGTCGCAGCTGCTGCACACCGAGGCCGCCGAGGGAGTCCGAACCATCGAACTCCCGCTCTGGCAGACCCAGTTCGGTGCCGACCAGCCGCTGCTCGGCAGCCGTCCGCTCGATCCGGCGCGCGACACCCACGCCACCGCCGCCAAGCTGCGGCTGACCCTCCCCGCCGAGCACACCGCCCCGCTGCTCGACCGCGGTCCCGGCGCCTTCCACGCAGAGATCAACGACCTCCTGCTGGCCGCGCTCGCGCTCGCCGTCGAGGAGTGGCGCCCGGCCGCCCGGGGGACCGGCACGCTCGTCGAGGTCGAGACCCACGGCCGCGAACAGCTCCACCCGGGCGTCGATCTGTCCCGGACGGTCGGCTGGTTCACCAGCACCCACCCGGTGCTGCTGCGGGCCGCCGGACTTGGTGCGGAACAGGCGGTCAAGGAGGTACGCGAACAGCTCGCCGCCCTCCCCGCGCACGGCCTGGGCCACGGCATCCTGCGCCACCTCGCCCATGAGCCGGCGCTTGCCGTCAACCCGCAGTTCGGCTTCAACTACCTCGGCCGCTTCACCGGGGTGGAGTCGTACGGCGGGCAGTGGTCGGCCGCCCCCGAGTCCCGGGAGGCTTTCGCGCCGGCCGCCGACGCCATGCCGCTGGGGCATGTCGTGGAGCTGGACGCCCTCGTGGAGGACGGCCCGGACGGTCCCGAGCTGGTCGCCAACTGGACGTGGGCGAGCGGGCTGCTGGACGCCGAGGCCGCCGAGGCGCTCGCCCACGGCTGGTTCCGCGCCCTGCGGACGCTGGCCGTACGGGCGGAGGAGCTCGCCGAGTCCGGGACCGCCGCGCCGCAGCGGCCCGCCCTCCTGGTGGAGGCATTCGAGACGGTGCTGCCCATACGGCCCGGGGGCACACGGGCGCCGCTGTTCTTCCTGCACGGCGGCGTCGGACTGAGCTGGCCGTACCTCGGTCTCGTCGAGCATCTCGCCCAGGAATTCCCGGTCTACGGATTCCAGACGTCCGGAATTGTCGCGGAATCACCTCTTCCGACGTCCATTGCGGAAATGGCCCAGGAATACGTACGGAGAATTCTGGAAATCCAGTCCGAGGGGCCTTACTATCTTCTTGGCTGGTCGTTCGGCGGACTTCTCGCCCACGCCGTGGCCACTCGCCTCGAAGTGCTCGGCCACCGGGTCGCCTTCCTCGCGAACCTCGACAGCTACCCCGTACCGGAGCCCGACGGCATCCCGGACGACCGGGCGCTGCTCGCGAAAATCCTGGAGTACTGCGGGTACGATCCCGAGCTCTTCCAGCACCGCGAGCCGCAACTCTCCGAGGTCCTGGACCTGTTCAGGCGGGATGCCAACCCGTTGGCCGGCCTCGACGAGGAGCAGCTGGGCCGGCTGCTGCGGATCGTGCGCAACCACGCCGTCCTCAGCGCCGAGTTCACTCCCGACCGTTTCGGTGGGGACGTTCTCTTCCTCTCCGCCGCGCACGGAACCGACGAGAACTCCCCGACCCTCGCGCAATGGGCCCCCTACATCGGTGGCCGCATTTCCCACCACAGCATTGAATCCGACCACGACGGAATGATGCGCCCCGAACCGCAGGGGGCGATCGGACGCATCATCGCCGCGCACCTTTCAGGCATCGCAGAATTCACGGAGGACACAGCATGAAGAACAACCCGTTCGACGACGAGAACGGCACTTTCCTGGTCCTGGTCAACGACGAGGGACAGCACTGTGTCTGGCCCGAGTTCGCCGCCGTGCCCGACGGCTGGACCACCGTGCTCCCGGCCGGCAGCCGCGAGGCCGCCCTGGACCACATCGAGCGCACCTGGACGGACATGCGCCCCACGTCGCTGATCCGGAACGCCGCCTGAATGCCCGCCACCGACAGCCCAGCCCGACCCCTCATCACCGACTGATCCGAGAGGCATCCCATGACTGTCAATGCTCCTGCCGACGTGGCGGCCGTCCGGGCCATCATCATCGACGTCCTCGAGCTGGAGGACGAAGAGCTCACCGCCACCAGCCTGTTCATCGAGGATCACGGCGCGGACTCGCTCGGCGCCATCGAGATCCTCTCCCGCATCGAGAGCGAGCTCGGCGTGGTCATCCCGCAGGAGGACCTGGTCAAGCTGGTCCATCTGGAGGCCGTGCTCGAGGTGCTCACCACAGCCGAGGGGCGGCAGCCGTGACCACAGAGCAACGCCGGGTCGTACTCACCGGCTGCGGGGTGCTGTCCAGCATCGGCACCGGCGTCGCGGAGTTCACCGCGTCCCTGAAGGCCGGCCGGGTCGGCACCTCCGACATCACCGTCTTCGACACCGCCGGGTTCCCCGGCACCCGAGGCCACCAGGTCCACGGCTTCGACGCGGCCGCCCGGCTGCGTACCGTACGGCCCGAAGAGATTGGGCGGGCCTCGCAGTTCTCGGCCGCGGCCGCCCGGATGGCGCTCGAGGACGCCGGACTGACCGAGGAACGGCTGCGCGAGCGGCGCGGCACCATCGTCATCGGTACCACCGACGGCGAGGTCGGCGAGCTCGACCTGCTCACCGAGTCGGCGCTCGCCATCGGGCTCAGCGCCTTCACAGGCCGTGCGATGTCGCGGACCGCCACCGGCAGCCTCGCGCTGAACATCGCCCGCGAACTGGGCCTGTCCGACGTCGAGACCAGCACCGTCGCCACCGCCTGCGCCGCCGGCAACTACGCCATCGGCAGCGGCTTCGACGCGGTGCGCAGCGGCGAGGCCGAGTGGGCGCTCGTCGGCGGCGCGGACGCGCTGAACCGCAAGACCTTCGCCGGTTTCTCGCGGCTCGGCCTGATCGCCCCGGACGAGTGCCGCCCCTTCGACTCCGAGCGCAAGGGCCTGCTCACCGGAGAGGGTGCGGGCCTGCTGCTCCTGGAGACCGAGGAGTCGGCCCTCGCCCGCGGCGCACACATCTACGCCGAAGTGCTCGGCTACGGCCTCAACTGCGACGCCGCGCACCCCACCGCACCCGAGGAGGACAGCGTCGCCCGCTGCATCCGCCTCGCCCTGCAGAACGCCTCCGTCAAGCCCGAAGAGGTCGACCTGATCTCCGCGCACGGCACCGGCACACCGACGAACGACACCACCGAGATCGCCGCGATCCGCCAGGTGTTCGGGGACGAGGTGCCGCGCACCGTCGGCCTCAAGGCAATGATCGGACACACCATGGGCGCGGCGAGCGCGCTGGGCGCCATCGCCTCGGCGCTCGCGATCCGGCACGGCTTCATCCCGCCGACGGCCAACCACCGCACCACCGACCCGACGTGTGACGTGGATGTGGTGCCCAACGAGTCGATCGCCGCGGATGTGCGGATCGTGCAGAACAACGGCCTCGCGTTCGGCGGCAACAACGCCGTCGTGCTGCTCGGCCGCCACCAGAACCCCCGAGGGGAGTACGCCCGATGAGCACCACCGCGGTCATCACTGCGTGGTCGGCGGTGTCGCCGTACGGCATCGGCAGTGAGGCACTGACCGACGGCCTGCGCTCGCGCACCGCTGTCGACCCCGTCCCGGCGCCCGAGGAGTGGCTGTCCGCCCCTTCCGCCACCGCTCGCATGGTGCCCGACTTCGACGTCCGCGAGGCGCTCGGCAAGGCCGGCACCCGCGGCATGGACCGGATGACCGGACTGACGGCCGTGGCGGTACGGGAACTGCTCGGCGACGACGCGGGCGGCCCCGGCACCGGACTGGTCCTGGGCACCGCGTCCGGCAGCGTCCAGGGCTTCCTCGAGTTCACCAAGGCCTCGCTGGAGGGCGACCGGCCCATCGACGTACCGCCGTCGAAGGTCCCCAACATGGCCATGAACAGGGCGGCTTCGGCCAGTGCGATCCGCCACCACCTCAAGGGCCCGAACTCCACGGTCGCCGCCGGCCGGCTGTCCGGCCTGATAGCCCTCGCCCACGCCCGCAGGCTGCTGGCCGACGGCCGGGCGGAACGGGTGCTGTGCGGCTCGGTCGAGGAGTACTCCGCGACCCGCGCGCACCTGGCCCATCGTGCGTACGACGACGAGGCGGTCCTCGGCGAAGGCTGCGCGATGCTGCTGCTGGAGCACGCGGGCTCAGGACCGGGGGAGGCGCTCGCCGAAGTCCTGGCCGTACACCACCGGGTCGCTCTCACCGGTGACTTCGCGGAGGCCCTCACGGCCACCCTGCACACCGCGCTCGAAGCGGCGGCCGTCCGCCCCGACGAGGTCTGGGCGACGGCACCGGGAGGCGCACCGGGTCCGGCGGGCGAGCAGGAACAGCAGGTGCTCCAGGCCCTGTTCGACCCTGCCGTACGCAACCGGGTGCCTTCCCCGGCCCTGCTGGGCGACACGGCCGCGGCCACGGGAGCCTTCCAGATAGCCTCCCTGCTGGCGGCCCCGGCCGGAGCGGGCAGGATCGCGGTGATCACGGCGACGGACCCGGACGGCCCGGTGGGTGCGGCGGTGCTCAGGCTCCTGACGAACGGCACGCCCGCCAACGGCTCAGCCGACAGTGCGGACGGTGCCCGGTGAGCGCCGACCACATCCGCCCCGTCGCCCTCATCAGCGGCGGATCCCGCGGTATCGGGCGGGCCGTCGCGTTGCGGCTCGCCGAGGACGGGTACGACATCTCCTTCTGCTACCGCGGCGACGAGCAGGCGGCCGCCAACCCGGAGAAGGAGCTGACCGGCACCGGTGCCCGCTCCCTCGCCGTGCGCGTCGACGTCACCGACGCCGAGGGCGTGCGTGCCTGGGTGAGCCGTACGGAGAAGGACTTCGGGCCGATCGCGCTCGCCGTCACCTCCGCCGGCATCACCCGCGACAAGCCCCTGCTGATGATGTCCGACACGGAGTGGCACGAGGTCCTCGACACCAACCTGGACGGCGTCTACCACGTCTGCCGGGCCGTCGTCTTCCCCATGCTCAAGCGGCGGGCGGGCAGCATCGTCACCGTCTCCTCGGTCGTGGGGCTGCAGGGCAACGCGGGCCAGACCAACTACGCGGCTTCCAAGGCCGGGATCGTCGCGTTCTCCCGCTCCCTCGCCAAGGAGGTCGGCCGGCGCGGCATCCGCGTCAACGCGGTGGCGCCCGGCCTGATCGACACCGACATGTCGGCCGCCCTCGACGACTCGGTCAAGGACCAGGTCGCCGAGCGCACCGCGCTCGGCCGGGCGGGCCTTGCCACCGAAGTCGCCGACGCGGTGGCCTTCCTGGCCTCCGGCCGCGCCACCTACATCACGGGCGCGGTCCTCCCGGTGGACGGAGGCCTGTGACCCCCGACCGGGCGCTCCGCCCCGGAAATCAGCCCCTCGGGCGATCGAGGAGCGGGGTCCGGGGCGGAGCCCCGCTGACGGGAAGGGGCGGGGAGGGGGAACATCCCGCGGTCCCCGCGCTGGAACCCGGCCAGTGCCAGCTGTGGTGGGCCTCGGCCGCCGACGCCCACCCCGCCCTGCACCAGCTGCTGGACACGCGGGAGGCGACCCGCCACGCCGCTCTGCGCAACCCCGCCTCCCGGGCCCTCCACCTCACGGCGCACGCGCTCGCGCGAGCCGTCGCAGCCCCCCAACTCGGCCTGGAACCACATGAGCTGGAGCTCACCGTGGTGTGCAAGCACTGCGGCGGCCCGCACGGCAAACCGCAGCCGCCCGACCCGCTGCGGCTCTCGTTGTCGCACTCGGGCGGCCGCGTCGTCGTCGCACTCGCGCACTCCACCCCGGTGGGCGTGGACGTGGAGGAGATCTCCCCGTACGTGAACGACGTGGCCGAAAGGGTCCTCGCCCCGCAGGAGCGCGTCGTCCTCGCCGCGCTCCCCGAGGCCGAGCGCCCGGCCGGATTCATCCGCTACTGGACCCGCAAGGAGGCCCTGCTCAAGTCGACCGGGGACGGCCTCGCCGTCGCGCCCGACCTGCTGCGGGTCACCGCGCCCGACGCCCCACCGCGGCTGCTCGCCTGGGACGGCCCCGACCGCCCCCTGCTGCCGCTGCGGCTGTACGACCTCGACGCCGGGCCCGGTCACCGGGCCGCGCTCGCCGCCCTCGGCGCACCGCTGCGCCTGGCACAGCACGACGGCTCCGCACTGCTGCGTCTCCACACCACCGAAAGGGAACTGGCCCGATGAGTACGTATGTCGCTCTGATCGCGGATGCCCTCACGCCGTCCGCCGTGGCCGTGCTCGGCCGGAACGGCAACGTCGACGTGCGCCATGTCGACGGCACCGACCGCCCCGCCCTGCTCGCCGCCCTCGCCGAGGCCGACGCCGTGCTCGTACGCTCCGCCACCCGCATCGACGCCGAGGCGCTGGCCGCCGCTCCCCGCCTCAAGGTCGTCGCCCGCGCGGGCGTGGGCCTGGACAACGTGGACGTACCCGCGGCCACCGCCGCCGGCGTCACCGTCGTCAACGCCCCCGCCTCCAACGTCGTCAGCGCCGCCGAGCACGCGGTGGCGCTGCTGCTCGCCGTGGCCCGCCATGTCCCGCAGGCCGATGCCGCGCTCAAGGCCGGCCGCTGGGCCCGCAGTACGTACACCGGGGTGGAGCTTGCCGGAAAGACGCTGGGTGTGCTCGGCCTCGGCCGGATCGGCTCGCTGGTGGCCCGCCGGATGGCAGCCTTCGACATGGAGGTCATCGCCTACGACCCGTACGCGACCGAAGAGCACGCCGCGGCCGTCGGCGTACGGCTGGCAGGCCTGAACGAGCTCCTCGCCCGCGCGGACTTCCTCACCGTGCACCTGCCGCGCACCCCCGAGACGACGGGCCTGATCGGCTTCGAGGCGCTCCAGCGGGTCCGGCCCGAGCTGCGGATCGTCAATGCGGCGCGCGGCGGAATCGTCGACGAGAACGAGCTGTACGCGGCGCTCAAGGAGGGCCGGGTGGCCGGCGTCGGCCTCGATGTCTTCGCGACCGAGCCCTGCACGGACTCACCGCTGTTCGAGCTGCCCAATGTCGTGGTCACCCCGCATCTGGGCGCAAGCACCCCCGAGGCGCAGGAGCGCGCCGGAACCCAGGCCGCCGAGTCCGTACTGCTGGCACTGGCCGGCGTGCCCGTGCCCGACGCGGTCAACACCCCGGGCCGGGCAACCGGCCAGGCATCGGACAGGGCGTCGGACAGGGCGTCGGACAGGACATCGGTCAAGGCATCGGACAAGGCATCGGACCCTGCGTCGGACACGGTGCAGGCTCTCGCGGTCAGCCGGTGACGTCACACGTCAACAGCGCCCGTATCCGTTCCCTCGCCCGTGCCCGCAGGTCCGAGCCAGCCTCGGCCCATCGCGAGAGCACCGGCCTGGAAGCGGCTGCGGGCGCCCAGGCGTGCCATCAGCTCCGCCGTGACGCGCCGGCCCGTCCGCACCGAAACACCCAGTTTGCGGGCGATGACCTCGTCGGTGTGGCCCTCCATCAGCAGGTCGAGGACGGCCTGTTCCTGCGCGCTCACGCCCTCCGTCTCCTGCGGGCGGGTGCCGCCGATCGGTTGCGCCTGTTCCCAGGTCTGCTGGAACAGCGAGACCAGCGCGGTGATCACTCCCGTACCGTCGAGTACGAGGATTCCCTTGGCCGCGGCCTCGGGATCCGTCGGGACTATGGCTGTGCGACGGTCGTAGATGATCATGCGCAGCGGCAGTTGCGGGACGGTGCGCACCTCGCCGCCGCACTCCTGCAGCCAGCGCGCGTAGCAGAGCGTCGCGCGGTCGTTGCGTATGGAGTCGAGGTAGACGTAGCGCAGCCGGATGCCGCGGTCGAGGGCGTTCTGGTCGAGCGGCCGTGCCGCGTCCAGCGACGACTGGCTCTGTGCTCCGCGCGGCGCGAAGACCTGTATCTCGAACTCCGCGCTGTGCGAGAGGCGCTCGATCTGCGAGCCGATGGCGTCGAGTCCGGTGTACCGCCGCACCTCGGTGGTCGTGGCCGAGGGGCTGTCGTCGTACTCGGTGAGCATTCTGGTGATGGTCAGCCGGGTGGCCGCCATGGCTTGTTGGCGCTCGGCGAGCTCCTGCTCCTGGCGGTGCAGCAGACTCGCCAGCCCGAACTCCGGGTTGACGAGCCGCATTTTGTCCGGTTCCTCCGAGGACCGCCGTACCAGTGCGAGTGCTGCCAGCTCATTGAGCGTGTCCGTCACCCTCGAGGCGGGCCAGTCGAGCACCTGGGCGATTTCCGCCACGCCTGCTCTGGGTGTCTTGAGAAGAACTCGATAAACCGATTCTGCATCAGAATCCAGACCTAACTGGTCCAACGTTCGCCCCCCGGAGAACTCCATGCCAACCGCGCGATCACACGCAGCGACGTATGCCACTATCTCAGCCAAAGACGATCAACAGCAACGTTACTCAGCAGTCTGCGGTTCGATTCAGCTGTCGTTCATGGGGGCGCAATCATGTTCCTGGTAACGGCCAGGGTGCCTGCACGAGCGCTGACCGGCGGCGATGCGCTCGATGACCGGATCCGCCGGGTCGTCACCACCGAGGACCGCCTGGAGCATCTTCATCTCCGCCTGACGGCCGACGGCGAGGCACAACTGGTGCTCTTTCTCGGCCATGCGGATGCCGCGCGCACCGAGGAGGCCGCCGCCCTGCTGGTGGCCCGTGCGCTGCCGTCCTCCTTCGACGTCCCCGCGATCGACTGGGAACCGGCAGTTCCGCTGTCGCTCGCCATGGAGCAGCTCGGACTGGTGCCGAGTGACAGGGAGTTGCCATCACAGGACCCTGACAGTCAGTGATGCAGACGGGGCGGGGTGTGACAGGCAAGACTCATGGCTGTCGGGACGGAACGCCCGATCCGCACAGTTGAGACGTACCTGGGGGAGAAAGAGTCATGGGGAACACCGCTCACCGTCGAGCACGGACCATCGCCAAGCCGGCAACCGTCATGGGGATGACTGTTGCCGCGCTGATTGGCCTGGCGCCGGCGGCCACTGCCGTGGAGAGCACCACCGCACCGTCGACCGGGGCAACGGTTTCGGTACCCGGCATCGTTGCGGAGATCATCTTGAAGCCGTTCGATCTCAGCAGTCCGATCCAGTTCACCCTCGACAACACCTGGGGACCGTGATGCTCGCGCAGCAGGAAACGACCGCGCAGGCCACGCAGGCCGGGGAGAACGCACAGACCGTGGGTGAACTCCGCTCCGGCATCGACCAGGTCGACGCGGAGATCCGGGCCCTGTTCGAGCGCCGTCGTGAACTCTCGCACGCCGTGCAGCGCGCCCGGATGGCCGAGGGGGGATCGCGTACGGACACCGGCCGCGAGATGAAGGTCATCAAGGGGTATGCGGACGGCTTCGGCCGTCAGGGGACCACGATCTCGCTGGCGCTGCTCGAGATCTGCCGGGGCGTGTCCCCGTCGGCGACGAACTGATCCCGCACCTGTCACCGGAAGTCCCGGGCGCGGTCGGCGCTCTCACGCGCCCGGGACGTACGACCCCTCGGGCGACCCCTCGGGGCCGGGCCCGGTCAGGGCTCGTCGCACTCCTTCCACGCGAGCCGGTAGACGGTGTTGATCTCACCGTCGGTCGAGTCCATGGTCATGAAGCTGGTCGTCTTCTTCGGGTCCGAGGTCCCGGCGTTGACGCGTATCTCGGTGTTGATGTTGAAGTTCCGCTTGACCCCGCACGGGGCCCAGACCAGCTGGCCCCACTCGGTGGTGTCGGTCGCCTGCCAGTTGTCGTCGACCGGGCCTGTGAACGGATGGTTTCTGGACGCGGTGTCCGGAGAGCCCTGGAAGTAGTACGACGCCCTCTGCGACGCCGTGGCGCCGGACTGCAGGCTGGCATAGCCGCGGTAGTCGGCGCTGGCGACCGCGTAGGTGAAGCCCTGCGGGACATGCACGACGAGGTTGAGCTGACAGTTCTTCCGGAAGTCGGTCGCCCCGGCGCCCACGCCCACCTTGGCGAGGTAGTCGCTGTAGGTCACGGTGAAGGCCGTGTTGTCCTCGGACACGGCGATGGCGGCGGTCCCTTGGCGGCACCCCGACCCGTTGACCGTCGCGATGTCGATCGTGATTTTGTCCGGGGGCGCGATGCTGACCGCGGAAGCGTTCTGAGCGGCGAGCAGCGAAGCGATAATCGCCGCTGTCGCGCCGCCCGCGAGAAGTGCACGGGACATGATTCTCCCATCGGGGAAATCTGAGGGGTCATCCGGAACAGGTCATGAAAAAGCCATGACCATGTCAACCTTTCAAATATCTGAGCGGTTATTCGAAGGGCCGGATCGAGGGGAATCGTAGGCGGCGGGCGCGGAGGTTGGACAGTCCGTTATCGGCCGTGTGAAGGCGGCGTGAAGAAGGGGGCACGGTCTCCCCACAGCGGGACGTGCTCACAACGAGCTCACAACGACGGACGCCTGCGACGCCTTCAATGCCTGCTGATGCGGCTCCCGGCCCGAGCCGGCCGGCGCGCTCGGCGCCGCATCACGGCGGTCGCGGACAGCGGCATCGCCCGGACCGCGCCTCACCACTGCTTCGACGGGTGGAGCGGGCGGACCGCCGTCTCGATCACTTCACGCCCTCGACTCCTGCGCTGTGATCCCCGGCCGCGGAGCTCCCGCAAGCGCCGTTCGCCGTTCGTCGCCCTCCGTGAACCGCCGCTGTTCTGACGCCTCGATCCGGCGGTCAGGCCCGAGCCGGCCGCAGGAGACGAGCCGTAATGCCTGGTGGAGAGGCCGCCGTGACTGCCAACCGGTCGCGTGACCGTGGGCGCCGTGGAACTCGAATCCACCTGAATATCGAACCAGCCTATTAATCATCCACCGAGTCCCCAGAATTATGAATGAAGGCCGAATGGGTGAATATAGATGCTGGGGCTGCTCTCGATTCGCAATCACGGTTTGGGCTGGGATACAAAGGTGAACGTTGCAGCCGGGCAATCCGGCTGGAACGCGAACGAAAGGAATGCAGGATGTCTGCCGTTAACTTTGAGGAACTCAACAACCTCACGGGCGAGATGCTGCCCGAGCGTGCCGTGCTCTCCGCCTTCGGCCTGGGTGGCGACTACGGTTTCGAGGGTGGCAACGGTGGCCCCAACGGTGCCATCGTTTCGACCTGCACGGCGAGCTCCGGGTCGCCGCTGCTCATCGCTGGCCTGCCGGTCGGGTCGTACTACAGCTCCGTGACCTGCACCCCTTCCACGGTGGCCTTCTGAGGTAACACTTGGTGGCAGTTGACCACCATGAGTCGGGGAAGTGCTGACAATCGTGTCGGTGCTTCCCCGACTTTCATATGGGCGCCATGCGCGTAACGCTTCCCTGGGCAGGTCATAGCCGCCCTGAAGGGCCGGCACCTACTTGATGCTCTGGTGGAAAAGGCTCACTGGCACTCGAATCCACCTGAAGATCGAACCGGCTCATTAATCGCTCGCCGGCCCCGACGCCATGGGGGGGAGGCTGAATGGGTGAACATTGATGCTGTGACTGCTCTGGATTCGCCATCACGGTTTGGCTGCGATACAAAGGCTTACGTTCCAGCCGGGCCATCCGTCTGGGGCATGGAACGAAAGGAAACAGGATGTCTGCGGTTAACTTTGAGGAACTCAACAACCTCACGGGCGAGCTGCTGCCCGAGCGTGCCGTGCTCTCCGCCTTCGGTCTGGGCGGCGGCTTCGGTGGCGACGGTGGCCACGGCGGCGGCGCCATCGTGTCGGCCTGCGCGGTGCAGTCCGGGTCGCCGGAGATCATCGCTGGCCTGCCGATCGGGTCGTACTACAGCTCCGTGACCTGCACCCCCGCCGCGGTGATCTTCTAGGAACCACCTGGTGGCAGCAGACCATCATGAGTCGGGGAAGGGCTGGCAAATTCTGTCGGCGCTTCCCCGACTTTCATATGGGCGCCCAGTGAGGTGCGTTTCCGATGCGCTGTGATCGGTCTTTCCGGGCCGGACTTCTCAGGAATTGCCGCTCTTGCTGGTTCTGCCGGGCTTCTTGTGTAACCAGGAGAACCCCACACTCGTTCATCTGATGAAGGCTTCGGCGCCCTGCACCTGCCGCATCACCCGCATCCCTCTGGAGAGCACCATCAGCCCGCGAGTGTCGTCACCTGTGACAGTAAAATCCCGTCCATCCACCTTTTCGGTGCCCAGACTGACCGAAGGGACGGAGCTGGTCGGCGAGTTCGAAGGCTCCGGATACCGGGAGCCTCCCCAACTGGTCCGCCGCTTCGACGGACAGGTGGTCCGTCTACCGGAATTGTTGTACCTGCTTGCCAGGCTTACCCAAATCCAGCAGCAGTCGAACGCGATTCCGCAGAGCGCCCAGCAATACTTGTCCTGGCTGTCGGACGCCTTGAGCCGGGAAACCGGCCGTGAATTCGAGCCGAGCCACATTGTCTTCCTCATTGACAAGAAGCTGGCGCCCCTGGGCGTCACCACCTACAGTGACGGCTCGCCTCCAGAAATCACCAAGGCCAACCCATTTCTTGCGCTGCGATTCCGGAAAGCCGTTTTCTCCGAGTCCGCATCCTGGAGCATCAGCGGCCTCTTCACCTGGCTGTTCCGTCCCGTCGTGATGCTATTGGCCGTCGGCGCTTTCGTATTCTGCGAGTCCTTGCTGTTCAGCAGCAGGAGCATGGCATCCGCACTGCAACAGGCTCTCGTGACGCCCGCCAGCATCCTGCTGGTCGTCCTTCTGACCCTGGTCTCCTCCGCCTTCCACGAGATCGGTCACGCCGCCGCGTGCCGTTCCAGCGGGGCGCGTCCGGGAGCCATGGGGTGCGGCATCTATTTGGTGTGGCCCGCTTTCTACACCGACGTCACGGACTCGTACCGGTTGGGGCGCGCAGGTCGTCTGCGGGTCGATCTCGGAGGCGTCTACTTCAACGCATTGTTCATCGTCGGCCTCAGCTTCGCGTACCTCGCGACCGGCTGGTACGTGCTGTTGGTGGCGATTTTGGCCATCAACCTCGAAATCGTTCAGCAGCTCATTCCGTCGCTCCGGTTCGACGGGTACTACATCATCTCCGACCTGGTCGGCATCCCCGATCTGTTCAAGTACATCGGGCCGATCCTGAAACGTGCCCTGCTCCGCCGGCCGGCCGACGAGAGTCTTCTGGCCCTCAAGCGCTGGCCCCAGGTCGTCGTCACCGTCTGGGTGCTGTGCGTCGTCCCTGCCCTGGCGATCCAGCTGGGCATCCTGATCGTCCGGGTCCCGGATCTCGTCAGGACCGGCTGGCACACCGTCGGAGCGCTCGCCGGGAGTGCCACCACATCGGGCAATCCAGTGCTGGGAGTCCTCTCCGCCGGCGTCCAGATCCTGTTGCTGCTTCTCCCCGTGGCCGGCGCCGTGATCATCGTGCTGCAACTGGTGCGGGGAGCCGTCCGCTTCGTTCGCAAGCGCCTGGGCGTCACCAGCGGCAAGCACGGACGCCGCCCGCCGTACTTGTTGTGGGGCGTTGTCATCATTCTGGCTCTCGCGCTCGCCGGGCTGACCTGGGGAATCACTCGGTCGGCGCACCAGCCGGCGTACCCCGTCGGCGGGCCGCCGATGCCCAGTACGGCCGAATCGAGTTCGCCGTCCGATACCTCTGCCCCGACCTCGGAGCCCGACCGACCCGCTGCCGTCGTACCTGTGCACCGGCCCACCCCCGCGCCCACTGTCGCTCAATCGCCCCCGCCCGCCACGGACGGCTCCCGGCCCGTCGCTCGACAGGGGACCGGGCATGACGCGCCGACGGGTGCCCCGGGCACCAGCCTGCCCCCCAGTCCCGCCACCTCCGCCCCCGAGGACAGCGGCACACCTCAACCCGAGCCGTCGAAGAGTCCGCCGTGCGCGCTACGTCTGAACAACCTCCCCGTGCTGGAAGTCATCAGCGTGTCGTGTGACTGAGACCGAGGGCCGGCCGGTCAGGGGCCGGCCGGCCCTCCGAACCGCTCTGCCCGCGCGGCCGTGGAGAACCAGGGCCGCACGGGCAGGAGTGCCGACCCGTTCGCATCAATCCGTCGCATGCGAAATCGGCGGAAGGCCTGGAGGAGGCCTTCCGCCGACGGGACGGACCGATGTCTCCGGGTGCGCCGTGCCAACAAGGAGGCGCGACTGCCCTACGACGCGATGCGTCGCCGGCTGGAGGCGTGCACCCGGAGCACATCTCGTGCACGGTCTGCTCGACTATTTCATCATCCCCGGGCGGCCGCCGAGCGCCATATTCATCCATTTGCCGAATCGACTCAGCGGAACCGGAGTAATTCCCCATTGGGGCACAATGAGGGCGTCCAGCACGCAACCGAAGGTGTGAGAACGATATGACAATTACGGCAGTCGGGCGTGTGTCCGTCGAGCGCGAGAGGGGGCGGCGGGCCGAAAGAAAGAATGTCGGTGGCAGTCGTGCCTTTGCCTGGTTGCTGGTGGTCACGGGCGCGGCGGGTCTGCTGGCCGCGTGGGTCATCACGATCGACAAGATCAAGCTGGCGGAGGACCCGACGTTCAAGCCGGGGTGCAGCCTGAACCCCATTGTGTCGTGCGGCAACATCATGACCAGCGATCAGGCGTCGGCGTTCGGGTTCCCGAACCCGATGCTGGGTCTGGTGACGTACGCGATGGTGATCGCCATCGGTGTCGGTGTTCTCGCGGGTGCCCGCTACCGCCGCTGGTTCTGGCTCGGTCTCAACGCCGGCACGTTCTTCGGTGTCGGCTTCTGCACCTGGCTCCAGTACCAGTCGCTCTACAACATCAACTCGCTGTGCCTGTGGTGCTGTCTGGCCTGGGTCGCCACGATCGTGATGTTCTGCTACGTCACCCTGCACAACATCGAGCACCGGATCATCAAGGTCCCCGAGGGCCTGCGCAACGGACTGCTGGAGTTCCACTGGATGCCGCCGGTGCTGTGGACCGGGACCATCGGGATGCTGATCCTGACCCGCTGGTGGGACTTCTGGACCAGCTGACCCGCACGTGACAGCGCAAGGACCCCGACGTCCTGCTCGATGTCGGGGCCCTTGCGCTGTCACGTGCGGGATTCAGTTGCTGCCCGAAAGGGGAGGGGCCGCGGCCGCCGAAGGCCTGCCCCTCCCCAATACGCTGCGACAGGCGGCCGATTCAGTCGCCCAGTTCGACGCCGCCCAGCCGGTGGGTGACCTCGCCGACCGAATCGAGGACCTCCTGCGGCTCATCGTGCTTGGAGTCGTTCCTCTCCACCACGCTTTTCGCGGCCTTGTGCACGTCCTCGGCCATGCGATCCGGAGCCGGTGCCGAATCGAAGGGCTGTGCAAGGTCGCTGTCGAGGCTCATGACAGGCATGGCAGGCACGAGTGTCGTGCTTGCGGCGTATGCGGAGGAACTCCCGGCCATCGCAACAACGGAGCCGGCAACGATCGTGGCAACCCTCAAGTACTTCATCTTTTCGATTCCCTTTCCCCGGTGGCGTTCGTCGCCGCCGTCGACTTGATAACGAGCCCTGGCCGTAGGGGAAACCCCTGCTCCCAAGGGCTGTGCCGACGCCACACCAACGTAGGGATGCGGAGATTCTCGTATCATCTGCTTTGTGGCCGAACGCCTTTGCATACTTCGGGTGTTCACATGCCGTGGCGGTCATCCTGACACCTCCCGCGCGCGGTCGGCGGTGAGCTGTGTGAGATCACCGGATGGGCTATTCCAGAAATGCACCGGTCCGATGTCCAGCAGGCAGTAGCGGGATGGGGAGACCGGTGTATTCGGGTGACCTCCAGATGGCGGTACGAGCGAGTCTGACGTGATTTCCAACTATCTTTCTGACACGGTGCACTCCTGTTGTGTCACGTTGATCGACCATGGAGAGCAACTCATGTCGAAGTCGGTGGGATTCACCACGCGCGGGGTCCTGGGCGCAATGGTCTGCCTGGCGCTCACGGTCGCTCCAATTCCGGCCACGGCTGCCCCGGCCGCACCGGAATCATCCAGAATTCCATTCAAGCAGCGCTACCGGGCCACGTACCACGGGGGCATCGTCCGGGCCGCCAACTCCGCGATCACCTGCCGGTCGCCGAAATCCTCCGCGGCCGCTTCGTGTTCCGCCGTCAAGAAGGGCGCCGCAGGTGCCAACAGTGACTTCGACATGTTCTATGTCGACGTCGACGACGACCCGAACACCTACAACTCGAGCCGTGCCCAGCTGGCCGTCCCGAAGAATTCACGGGTGCGCTACGCGCGTCTGTACTGGGGCGGGAATCTGCGGGTCGGTGAGCAGAAGCCGCCCAAGGACAACGGCCGGATCCTGATCGCCGAACCGGGCGGTGAGTACAAGGAAGTCCTCGCGGACACCCGCGTCGCCCACCGTGACGCCGACGGCAGCGACGCGTTCCAGGCCTCGGCCGATGTCACCCCCCTGGTGCGCCGGAGTGGTTCGGGCCTGTACACCGTGGCCCAGATCAATGTGGCGATGGGGCATTCGAAGGTCGGCTCGTGGGGCGGCTGGACGCTTGTCGTCGCGTACGAGAACAGCCGGGAACCGAAGCGCCACCTAGCGATCTGGGACGGCTTCGAGACGCTGAATGCCGCCCGGAAGAACCATTCCCTGACCGTGAAGGGTCTACGTATTCCGGCGAGAGCGGGCGGACGTGCCGGTTTCGTTTCGTACGACGGCGACCGCGGTCTGCGTGACGGGGCAAGCGTCCGGGCCGGAAACCGCAAGCCCGTCGCCCTCACCAACAGTGCCAACCCGGCCAATGACGCGATGAATTCCACCATCACCGATGTAAAGCGCCCCGGCATCAAGCGACAGCCCTCGTATGTGAATACGCTCGGGTACGACTCCGACGTATTCGACATCAAGCGGGCCCTGACATCGGGCGGCGGTTCCTTGACCTTCCGGTTCAGCGCCGAAAGCCGCGGGTATTTTCTGGGCGCTCTCTTCCTGCAGGCAGACTCTCGCCGCTGATTCTCCGAGTCGGCGCTGCTCGCCCGAGCAAGGTCTACAGTCCACGTACGAAGAGAGCCGCACGTGCCGCAAAGAAGTTGGGCTGGGAAGAGTGAACTGACGGTATTTCATCTGGTGCAACCGGTGGAAGGGGGAGTCGCACGCGTCGTCACCGACCTGGTCCGGGCCCAGGTTGCCGAGGGCTTCCGCACGGTCGTGGCCTGTCCGCCGGGCGGGGTGCTGGCGGCGGACGCCGCCGAGGCCGGCGCACGCGTGCACCCCTGGCCCGCCGTTCGCGCACCCGGCCCCCGGCTGGCCGGGGAGGTCCTGACCGCGGCCAGGCTGATCCGCCGTACCGAGCCGCACGTGGTGCACGCGCACAGCGCCAAGGCCGGATTGGCCGCACGCCTCGCCGTACGGGGACGGGTCCCCACCGTCTTTCAGCCGCACGCCTGGTCCTTCGAGGCGGTGGAGGGGCGTGCGGCCGCGCTGGCTCTGAAGTGGGAGCGGTACGGGACCCGTTGGAGCACCCGGACCCTCTGTGTCAGTGAGACAGAGCGCCGGGTGGGGGAGCAGGCCGGCATCGCCGCCCGCTGGTCGGTGATCCGTAACGGAGTCGATCTCCAGCACTTCGCAGGCGACGACGGAACGGCCCGCCCTGCCGCCGCCCGTGCCGTCCTGCCGATGCTGAAGCGGATCCCGCCCGAGGTACCCCTCGTGGTCTGTGTGGGCCGTCTGTGCCGGCAGAAAGGGCAGGACATTCTGCTGACGGCTTGGCCGCAGGTGACCGCGGCCGTCCCCGATGCCCGGCTGGTGCTCGTCGGGGACGGGCCCGACAGGGAGGAGCTGATACGGCTCACCCCACCGGGCGTGCTGTTCGCGGGGGCGAGCAGGGACCCGCGGCAGTGGTACCGCGCGGCGGACGTCGTCGTACTCCCGTCGCGCTGGGAGGGCATGGCCCTGGCCCCCCTTGAGGCGATGGCCTGCGGGCGGCCGGTCGTGCTGAGCGATGTCAGCGGAGCCGGGGAGAGCCTGCCCCCCGGCCACGAGGCCTTCGGACTCGTACCGGCCGACGACCCGCCGGCCCTCGCCGCGGCACTGACCGTGCTGCTGACCAACCGCGCACTACGCGACCGTCTGGGCCGCACGGCGCGGGATCACACCAGGGCGACCTGCGACGTACGGCAGACCACCGCAGCCGTCTCCGGCCTCTACCAGGAACTTCTGAACTCGCCCCAACCCATGACGAGGAAGCGCACCGAGCGATGACGACGGAGAGTGCACCAGCGCCCCATACCTCCCAGGCAACAGCCGTGCATCGCTCGGCTTCCTCGATCCATCCGCCACGGAGCGTCGTCCGCCGCGGGACCGCTCCCCCCGGCCCGCACGGGATCAGCTGGCGCGGATCCGTCATGGGCCTGCCAGCCGCCGGCCTCTTCGCCGCCGACCTGCTCGCCGTGGCACTCGCCCTCTCCCTGGTGCCCGGAGTGCACTGGCCACAGCTTGCCTTCGCCCTGCTCGCCGCGGTCCTGTCGGTGCTGCACACCTACCGCGGGCTCTACCGGCCGGGCCTGTCCCCTTCCGCGCTCGGCGAACTTCCCGCGCTGCTTGGCCTGGGGTTGTTGCAGTGGTACGGCACCGCGGAAGTCCTCACCGCATACGACTCCCGCTACGCCGTCGACGGGACGGCCCTGGCCTGCGCGATCGTCGTCCAGTCGCTGCTCGCCTGCACGGGACGGGCCGTAGTACACCTGACGCGCCGCGCCTGCGCCGCCCGCCGGCCGCAGCCGGCTCTCGTCGTGGGCCGGGGACCGGTCGCCCAGCAGGTCACCGCCGCCCTGTACGACCACGCCGGGTACGGACTGCGGCCGGTGGGCCAGGTCGACCCCGGCCACGTAGACCCCGGCCACGTCGTACCGCAGCCGGACACCGCACAACTGCCCGTCCTCGCCACCCCGGAGGACGTCAGCCGCGCGGTCATCCAGAACGACGTCCGGCATGCCGTCTTCACCCGGCCGCCCGAATCGGCCCCCGAAGCCGCCGCGCTCGTCGGACTGTTCGCCGAGCACGGCTGCCGGCTGTGGCTGGTCGACGGCGGCGCGGCGGAGGGGATCACCCACCGGCGGGTGCAGGGAACCGACCACCTGTGGGGATTCGCCGTACAGCCCCTGCACAGCGGACCCCACCAGCCGTTCGCCCGGACCGGCAAGCGGGCCATGGACGCCGTGCTCGCCGCCGCCGCCCTGCTGGTGGCCGCGCCCGTGATGGCCGTCTGCGCACTCGCCGTACGGCTCTTCGACGGGCCCGGCGTCATCTTCCGGCAGGAGCGCATCGGCCTGGACGGACGGCCCTTCGTCCTCCTGAAGTTCCGTACGCTCTGCCCCGTCGACGAGCACGAGTCCGCCACGCGCTGGAGCGTCGCCCTCGACCGGCGGATGAGCTTCACCGGCAATCTGCTGCGCCGGACCTCGCTGGACGAGCTGCCGCAGCTGTGGAACGTGCTGCGCGGCGACATGAGCCTGGTCGGACCGCGGCCCGAACGCCCCTACTTCGTCGCCAAGTTCAGCCACGCCCACCCCGGCTACCAGGCCCGTCACCGGATGCCCGTCGGCATCACGGGACTCGCCCAGGTGAACGGGTTGCGCGGTGACACCTCGATCGAGGACCGCGCCCGCTTCGACAACCACTACATCGAGACCTGGTCGCTCTGGCAGGACGTGTGCATCCTCGCGCGCACCGCCGGTTCCCTGTTCCGGTTCGGAGGCAGCTGAGCATGACCGTCACCTGGGGCGCCGCATCCGCCGCGCCCGCAGTGCCGCGCACCCGCCCGGGACAGTGGGGGGCCGGCCGGTGGCCGCTGCTGCCACTGATGGCGACCGTGCTGCTGCTCGCGGCTCCGCTCCCGGCGATGAGCGGGGCCGGCTGGGGCGGCGTGGTGCCGGCCGATGTGGCGTCGGGCGTGCTGGTGGCCTGCTGTCTGGCGCTCGTACTGCACCGCAGGGCGCGGCCGCTGACCCCGGCGGCCGCCCTCGTTTTCGGCATCCCCGCGGTCGGTTTCGCCGTGGCCACGATCACCGCGGCCGATCCGGCGGCGGGAGTGCCGGGGTTCGTGCGCTATCTGCAGGTGTTCGTCCTGGTGCCGGTCGCGGTCGTCCTCGTGATCCGTGACGCCCAGGGCTTCCGTATCGTTACCGGGTGCCTCGTCGCACTCGCGCTGGTGCAGGGCGGGCTGGGTGTCCACCAGTACGCGACAGGCACGGGCGCCTCCTACATGGGCGCGGACATCCGGGCCGTCGGCACCTTCGGCCCCACCGACGTCATGGGTATGGCGACGGTCGTCGCATACGGACTGCTCGCGGCCACCGCCGTCGCGCTGCGTACACCCCATGGCGCGCCCCGCCGGCTGCGGCCCTGCGCGATCGCAGCCGCCGCGGCGCTGGTCGTGCCACTGGCGCTGTCCTTCAGCCGCGGCTCGTGGATCGCCACCGCGGTCGCCACCCTTGCCGTGATCCTGCTGGCCGGACTGCGCCAGGCCGTGCGCGCCCTGGTGGTCCTCGCCGCCGTGGCCGTCGTTCTCGTCGGAGGCCTCGGCATCGGTTCCCAGATGATCTCCGAGCGGCTCAGCAGCATCACCCAGGTCGCCGAGACGCCCGACCAGTCGGTCACCGACAGGTACACGATGTGGGCCGCGGCGGCGAGCATGTGGCGCGAGGAGCCCGTGACCGGAGTCGGCCTCAAGGGCTACCCCGCCCACCGCGACGGGCACGTGTCGATCGGGCTCTCGGCGGGCAGCAACACGGCGGGCGCGGGCCGCGCCTTCCAGAAGCAGCCGCTGCTCTCGCCGCACAACATGTATCTCCTCGTGCTCAGCGAGCAGGGGCTCATCGGGGTCACCGCGTTCGTCGGCAGCTGGGCGGCCGTGCTGACCGGCGGAGTGCGCCGGATGGTCCGCGCGAGGCGGCGGCGCGAGGCGGCGGCCGACTGCGGACTCGTGGCCGTCGGCCTGATGCTCTGGCAGACGATCGACTTCCTGTACGCGGACATCGGCGGTCCGTCGACGGTTCTGACCGGGGTCGTGCTGGGCCTCGGGGCGTGGTGGGCGCTGGCGGATCCGGACGGGGCGAGCGCTGCGTGAACGACACGACGCCTGCCGCAGGTCCTCTCCCCACCCCGCCCCCTCCCGAACCGGGGGCAAGCGCCCAGACCCCCGTACTCCCCCCACGCCCGCAAGGCGTAGGGGGAGTGTCCGCGATCGCCGGACGGGCCCAGAACGAGCCCGTCCGGCGATCGAGGAGCGGAGCCTGGGGCGGAGCCCCCGCTCGGATGGCGCCCCATGCAGCCTCGCCGACGATCGAGGCGCGCGGTCCGGGGCGGAGCCTCGGTACGGGAAGGGGCGGGGAGGGGCAGGGGCCCACCGGAGACGCGAGGCTCGGCACCGTCCTCGCCCGAGCCGCCGCCGTGACCGCCGCGCTCACTGCCGCCGGGGCGCTCCTCGGACTCGTACGCGACCAGGCGATCGCCCAGATCTTCGGTGCGAGCATCGACAGCGACGCCTTCCTGATCGCCTGGACCGTGCCGGAGATGGCGTCCACGCTGCTCATCGAGGACGCGATGGCGCTGCTGCTGGTCCCCGCCTTCAGTCATGCCCTCGTGCGGCGCACGGCCGACCGCCGGCGCGACCCCGTACGGGAGCTGGTCTCGGCCACCCTCCCGCGGCTGTTCGCCCTGCTGGCGTGCGCCGCCGGACTGCTCATCGTCGGCGCACCCGTGGTCGTACGGATTCTGGCCCCGGGCTTCGCCGACCCCCGACTGGCCGTCGACTGCACGCGCCTGACCGCGGTCACCGTCCTCACCTTCGGGATCGCCGGGTACTTCAGCGCCGCCCTGCGCGCACACGGCCACTTTCTGCCGCCGGCCTGCGTGTATGTCGCGTACAACGTCGGCATCATCGCCACGACGCTGGCTCTGCACTCCCTGTGGGGGGTGCGCGCCGCCGCGGCCGGAGTCGCCGTCGGCGGACTGCTGATGATCCTGGCCCAACTGCCCATGTTCGTACGTCGTGTGACCCGGGTGAGGCCGCGGCATACGAAACGGAGAGGCCGCGGCACCACGCCGTTCCTCGGAGCCGCAGTCCTCGCGCCCGTCATCCTCTTCACGATCAGCAGGCAGTCCCAGGTCCTGGTCGAGCGCTTCCTCGCGTCATCGCTGCCCGGCGGTGCGATCTCCCATCTGAACTACGCGCAGAAGGTCGCGCAGTTGCCGATGGTGCTCTCCCTGATGATCTGTACGGTGACCTTCCCCGTGGTCGCACGGGCGATGGCCGACGGCGACCGGGAACGGGCCCGCCGCCGGGTCGAGCAGGACCTGGCGCTCGCGGGGGTGGTCGTCCTCCTCGGCACCGCCCTCGTCCTCGGATACGCCCCGCAGATCATCGAAGTCCTCTTCGAGCGCGGCGCCTTCGACGCGCAGGACACCGAGACCACCGCCACCGTCATGCGTATCTACGCCACCGGGCTGCTCGGCCACTGCCTCGTCGGCGCGCTGGGCCGCCCGTTCTTCTCCACCGGGCAGCCCACCTGGTATCCGGCCGCCGCCATGGCCGCCGGGCTCGTCGTCACCATCGCGGCGGGCGCGGCCGCCGTCGGCCGGTGGGGCGTCTACGGGATCGCCGCGGGCAACGCCGCCGGTATCACCACGACAGCGCTGCTGCTCCTCACCGGCCTCGGCTCACGCGTGGTCGCCATCCGGGTGCGTTCCATCAGCGTCACGCTCGGGCGCCTCGCCGTCGCCGCCGCGGTGGCTGCCGTGGCCGGCCGGCTGGCGAGCCCGCTGGTGGCCGACCCGCTGCTGAGCACAGCCGTCGGCTGTCTGCTCGTACCCACCGTCTTCGTCCTCACCGCACTCGCGGTGAGAGCACCCGAAGTCGTTCATCTGCTGGCCCTCACCCGACAGAGGTGGCGTCATGACCGCTGACCCATGGATTCTGATGTACCACTCGATCGCCGACCCGACCGACGACCCGTACGGCATCACCGTGGCCCGCGACCGGCTCGACCTCCAACTGGGCTGGCTGCGCCGCCGCGGGCTCACCGGCGTCGACGTCGGCACGCTGCTGCGTGCGAAGCACCGAACCGGCCTCGTCGGGCTGACCTTCGACGACGGCTACACCGACTTCGTCCATGAGGCGCTGCCGGTGCTGCGCCGCCACGACTGCACGGCGACCGTGTTCGTCCTGCCGGGGCGACTCGGCGGCAGCAACGCATGGGACTCCGAAGGCCCGCGCAAACCGCTGCTGGCCGAGGACGACATCCGGGCCGTCTCCGCCGCCGGGATGGAGGTCGCCTCGCACGGCCTCTTCCACCAGGACCTCACCGGCGTCGACGAGGAGACCCTGCGGCGGGAGACCCGCGGCAGCCGGGAGCTCCTCGGCGAGATCACCGGGACGGTCCCGGGCGGCTTCTGCTACCCGTACGGCACAGTCGACCGGAGGGCGGTCGACGCCGTACGGAGCGCGGGGTACACATACGGCTGCGCCATCAGGCCGGGCGCGCTGGCAGGGGCGCACGCCCTGCCCCGTACACACATCAGCCATGCCGACCGGGGCCTGCGCCTGTGGGTGAAGCGGCTGCGCCACCGAGCGAACGTATGAGGGCGCTCCACATCATTACCGGCCTGGGCGTCGGCGGCGCCGAGCAGCAGCTGCGCCTGCTGCTGCGTCATCTGCCGGTCACCTGCGACGTGGTGACCCTGACCAATCCCGGCGCGGTCGCCGACGGGCTGGGCGAGGACGGGGTCGACGTCATGCATCTCGGGATGCGCGGCAACCGGGACCTGGCCGCGCTGCCGAAGCTGGCCCGGCTGATCCGGCGGGGGAAGTACGACCTCGTCCACACACATCTGTACCGCGCCTGCGTCTACGGGCGGATCGCGGCGCGGCTGGCGGGCGTCCGTGCCACCGTCGCCACCGAGCACTCGCTGGGGCAGGCGGAGATCGAGGGGCGGCCCCTCACCCGCGGGACCCGCGCGCTCTATCTGGCCACCGAACGGCTCGGCTCGGCCACCGTCGCCGTCTCCACCACGGTGGCCGCACGGCTGCGCGACTGGGGTGTTCCGGCCTCGCGCCTCCATGTCGTACCCAACGGCATCGACGCCCGGCGCTTCCGCTTCGACAACCGGGAGCGACTCGTCACGCGTGCGCAACTGGGGGTCCCCGCCGACGCCTTCGTGGTGGGCGGCGTGGGACGGCTGGTGCCCGGCAAGCGCTTCGACGTCCTGGTCCGGGCGGTCGCCGCGCTGCCCGGGGCCTGGCTGCTGCTCGCGGGCGACGGGCCCGAGCGGGACACGCTGCGCGCACTGGCCGTGCGGTGCGGGGCCGCGGACCGTATCCGTCTGCTGGGCGAGTGCGACGCGACACGCAGCGGTACGGACCGGCCGGGCATCCCCGCCCTGCTCTGGGCCATGGACTCCTTCGTCTCGACCTCCCGCGAAGAGGCCTTCGGCCTGGCCGTGGTCGAGGCGCTGGCCGCCGGGCTGCCCGTGCTGCACTGCACCTGCCCCGCCATCGACGATCTGCCGGCCGGCCAGTCGCCCCGCGCCCGGCGCATCGGCGACAGAGACGAGCCGGAGGAGCTGACGGCGACCCTGCGGCAGCAGATAGCGGCCGGAGCACAGCGGCACCCGCCGCCCCCGGCCGTCGGCCACTACGACATCGCGCGCAGCAGCGAACGCCTGATGGACGTCTACGCACGCGCCCTCGCCCCCACCCCACCGAGCAAGAGAGCACACTCATGACCGAGTCGCCCGAGCAGCAGCCGGCCCAGCCCGGACGGATCAGCGCACCTCTGGAGACGATCACCCCACGGTTCCGCTGGTGGACGCTGCCTGTATGTGTCCTTCTCGGCACGGCCTGCGGAGTCGCGTACGGCGTGCTCAAGACGCCTCAGTACGCGGCAACCAGCTATGTCGTCGCCGTACCCGCCAAGGACTCCGACCCGGGGGCGGCACTCGGCTTCGCCCAGGCGTACGGACGGATCGCCACCAGTGACTCGACGATCGCGTTCGCGCGCGTGGCGGCCGGAATGCCGGCGAAGACCCTGCGTACGCGGCTGCGGACCGAGACCTCGCCGGACTCGCCCATGATCGCGATCACCGGTACGTCGGCCCGGCCGAGTGAGGCCGCCACCATCGCCAACGCCGTCGCCGACGCCGTGTTCGTGAGCAGCAATCAGGTGGCCAAGAGCACCGGCGTCCAACTGGTCAGCTTCGCCCCGGCGATCCCGCCGGCCGAACCCGTCTCGCCGTCGCCGCCGATCAGCGCGGCGGTCGGCGGCAGCGCCGGCGGGCTGATCGGCGGGCTGATCCTGCTCGTACGTCCGCGGCACGCCCGACGGGCCGCGGGGGCTGCCGTGCCCGCGCCGTCGCAGTCCTCGGAACCCGCCGGTGAACGGGAGCTGGTCTGATGGCGGGAGAGCGGACGGCCATCTCCGTCAGGCTGTGCCGCGATCCCCACGCCTTCGCCGAACTCCGGCCGGAGTGGGACGAGCTGCAGCGCCGGTGCGCCACGGCCACTCCCTTCCAGAGCCACGCCTGGCTGCATTCCTGGTGGCTCTCGTACGGGGCACGCGGCCTGCTCCGCATCGTGCTCGTACGCCGCGACGGGCAGTTGATCGCGGCCGCGCCCCTGATGCTCGTGCACCGGCCGATGCCGCTGCTGGTGCAGATGGGCGGCGCCATCTCCGACTTCAGCGACATCCTCGTCGACGACGAGCACGCGCAGTGCGCGATCAAAGCACTGGAGCGGGGGCTGCACCGCGCCGCCCGCCTGGCTGTGATCGATCTGCGCGAGGTACGGCCGGGAGCGGCGGCCGAGCGGCTGTACGAGTCCTGGACCGGCGCGCGACGGCGGCTGGCGGACTCGGTGTGCCTGGAGCTGCCCGCAGCCCCGATCGACGAGCTCGTCAAGCGGCTGTCGACGAGCCGGGCCCAGCGCATACGGGCCAAGCTGCGCAAGATCGACGCGCTGAAGATCGAGGACTACACGGTCCCCGGGCACGAGGTGCCCGACGCCGTACGGCATCTGCTGCGGCTGCACGAACTCCAGTGGCGTGGCCGCGGGATCACCGCGGAGCACCTCAGGCCGCGCTTCTCGGAGCATCTGGTGCGGGCGACCCGGTGGATGGTGCGGGACGGGGACGCCGCGCTCACGGAGTTCCGGCTGGACGGCGAGGTGGTGGCGGCCAATGTGGCCCTGCAGTCCGGGCATCTGACGGGCGGCTATCTCTACGGCGCGCACCCGGAGCTGAGGGAGAGAAAGGTGGATGTCACGACGATGCTGCTGCGCCATGACGCGAACCTCGCCGCGAGCACGGGGCGGCGGGTGCTGAGCCTGCTGCGGGGCAACGAGCCGTACAAGAACCACTGGCGGCCCCAGTCGGTCGTCAACCAGCGGCTGCTGCTGGCCCCGGCCGCGCTCGAGCCCGCGCTGTGGCTGCGCGCGTCGCAGGCGGGCTGGCGCGGCCGCGCGGCGGGGGCCGTGAACACACGGTTCCCCGCCGCGCGGGAGTGGCGCGTCCGCCTGAACGACTGGCGGGCGGCCTTGCGCAACTAGATCGACCAGCTGACCGGCAAGGTGATCGTCACGTAGATCTTCCGGTCCGGCAACTGATTGATCAGGTCGCTCAGGTCCAGCGGGATGCACCAATGCTTGGAGTTCGTCTCCGTGGGAGGTGCGCTGGGGCTGGGCTTGGGCGTGGGCAGCTTGGCGGGTGTGGGTGTCGGCGTGGCCTGCGGAGTGGGCGGAGTGGGCGTTGGGGTCGGAGTTGGGGTCGGGGTCGAGGTCGGGGTCGGCTGGACCGGTGTGGGTGTCGGCACCGGCACCGGCACCGGCACCGGCGTCGGCGTCGGCGTCGGCTCGACAGGTGTGGGTGTCGGCACCGCCGGAGTGGGCGTCGCCGCCACGGGCATCGGCTGTGGCACCACAGGCGCCGGGCTCGGAGCCGGCACGGCCGGTGTAGGCGCCACCGGTGTAGGTACGGCCGGTGTTGATACGGCCGGTGTCGGCATCACCGGTGTAGGTACGGCTGGTGCAGGCGCCACTGGTGTCGGCACCGTCGGCGTGGCTGTGGGCGACACCGCCGGTGTGGGCATGGCTGGTGTCGGAACGGCCGGCGTGGGAACGGCCGGTGTGGGAACGGCCGGCGTGGGCGCCACTGGTGTCGGCACCGTCGGTGCGGGTGTCGGCGAGACGGTCGGTGCAGGCACCGCCGGCGTGGGCGACGGCTGCGGCACCGGCGTAGGTACGGCCGGTGTCGGCGGTGTCGGCACCAGCGGCGTGGGCGTCGGCGACACCGTCGGTGCAGGCGCCACCGGTGTAGGCGCCACCGGTGTAGGCACTACGGGTGTAGGCACCGCTGGTGTCGGCACCGCTGGTGTCGGCCCCGCCGGGGTGGGCGTCGGTGACACCGGCGTCGGATTTGCAAAGAGCTTCGCGCGAAAGACTTCCGACGACTTGGGGTTGTCATCACACTGCCAAACGCCATGCGGACAGTAGTCTGTGATGGTCTGATACAGCGGCTTGTGCCGTTCGATCCATTCGAGCATTCCGAGCACGTATTCGGGGTTGTCACCGTTCCGGAAGAGTCCCCACTCCGGATACGAGATCGCCTTGTTGTGAGCGGCCGCGAAGTCGACCTGTTGCTGCAGTCCGTACGGAGTGTTCACCTGCTCGTCGAACGTCCTGCCGGGAGGCTGGTCGTAGCTGTCCATCCCGATGATGTCCACGACCTGGTCGCCGGGATAGCACTCGGTCCAGGGAATCGCGTCCACTCCGCGGTTCGGGGCGAAGTCGAATCGGAATTTCTGGCCGGGGACGGAACGCATGGCCGTGACAATGCGATTCCAGTACGTCTTCCAGGATTCCGGGTCGGGGCCGCAGCGGTGCGAATATGTGCTGCCGTTCATCTCCCAGCCGAGGACGATCACCGTGTCCGGTACGCCCAGGTTGACCAGGCGCGTGGCCAGAGTCCGGAAGTGGTGGTCGAAGTAGCCCGCGGCTCCCGTCTGAAGCATCCGCCGGACCATCCGGTCCGACAGTCGGGCCTCGTTTCTTTCCAGCATCGGCACGTTGAGGACGAACATCCGGTCGTCCGCGCCGAGCCGCCACCGCGCCCAGTCGTCCAGGAAGTTGGACCCGCCCTCGATGTTGGACCAGAGATCGCCCGGCAGATACGTATGACCGACCCTCAATTTCGTACCGCCCAGCCAGCGGGACAGCTCCTCGATTCGCTGGACGCCGGCCGGACCGTAGCCGAGATACGCGCCCAAGGCGACGGACTCGGCACCCGGTGGACTCGGATTTCCGTGGCCGGGCTGTGTCGCGCCCGCAGCCTGTTCTCCGAATACTGCACCGGAGACGAGGAGTCCGGCGGTGACCGTCCCGATACAGGTGCCGGTGAGACGGCGCCGTTTGGGCATGGCTGCTCCTTTGAACTGTGGACAGGGCAGTCGACATTGCGACGTATACGACAGTAGCCAGAAAGTGCTATTAAAGAGTTGTCTGACAGACCGTCAGTAGGCCATTCGCGACGCGGGGCGCGTTTTACAGGACCATCCAGGTGAAAGATGAGACTCGCATGTCATCGTTCGATTCCGTGGTTCCCGCTCTTGTGCTTCGACTCGACCGGAACCCCTTTCACCACGGCACTCTGGGAGCCGTCCGGTCATTGGGGCGCGCGGGCGTCGAAGTGCACGCCGTGGTCGAGGCGGCGAACAGCCCGGTGGGCCGCTCCCGATATCTGCACCGGGCGCATCCGGGGCCGCGCGGGGCGATCACCGCGGAGTCGTTCGCCGAGATGCTGATCCGGATCTCGGAACGGATCGGCAGACGCGCGGTGCTGATCGCCATGGACGATCTCAGCGCCATCCACACCGCAGCGCAGGCACCCCTGCTCGCCCCCCGGTTCGTCTTCCCCGACCAGGGCTCCGACCTGCCGCGGCGACTCGCGGACAAGGCCGAACTGGCCGGCCTGTGCGCACAGGCCGGGATCGCGCACCCCGAGACCGTCATCCCGAGCAGCGCCGCCGAGGCCGGCGCGGCAGTGCGGCACCTGGGGCTGCCGCTGGTGGCGAAGTGGAGCCGTCCCTGGCTGCTCGGTGCCACCACCGGGCTGCGCAGTACGACCCTGGTGCGCTCCCCCCAGGACGCCTGCCGCCTCTTCGGGGAAAGCGAGCTCGCCTGCAGCCGGCTGCTGCTCCAGCGCTATCTGCCGGACGGGCCCGACACCGACTGGTTCTTCCACGGCTACTTCTCCGGCGACTCTCGCTGCCTGCTCGGCGGGTCCGGCCGCAAGGAACTGTCCTGGCCCACCCGCACCGGCCTCACCGCGCTGGGCCGCTGGCAGCCCAACGCACAGGTGGAGGAGGCCGCCCGGCGGCTGGTCTCCCATGTCGGCTACCGCGGAATCCTCGACCTCGACTTCCGGCGCGAGGAGGCCGGGGGCACCTATCAGCTCGTCGACGTCAACCCCCGGACGGGCGCGCAGTTCCGGTTGTTCACCGACCCGGGCGGCCTCGATGTCGTACGGACCCTCTACCTGGATCTCACCGGGCAGCGCGTACCGCGGCCGGTCAGCAGACCGGGCCGGGTCTTTGTCGCGGAGAACTACGCCCTGCTCTCCGCTCTCTTCTCCGTCGGCCGCACCAGGCCCCCGGCCACCGGCCACAAGGGGGGCGTCGAGACCGCTTGGTTCGCGGGCGACGACATGCTGCCCTTCCTCGCCATGGCCCGCGCCTGGCTCGGGCGCGGTCTTTCCAAGGGGGTGCACCGTATGCGGACGCTCCTGCGCACCGCCGCCCTCAGACCCGCGAAGTGACCCCCCGGCAGCGCGGCCCGGCGGTCCCGGACAGCGCTGCCACCCAGCCCGACCGGACGTCCCTGTCCTGACGCGAAGGAGCGAGAACCTCATGTACGACTTGGCAGTGATCGGCGCCGGCCCGTACGGGCTGTCGGTCGCGGCGCACGCCGCGGCGGCCGGAATGAGGCTCCGGATGTTCGGCAGGACGATGGAGTCCTGGCGCGACCACATGCCCGCCGGCATGTTCCTCAAGTCGGAGCCCTGGGCATCGAATCTCTCCGACCCGGCCGGCATTCATACGCTCAGTCGCTACGGCACGGTCCGCGGCTTCGAGGCGGTGCACGGAAACCCGCTCCCGATCGGGACCTTCAGCGACTACGGCATGTGGTTCGCCGAGCGCGCGGCTCCGCCCGTCGAGGAGCAGACCGTCACCCTGGTCGCGCCCGCCGTGGGCGGCTTTCGTGTCGAGACCGCGGAAGGGGAGCGCCTGGCAGCCCGGGCGGTCGTACTCGCGGTGGGCGTGTTGCCGTTCGTGCACATCCCCGAGCCGCTGGCGGAGCTGCCCGCCCTCTACTGCTCGCACAGCAGCGGCCACGGGGATCTCAGTGGCTTCCGTGGCAAGGAGGTCCTCGTCGTCGGCGCGGGCCAGGCGGCGCTGGAGACCGCGACGTTGCTCGCCGAGGAGGGGGCGCGGCCGTGCCTGTTGGCCCGTACCGACAGGCTCACCTGGAACGCCGTGGCCGCGCCGCTGCGGCGAGGGCTCCTGCCCGCGCTCCGCAATCCCCACAGCGGACTCGGCACGGGATGGGCCAACTGGGCGTACTCCGAAATCCCCTGGGCGGTACGGCAGTTGCCCCCGGGTGTCCGGGAACACATCGCGAGCACGGCGCTCGGTCCCGCGGGAGCCTGGTGGCTCAGGGAGCGCTACGAGCAGCGGGTCCCTGCCCTGCTCGGGCACAGCCTGCACAGCGCCGTCGTCAGCAGGGGCCGGGTCAGGGTCGGTCTGCGCGCGCCGGACGGCAGCACGACGGCCATCGACACGGATCATGTCGTCGCCGCGACAGGGTTCACCCCCGACCTGGACCGGCTGGGGCTGCTCGACGCCGAACTGCGGCGCGTCATCGAGACGGTGGGCAGCGGCCGCGCACCGGAGCTGAACGCCGGCTTCGAGTCCTCGTATCCGGGGCTGTTCTTCGCGGGACTGCTGGCCGCGCCCTCCTTCGGGCCGTCCATGCGCTTCGTCCACGGCGCCACTTTCACGGCGGGCCGCCTGGTCGCGGGCGTGCGCAAGCGGCTGCGGGGCAGGACTCCGGCCCGGCTGCCGCACCCCGCCCCGCCCGCGTCCACGGCCGGGAGTAACGCGGTCCGTCCGTGATCGTTGACCCCTGTGTCGCATGGGAGTGAACGTCTCCCCACGGTGCAGCCCGAGGCCCGACACCGGCCTTGGGCTGCACCGTCTTGCGAGGCGACGGCATGCGGTGAGTCCGACGCGGCGAGTCAGGATCAGGCCGGGTGCCGGTCGTGGAGCCAGCCCCTGCGCGGCGGCGGGGGACCGGGACGCACGTCGGCATCGCCCCCCGGTTGCGGCGGATAGCGGGAGAGGCGGGTCCACTCCGGGTCGAGTCTGCCCGGCAGGGTGCGGCCCGCGGCGGCCCACTCCCGCGCGAGCTGTTCGTAGATGGGGCTGGTGCCGGCGGGCGGACGTGCCGGACTCGGGGCTGAGAGCGTCTGGACGCGCTGCCATCGGGCAGACGTGTTGGTCCTTGCCATATGACCGCCAACGCGCGCCCGCGGGCGAAGTCACTGCCCAGGTAGGGCATTGGAGGGAAACGGTGGGATTCGGCCCCACGACACCATGCAAAGTGGCAGGCTTTCGCCGCTGCTGCCGTGAAGATACGGAAAACAGCTCGCGGAAGGGGACCGATGCGACAGGTGGCGTCCGCGTTGCTGCTGCCGGTGCTCCTCACGGGCGTCACGGCCTGTCAGAGCGGTGCGAGCAGCCCCGCCGAACAGACTTCGCGCACAGACGCCGACGAAACCGTGCCGGACGGGAAGGGCGGGGCAGGAAGCCGCAGCCGATCGGCGGTGGCACAGATCGGCGACACGACGGAGCTCGGCGGCGGGACCTTCGGTGAGCGCCTTCAGATCTCGGTGCGGGGCCTGGTGGATCCGGCGATCAGCAGACGGGCGACGATCGGGCCGCTCACCGGAAAGCGCTGGCTGGGTATCGACATCTCTCTGGCCAATGTGGGCGGCAAACCCTATGACACCCCCGTCCGGAATTCATGGGTCGTCGATGAGAAGGGCAGCCGCTATCCGGCCATCAGGACCGGGGAGATCACCACGGGCTCTCCGCTCGTCCTGAACAGGCTTCCGGTCGGCGAACAGGTGGAGGGCTGGCTGGTGTTCGAAGTACCGGAGAATGCACGGATCGTACAGCTCCACTGCACGGTGGGAACGACCGTGCGCACCTGGCAGATCTAAGGCTTGTCCCGTAAATGATCTTGGGTGGGGTGCGGGCGTGGCTGGTGGCCGGTCCGGCCGCCCGCCTATCCGGCGAGGTTGAGGTTGTGGAGGCGGGCGATTCCGAGCATGGCGTGGTGGACGCCATCGCCCTTGAGGCGGCAGTCGCGGAGGATCTTCCAGGTCTTCATGCGGGCAAAAACGTGCTCCACGCGGGCGCGAACCTGTTTGTGGGACTTGTTGTGGGCCTGCTTCCAGTCAGGCAGTTCTTCACCTTTGCGCCGACGGTGTGGCATGACGAGTCCGGTGCCCGGATAGCCGCCGTCGGCGATCGTCATGGCCTTGCCGACGGCGGCCTTCGCGCCGGACTCCTCCCACGCCCTGCAGTCGTTGCGGTTGCCGGGCAAGGGCCGGCCGACCACGACGACCAGGCGGGTATCGGCGTCGATGACGACCTGGTGGTTCGTGGAGTACCGGTAGTTCTTGGACTGCTCGGCGATGCTGTGGTCGCGGGTGGGCACCAGGGTGCCGTCCACGATGAGCACGGTGTCCTTGCGGAACCGTTTGCGGGGCTGGAGCGCCAGCGACGGGCCGAGGTGGTCGATGATGCGGTCCGCCGCGGACTTCGATACACCGAAGAGCGGAGCGAGTTGGCGCATTGTCAGGTTCGTGCGCCAGTAGGCCGCGACGAGCAGAACCCGGTCCTCCAGCGGAAGTCCCCACGGGCGGCCCTTACGGACCGGATCTGCACCTTCGCGGCGCAGTGCGGTCACCAACCTGCCGAAGGAACGCGGGCTCAGCCCGGTGAACGGGGCTATCCAGGACGGCTCCGACGCCGTGATCACACCAGACACCCGAAGATCATCTCACCCGTGACCAGCAGTTACGGGACAAGTCTTAGGCAGCGCGGGCACGTCGTGCCGTGCCCCTCTTCGAGATCCTCGGTCCAGGTGAGCACCGAAAGAGCACGCGGTTCGCAGTTCGCGGTCAGCGGTCAGGACGTTTCGAAGGCGAAACGCAGCGCCCGCACCCGGTTGTCGAAACTGGAGTCGACCAGCTCGGGAAGTCCCACCGCACGCAGACCGCGGGGCCTGGTGAGCAGTTCATGGAACAGCGCCTTCATCTCCTGAAGCGCCAGATGGGACCCCAGACAGTAGTGCGGCCCGCCGCCCCCGTACCCGAGATGCGGATTCGGGCTCCGGGTGATGTCGAAGGCGTCGGGGGCGTCGAAGACAGCTTCGTCGCGATTGGCCGATGCGTAGAAGAGCACCACCTTCTCGCCGGGGTGGAAAGTGCGCCCGCCCAGAGCGCATTCGGTCGTGACCGTACGACGGAACTGAATGATCGGCGTCGAATGACGCACGATCTCGTCCACGGCTCCGTCCGCGTACCGATCGAAGTCGGACACCAGCAGGGCACGCTGATCGGGATGCTCGGTCAGCAGTGCCAGTCCATGGGCGATGGCATTGCGCGTGGTTTCCACACCGGCGACCAGCAACAGCGAGAAGAAAGCGCCGAGTTGACGTGAGGACAGAGCCTGGCCGTCGATGTCCGCGCACACCAGGGCGGAGATGAGATCCCCGGCGGGGCGACGGCGGCGCTCGCGGGCGAGCTTCGCCATCACCAGCTGCATATGGGCCAGGGCGCGCAGACCGCGTCCCGGCATCCGCAGACGCGCGCGGACGCCGCGCTTCACACCGACGTTCTCCGACGCCTGATCGATGCGGTCGGCGATTTCCGGCCGGTAGCGCTCCGGGATGCCCATCAGATTGCAGATGACCTCAAAGGGCATACGGGACGCGACGGAAGCGACGAAGTCGTCCGGCCGCGCGCTGATCATTTCGTCCACGACGCGCCTGGCGACATCGCGGACGTCCTCCTCGGCGGCGGCGAGCAGCCGTGGTGTGAAGGCCCGCGAGACGATACGGCGCATCCTGGCGTGCTCCGCGCCATCCATGTTGACCATGGAATTGCCGAACACGGCCTTCGCCCAGGCGGCCGGTTCCGGAGTGGTCACCCCGGGTGCGCTGGCGAACTGCCGCGGCAGGCGGCTCGCCTCCTGCACATCGGCGTGCTTGACCAGAGCGGAAAACCCCCGCCCCGGAGCGTCGAAGTACACGGGGGCGTCCAGCTTCCGCAGTCGTGCGAAGGCCTCCAGGCGGGCGGCGCGCGGCAGCCGCCAGAACAGCGGGTCGGCGAGATCGACATCCTGCGACATGGGCATTACCTCCTGGAGTCCGAGCTGGCCATGCTGGCCCACGCGACGTCACATGGCGGGATCACGTTGCTGCGGACAGGGGAACTTTGCGCTGATTCAGCCATCTGGCTCGTTGGTCCAGGGCAGCAGAGAGTCTGCGCGCACAGAGGGGGACGTACGGAGCAATGACGTGGACCACCTGCGGGTCTCCTGCGGCCTTCGTACCGTGCACGGCTACGGCTACGGCTACGGCTACGGCGGCGGCCGCACCCGCTGTCGCCGGGCGTCCGTGGCCCGGGAAGCGACGCACCGGGCACCCCGGCCACCGATCCGCTGCTGCGCGGACGGGCCTCCGTTCGGGTGGCCGGAAGTACGCATCCCCGGCCACCCGAACGAGAACCCTTTCGCCGCCGTGTCGTTGTCACCATCGAAGCACGGCCAGTCACAGGAGCCGACGAACGTGAGGAGCGGACGGCATGGGCCTGACCAGGCACAGCGGCGCCGAGGGTATGGGCGGTGCGGTCCTCACCCGGCGCCTCGCCCTGCGCGCGGTCTTCACCATCGGCGTGATCGCGGGCACGGCCGGGGTGCTCGCGCCGATCCTCGCCAGGAGGACGGGACCGAAGACCCGCGACACACGGACACCGGGACCCGGTCTTGAGCGCTTCACCGAGATGTACCGCGGCCGCCATATCCAGGGGACGGCGACCTTCGCGGTCCCCGCGAGCGGCGCCGACGATCGCGGCGGCACCCGGCGCGCGGCCGTCGTCGAGATGCCCAGCGTCGAGGTCCGTATCGACGGCCGCCCACTGCATGTCATGCGGCGGGCGGACGGCAGCTATCTGAGCGTGGTCAACCACTACGAGTCGTTTCCGACGCTGAGCGAGGTGGCCCGTGCCGCCGTTGACGAGCTCGGCTCCGCCCAGCTGTCGATGACTCCTTGGCACAGCGTCTGAACCGGGAGGTCGAGCACCGGTGCACACCCGCAAGAACCAGCGGAATCTCACCCGTTCGGAAAAAAAGCGACTGGTCGCCGCGATCCTGGAGCTGAAGCGCTCGGGACGCTACGACGAGTTCGTCAGGATGCACGTCGAGTACTACGTGTCCGACGCCGAGGACGATCCGAGGCCGGCCCATATGACTCCCTCGTTCTTCCCCTGGCACCGCAAGTTCCTGCTGGAGTTCGAACGCGCTCTGCAAGCAGTCGATTCGGGGGTGTCGGTTCCGTACTGGGACTGGACGAAGGACAACACGCCCGCGTCGTCACTGTGGGCGGAGGACTTCCTCGGCGGCAACGGCAGAGCACGCGACCGGCAGGTGATGACGGGCCCCTTCGCCTACGCCCAGGGGAACTGGCGGATCAACGTCCGGGTCACCAGCGGCGCGTTCCTCACGCGCAACTTCGGCCGCCCCTCCGATCCCATCTCTCTGCCCACCAAGGCAAACGTGGCCAAGGCCCTGCGCGCGCCGCTCTACGACGCCGCGCCCTGGGACAGCACCTCGTCCTCGGGCTTCCGCAACGAGATCGAGGGGTGGGTGGCCGGCTCCGTCGACCGGCCGCGCAACCACAACCGGGTCCACGGCTGGGTCGGCGGCGCGATGCTGGGCGCCACCTCGCCCAACGACCCGGTGTTCTGGCTCCACCACGCGTACATCGATCTCCTGTGGGTCCGCTGGCAGAGCGCACATCCGCGCGCCGGCTATCTGCCGCGCAAGAAGCTGCCGGAGACGGACCGGCAGTACGGGCGGGTCTTCAGCCTCGACGAGCCGATGCCCCCGTGGAACGTGGCGCCTTCGGCGCTCCTGGACCACAAGAGCCTCTACCGCTACGGATAGGCGGCTGCGCACAGCTGTGACACGACTGCGGCCGCCCCCTTTCCCCAAGAGGGGCGGCCGCAGCGGGGGAGTGGGTGGCGGTGCACCGTGCGCTCCGGCGTTAGCGGTGCCACCTGACCGGAAACCGTCCCTTGTCGGCCGACCCGGATCCCCCAACAATGCGCATGACAAACCGAAGACCCCTTCGGTCGCAGAAGTCGCAAGAGGGGACCCCCACATGAAGAAGCCTCTCGTCGGCACGTCTCTCGCCCTGGCACTCCTCGGGGCAGGCGCGGCACCCGCGATCGCGGTCACCGCCGCGGACACGGCACCGGCCGGCACGACCGCCGCATCATCCCCGGCCACGGCCCGAGCCGACGCCAAAGCAGTCGACTTCGCCGGGACGGTAGCGCTCAGCAACTGCTCCGGATCGGTGGTGCGCCTGCCGGCCTCGGAGCCCGACGACCCCGCCCTCGTGCTCTCCAACGGGCACTGCATCGAGAGCGGTTTCCCGGCCGCGGGCGAGGTCATCGTCGATCAGCCCTCCAGCCGCAGCTTCGGCCTGCTCAACTCCGCGGGCAGCAGAGTCGCGACGCTGCGCGCGAGCAAGATCGCGTACGCGACGATGACGGACACCGACATCTCGCTGTACCAACTCACCAGCACCTACGAGCAGATGCAGAGCCGGTACGGCATCAAGGCGCTCGAACTGAACGCCGCGCACCCGGTGCAGGGCACGGCGATCAAGGTCGTCTCCGGGTACTGGAAGCGGATCTACAGCTGCAACATCGACGGGTTCGCGTACCGCCTGAAGGAGGGTGAGTGGACCTGGAAGGACTCGGTCCGCTACACCTCCGGCTGCAACACGATCGGCGGTACCTCGGGCTCGCCGGTCATCGACAGCACCACCGGCAAGGTCGTCGCCGTCAACAACACCGGCAACGAGAGCGGCGGGCGCTGCACCGAGAACAACCCGTGTGAGGTCGACGAGAACGGCGATGTCACGGTGCGCCGAGGGATCAACTACGCCCAGGAGACCTACGGGATCGTCCCGTGCGTCGGCCTCGACAGCAAGATCGATCTGGGCCGGGCGGGCTGCACGCTGCCCAAGCCGTAACGCAGGGGGCCGCGACCCGGGCCCGTGGGGCCCGGTTGCGCAATCCGTTCGTATGTTCGAATAAAGGGGTACCCTGGAGGCATGGCGGCACACCTCCAGGGTTCGCTCTTCGACCAGACCGACGAGATACGTCTCGGTCCGCTGAAGGACGTCCGGCGGACCGTGCTCGGTGACGGGGCGTGGATCGATCTGCTGCCCGGCTGGCTCGGCGGGGCGGACGCCCTCTTCGAGGAGCTGGTCTCCTCGGTGCCGTGGCGGGCCGAGCGGCGGCAGATGTACGAGCAGGTGGTGGACGTGCCGCGGCTGCTCGCCCACTACCGCGACGGTGACCCCCTCCCGCACCCCGTGCTGGCCGAGGCCCGCGCCGCACTCTGCGCCTTCTACGGCGCGGAGCTCGGCGAACCGTTCACCACGGCCGGGCTCTGCTACTACCGGGACGGCCGGGACAGCGTCGCCTGGCACGGGGACACCCACGGGCGGGGCTCGCGGGAGGACACCATGGTCGCGATCCTCTCCGTCGGTGCCCCGCGCGATCTGGTGCTGCGGCCGCGCAGCGGAGGCCGGCTGCCGTTGCGCAGGCCGCTCGGGCACGGCGATCTCATCGTGATGGGCGGATCCTGCCAGCGGACCTGGGAGCATGCCGTGCCGAAGACGGCGCGCTCCGTGGGGCCGCGCATCAGCATCCAGTTCCGGCCGCACGGGGTGAGCTGAGCGGGCGCACGGTTCAGGACGGCGTCCGGCGCACCGACCGGCCCGCCAGTACGTCCGTACGCGAGCCGTCCTCGATCACGAATCTGCCGTCGATCAGCACATACGGGATACCGACCGGCAGCGTACGAGGAGCGTCGAAGCTCGAGCCCGCCGCGATCGTGTCCGGGTCGAACAGCACCAGATCGGCGCGGTAGCCCTCGCGGATCAGGCCGCGGTCCGGCAGGCGCAGCCGGGCCGCCGGGCGGGAGGTGAGATGGGCGACCGTCTCCTCCAGGGAGAGGATGCCCAGATCCCGTGCGTACCGGCCGAGATACTGCGGGAAGGTGCCGTACGCCCGTGGGTGCGGCTTGTCGCCCTGCAGGATGCCGTCGCTGCCGCCGGTGTGGACGCGGTGGCGCATGATCTGCCGGACGTTCTCCTCGTGGCCGACGTGCTGGAGGATCGTCGAACCGAGGCGGTCGCTGATCAGGAGGCGGCGGGCGGTGGCCCAAGGGATCTCGCCGCGCTGGTCGGCGGCCTGCTGGACCGTCCTGCCCACGCAGCTCGCGAGCCCCGGGTCGCTCACGCCGGAGATCTCGATCGTGTCCCACTCGATGGGCACGCCGTGGCAGCCGTCCGAGCCGATCTCCTCCAGGTGGTGGCGGATCTTCTCGGCGCTCTCGTCGTCCTTCAGGCGGGCGAGGGTCGCCTCCGGGCCGCCCTCGCCCGCCCAGCTGGGCAGCATCGCGACGAGGGTGGTGCAGCCGGGGGTGTAGGGGTAGGTGTCGAGGCTGATGTCCGCGCCGTCGTCCAGGGCCTGGTCGAGCAGGGCGAGCAGATCGGGGGCCTTGCCCTTGTTCAGGCCGAAGTTCATGGTGGCGTGCGCGAGATGGAGGGCGCAGCCGGCGTCACGGGTGAGGGAGACCATGTCCTCGTACGCCTCGAGGGCGCCGGCGCCGTACGAGCGGTGGTGCGGGCAGTAGTAACCGTCGTAGCGCGCCACCACCCGGCACAGCTCGGTCAGTTCGGCGTCGCCGGCGTACATGCCGGGGGTGTAGGTCAGGCCGGACGACATGCCGACCGCGCCCTGTTCGAGGCCCTCGGCGACGAGCTGCTTCATCCGGGCCAGTTCGGCGGGGGTTGCGGGGCGGTCGTCCCAGCCCACCGCGTACATCCGGACGGTGCCCTGGGGGACGAGGTAGGCGGCGTTGACCGCGATGCCGCGGTCGAGGCGGTCCAGATACTCGCCGACCGTACGCCAGTCGAAGTCGACGGCGGTGTCCCCGGGCGCACCGCCGTTCCAGCCGGTGATGGCCTTGCGGACCTCGGTGAGCGTCGCGTCGTCGACAGGGGCGTACGAGAGACCGTCCTGGCCCAGGACTTCGAGGGTGACGCCCTGCGCGGCCTTGGCGGAGTGGTCGGGGTCGCGCAGCAGCGCCAGGTCGCTGTGCGCGTGCATGTCGATGAAGCCGGGGGACAGGGCGAGGCCGGTGGCGTCCAGCTCTCTCCTGCCGCCGAGGCGTGGCGCGCCCTCGCGCCGGATCCCGGCGATCCGGCCGCCCGCCAGCCCGACGTCTGCCCGGTAGGAGGCGCCCCCCGTGCCGTCGATGACGCGTACGTTGCGAATGACCAGGTCCATGGTGTGTCACCTTTCAGCGGCTCCCCGGACCCCGCGCTCGGTCGCCGGCGGGCTGGAGTATCCGGCCCGTCCGGCGATCGAGGACACGGCCGAAGGCCGTACGGGGATCTGGGGGACTGCCCCCACGCGGCGGAGTCGCACATCGATACAGCGGGATCGGGCGGCAGGGGAAACGCCCCGCAGGGCTCAGAAGAACGTGCGGATGTAATCCGTGACCGTGCCGTCCGCCTCGACCAGCGGAATCAGCTGCCACTTGTCGAACGATGTGCACGGGTGGGACAGGCCCATGCCGACCCAGTCGCCGACCTCGAGCGCGGCTTCGGGGGTCGTACGGACCCAGCCGTGCTGGTCGGACAGTCCACTGACCGTGATGCCGTGTGCGGGGCGGATCTCGCCGGTGCGGCCGTCGCGGACCACCTGGGCCTCGGGGAGGTGGAGGTCGTATGCGGCGTCGCGCTTGCCCGCGTTGACGAAGGCCTGCTCGGGGGACGGGCGGGAGACGACCTGGGCCCAGAGGCGGAAGGCGGGCTGGAGGGCGCCCTCTTCGGGGACGCGGTTGAAGGGGGTGAGGTGGCGGTAGTGGCCGTCGTCGTGCGAGACGTACGCGCCCGAGCGCAGCAACTTCAGTACGGGGACGGAGAGTCCGGGGATCTCGGCGAAGACGTCCGCGACCGCGTCGAACCAGGCGCTGCCGCCCGCGCTGATGACGATCTCGTCGAGGCCGGGGGTGAAGCGGCCCGCCTTGTCGAAGTCGGCGGCGAGCGCGACGAGGCGGCGCAGCCAGGCGTGGACGCGGTCGCCGGTCGCGTCGGGGACCTCGCCCTCGTAGCCGGCGACGCCCACCAGGCGGAGCGTGGTGGTGGCGGCGACCGCGTCGGCGATCGCGGCGCAGTCGGCTTCCGTACGGGCTCCGGTACGGGCTCCCTCGCCGGCGCCCAGCTCGACGACCACGTCGAGGGGGCGGGAGGCGCGGGCGTCCCGCAGTGCCTCGTCCATCAGTTCGACGCCGCGCACGGAGTCGACGTAACAGATGAAGTGGAACTCGGGGTCGGTGTCCAGCTCGTGCGCGAGCCAGCGCAGAGCGGTCGCGTCGACGACCTCGTTGGCCAGGAAGATCCGCTGGATGCCGTACGCGCGGTAGACGCGGGCCTGGTGCGGGACCGCGGCGGTGATGCCCCAGGCGCCGAACTCCAGCTGGCGCGCGAAGAGCTGTGGCGACATGGAGGTCTTGCCGTGCGGGGCGAAGGCGAGGCCGTGGTGCTCGGAGTACGTCTCGAGGAGGGCGAGGTTGTGCTCGACGGACTCGGCGGAGAGAGCCAGTACGGGGGTGGTGAAGCCACCGGTGAAGAGGTTGCGGCGCTCGGCGGCGAGGGCGCCGACGGTGAGGCCCGCGGCCTCGGCGTCCGGCGGGAGGGCCTTGAAACGGTGGTCGACCGGTTCGTCGGCGAGCCGGGCGAGTCGTCCGACGGCGGTGTCGGCAGCCATGGGTCCTCCTGAAAGATTGCGTTGCACTCTCTGCAACGCCCATTGCGTATTTCGTTCAGCGCTGTCTAACATCCGAGCCAACGCAGGGTCAATGGTGCCCTGCGGCCTACCAGCAGGGAGCTTGAGCGATCGTGACCGCGACCGTGCCCGGACCCGTTGACGTCATCTGTCTTGGCGAGTCCATGGTCACGTTCCTGCCCACCGGACCCGGCCGCCTTGCCGATGTGCCGTCGTTCGTCCGGGGGATCGGCGGCGCCGAGTCCAATGTGGCGTGCGGGCTCGCGGCGGCGGGGCACGCCGTGAAGTGGGTCGGCAGGGTCGGAGCGGACGGCTTCGGCGAGCACCTCGTCGCGGCGATCGCGTCGTACGGCGTCGACACCTCGGAGGTTCAGCGCGATCCGCACCGCCCTACGGGGATCTACTTCCGCACGGCGGGCGAGCGCGCGACCGGTGAGGTGAAGGGGGAGGCGGACCGGGACGGCGAGGCGGACGGCGAGGCGGATGGGGTGGGCGCGGATGGGGAGTGCGCGGCGGACCTTGCGGAGGTCGTCTACTACCGGGCCGGATCCGCCGCGTCCGCGATGTCGCCGTCGACCATTGCGTACCGGGACATGTGGTCCGGGCGGATCCTGCACCTGTCAGGGATCACGGCGGCGCTCTCCGCGGACTGCCTCGCCCTGATGCGCGAGCTCACCACCCGGGTCCCCGGCCGCCCGCTCGTCTCCTTCGACGTGAACTACCGGGTGAACCTGTGGCGCGACGCCCAGTGCCCTCGCGTCCTCCTCGACCTCGCACGCGGCGCGGACATCGTCTTCGTCGGCGAGGACGAGGCGGAGGCGGCGTGGGGCCTGCGCGGCGCGTCCGTGATCCGCGCGGCACTGCCCGAGCCGGACGTGCTGGTCGTCAAGCAGGGCGCGCGGGGAGCGGTGGCGTACGCACGCTGCGCGGAGCCATTCCCCGCCCCGCGGCTCCCCACCCCGCCACTTCCCGCCCCGCGGCTCCCCGCCCCGGCCCTCCCCGAACCCGGGGCAGACCCCCGGCCCCCCGGAATGTCCACCGGGCGTCGTCCTCGCTCGCCGGACGGGCCGAGTCGTGAACCCGCCCCCGACACCGTCACCTTCGTCCCCGCCCTCGCCGTCGACGTCGTCGCGCCCGTCGGGGCCGGGGACGCCTTCGCCGCCGGGTTCCTCTCCGCCACCCTGCGCGGCCTGCCTGCCGAGGACCGGCTCCGGCACGGGCACCTCATGGCCGCAGCCACCCTCACCGTCGCCGGCGACCTTGCCGCGCCACCCGAGCGGGCACACGCCGACCGACTGGCCGCACTCGACGCCCGCGCCTGGGGCACACTGCGACTCGGCCCCGGCTGGACCGCGGCCACGGCGCAGGACCCGCAGGAGGTACGTACCGCATGAGCCAGACCGTCGATCGCGCGCTGAGCATTCTTCCGCTGCTCGCCCAGGGACCCGCCGACCTCGGGCAGGTCGCCGAACGCCTCGGCGTCCACAAGTCCACCGCGCTGCGGCTGCTCCGTACGCTCCATGAGCACGGACTCGTCTACCGCCAGCAGGATCAGCGCTACCGCCTCGGCGCCCGTCTCTTCGCGCTCGCGCAGGAGGCCGTCGAGAACCTCGACGTACGCGAGATCGCCCACCCCCACCTCGTCAGCCTCAACGAGCAGATCGGGCACACCGTCCACCTCGCGGTGTACGAGGAGAGCGAGGTCCTCTACATCGACAAGGTCGAGAGCCGCTATCCGGTCCGGATGTACTCCCGGATCGGCAAGCCCGTCGCGATCACCGTCGCGGCCGTCGCCAAGCTGCTGCTCGCGGACCTCGCCGAGCCCGAGCGGCGCGCCGTCGCCGAGAAGCTCGACTACCCCATGTACACATCCCGTTCGATCCCGAACGCCGCTGCCTTCCTCAAGGAGCTTGCGGTCGTACGCGAGCAGGGATGGGCCACCGATCTCGGTGGCCACGAGGAGTCCATCAACTGCATCGGGGCCCCCATCCGCGGTGCGGACGGCCGGGCCGTCGCCGCCATGTCGGTCTCCGCGCCGAATGTCGTCGTCACCGCCGAGGAACTCCTCGCTCTTCTCCCGCTGGTGCGCCGCACCGCCGACGCCATCAGCCGGGAGTACTCCGGAGCTGTATCCCCCCAGTAGTCCGCCCAGTAAGAGAACTGCCCTCCCAAGGAGGCCTGATGACCGACAAGATCGAGATCACCCCGAGCACCCACACCGCCCCGCCCGCCAAGTTCTCCCACGGTGTCCGCAAGGGCAACATCCTCCAGGTCGCCGGCCAGGTCGGCTTCCTGCCCGCCGTCGAGGGCCAGGCCCCCACCCCGGCAGGTCCCACGCTGCGCGAGCAGACCCTCCAGACCCTCGCCAACGTCAAGGCGGTTCTCGAGGAGGGCGGCGCGAGCTGGGACGACGTGATGATGATGCGCGTCTACCTCACGGACGTGGACCACTTCGCCGAGATGAACGCGATCTACAACGCGTACTTCGAGGAGCAGGGCCTCAAGGAGGCCGCCTCCGCCCGTACGACGGTCTATGTCGGCCTGCCCAAGGGCCTGCTCATCGAGATCGACGCCCTGGCAGTCCTCGGCTGAGCTTCGGCTGAGCTCCGACTGATTCCGCATCACCCCGCTCCTCACGGCGCGGCGCTCTTCCCCCGAGCGCCGTGCCGCGATCCCCCATGCCCAAAAAGTCCCCGGACGCGAGGTTCCCCTGCCATGATGCTCGCCGCTGACGCGCCACCACCCACCCCGCCCCACACGGGCGGACTGCTCCTGCTCATCGACGGCACCGCCGGTCTGCTGACCGTCGCCGCCCTCGGCATCGCGCTCCTTCTCTTCCTGATCATCAAGGTCAGGCTGCAGCCGTTCGTCGCGCTGCTCGCCGTCTCCATCGCGGTCGGCCTGGCCGCCGGCCTCTCCGTGACCGAGCTCTTCGGTACGGTCCAGAGGTCCGCGGCCGTCTCGGTCATCGAGTCCGGCATGGGCGGCATCCTCGGGCACGTAGCGATCATCATCGGCCTGGGCACCATGCTCGGCGCAATACTCGAAGTCTCCGGCGGCGCCGAGGTGTTGAGCGCCCGCCTGCTGAACCTCTTCGGTGAGAAGCGCGCCCCGCTCGCCATGGGTCTCACCGGCCTCATATTCGGCATACCGGTCTTCTTCGACGTCGGCATCTTCGTCCTCGCACCGATCGTCTACGCCGCCGCCAAGCGCTCCGGCAGGTCCATCCTGCTGTACGCGATGCCGCTGCTGGCCGGTCTGTCGATGACGCACGCCTTCCTGCCGCCCCACCCCGGCCCGGTCGCCGCCGCCGGCCTGCTCGATGTCTCGCTGGGCTGGGTCATTCTGATGGGCGTTGTCGTCGGCCTCCCGGCGGTCCTCGCCGCCTGGGGTTACGCTGCCTGGATCGGCAAACGCCTGTTCGTCGAGGTCCCGCAGGACATGGTGGAGGCCGCCGAGGACGCCAGGGCCGCCGTGCTGGCCGAGCAGACCGCCGCCGGCCGCACCCCGCAGGAGCGCCCGGTCGGTCTCGCCACCGTCCTCACCATCATCGGTACGCCGCTGGTCCTGATCCTCGCCGCGACGTTCTCCTCCATCGCGCTGGACACCTCCACACTGCGCTCGGTCATCGAGTTCTTCGGCAGCCCCTTCGTCGCCCTCACGATCGCACTGCTGATGGCGTACTACCTGCTCGGCCTCCGGCGGGGCTGGTCCCGCAAGTCCCTCGAGGCGGTGTCGACCTCGTCGCTCAAGCCGGTCGGCAACATCCTCCTCGTCGTGGGTGCGGGCGGCGTGTTCGGAGCTGTACTGAAGGCCAGCGGCGTCGCACAGGCGCTCTCCGACACGTTCAACGGCATCGGACTGCCGATCATCGTCCTCGCCTATCTGATCTCGCTGGTGCTGCGCGTGGCACAGGGTTCGGCGACGGTCGCGATCGTCACCACGGCCGGCATCGTGCTGCCGCTGGTGGAGAACGGCGGCCACTCGCAGGCCTTCCTGGCCCTGGTCATCATGGCGATCTCGGCCGGTTCGATCTTCGCCTCGCACGTCAACGACGGCGGCTTCTGGATCGTCGCCAAGTACTTCGGTATCTCGGAGCGCGACACTCTGAAGTCCTGGACGGTCCTGGAGTCGGTGCTGTCGGTCGCGGGCTTCGCGGTCGCCGCGGCACTGAGCCTGGCCGTGTAGTCGTACGCAGGGTACGCGGGCGTAGGCAGGCGTACGCAGAGGTCCGCCTGTACGTACCTGCGCGGAAGGGGCGCCCGGGACTGTCCCGGGCGCCCCTGATGTTCACCGCGGGATCAACCGGTGCAGTACTGCTGCTCCTTGCCGATGGAGCGGTACATGCAGTCCGCGTTCTCCACCAGCTGGAGCACCGCGTCCCGGTTGCGGCTCGTCTCGCGCTCGATCACCTCGTCGGGCGGGTAGAAACCGCCGCCGCCGAAGCCGGACGGGTACATCTCGAAGGTGTACGCGAAGATCTTCTGGTTGCCCCACAGCCAGTCGTCGATCGTCCCGTCCGTGACGTAGAGGTCGCTCGACTGCTCCGGGGTGTAGCCGTTGCTCGCGGCCATCTTCTGTCCGACGGTGGCGAAGGCGTCCCGGTCGTCCTGGGTCAGGCCCGGTGCGGTGTCGGCGGTGGTGTAGCCGTACGGCCAGAGCACCAGCTCGCTGTACGTGTGGAAGTCGATGCCCGCCTTGATCTGCTGCTTGCCGCCGACGATCCGGCTGCGTGCGAAGTCGGCGACAACCTTGACCTCGGGGGCGGACTCGGCGGCGCGGCCGCGGTAGTTGTCGGAACCGGCCGAACCTGAAGAGCCGCCGCAGCAGCCCCACTTGAAGTCCCAGTTGCGGTTCAGGTCGGTGCCGACGGACGAGGAACCGGAGTTGGGCTGCCGGTTCTTGCGCCAGCTGCGGTAGGAGCCGCTCGCGATGTCGTACTCGCCGCCGTCCGGGTTGAGGTCCGGGACGATCCAGATCTCGCGCCCGTTCACGGCGCCGGTGATCCGCGCATCGGTTCCGTAGTCCTCGCCGAGCTCGCGCAGCAGATACAGAGCCATCTCGACGGTGAGGTGCTCGCGCGCGTGCTGGTGGTGGGTGAAGAGCACCTCGGGCTCGTTCTCGTCCGTCGCGACGTTGTCGCTGATCTTGACGGCGATGATGTCCCGGCCCTGGTAGCTCTTGCCGATGACGCGCTTGCTCATGATGCCGGGGTACTTCGCGATGCGCTGGTCGATCTCCGCGTTCATCTCGGCGTAGTTGTGATAGCGCGAGTCGGCCGGCGGGAAGTCCAGCGGTGCGACGGCCCGGCCCCCGGTTCGGGCCGGGGGAGCGGGCAGCGCCTTGAGTGTGTGTCCGAGTGCGCGCAGCCGCTTGGCCTGGGCGGCGTCGGCGCTGACGACGACCGAGTGGTCGTCCGCCTCGTCGATCGTGACGCCGGTGGCGGTGATGGCGGTACGGGCGGCGACGGTGGACGGGCCGTGGATCTCGTACTGCCGGGTCTGCTCGTCGGCGGCGGTGGCCGGAGCGGCCGGGGTGGTCCGACCGGTCGGGTCCGGGTCCGGGGGCGAGGCGTTGGCGGTGAACGGGGCGGCTACTGCGAGCGCCAGTAGGGCCGCGAGCGTGGCGGCCTTTCTGCCGCGAATGCGAAGTCGCATGCTGTCTCCTGGGTGGGGAGTGTGGGGGGTGACTCAGTTGCGACGCCATGTGGTGGTGCGGGTGTTCAGTTGTTCGGGCACATCGTCGGGCTATGGCATGACCCGGTCAAGGGGCACGCTTCGGCCATACGGACGCCCGTCGAACGTATCGGCACGTATCCGGTGGGACGCGAGCTCGGCGAGGGCGGCATGGGCACGGTCCATCTCGCTCGCTCCCGGGGCGGCTGCGCGGTAGCGGTCAAGGTCGCCCGCAGGGCCGGCGGCTTCTGCACCGCGCCGGTCGTCGATGCCGGCCCGGACGCCGATCCTCCCGCCTCGACGAGCCGAACGGCCAACTCGCCCCCGTACTCTCCCGCTGTTTCACCACGACGGGGGAAGCCCGGCCCCGTTGACCCTCTTGCGTGATCCCCCTCGCACCGCTTTGGTGACCCCAGTCACATCCTGGGACGAGTGGGAAGGCGGCGCGCTCATGGCAGGCACCACCGATCACAGCACGGACGAGTCCATCTCCCGGCCACGCAGATCGAGCTGGACGTACATCGGCCCCGGAATCGTCGTGGCCGCGACCGGCGTCGGCGCGGGTGACCTGGTCGCCACGCTCATCGCGGGCAGCAACTTCGGCTACACGCTGCTGTGGGCCGCCGTGATCGGCTGCGTCGTCAAGATCTCCCTCGCCGAGGCCGCGGGCCGCTGGCATCTGGCCACCGGACGCACCCTCTTCGACGGCTGGGCGAGCCTCGGCCGCTGGACCACGGCCTTCTTCGTCGTGTACGTCGTCATCTGGGGCTTCGTGTACGGAGCGGCGGCGATGTCGTCGAGCGGTCTGCCGCTCCAGGCGCTGTTCCCCGATGTCATGGATCTCGAGTGGTGGGCGATCCTGACGGGAGTCGTCGGCCTGGTCTTCGTCTGGTTCAACAGGTACGAAGTCTTCGAGAAGGTCATGACCGTGCTGGTCGGCGTGATGTTCGTGGTCACCGTCTACCTGGCGATCCGCGTCACCCCGAACCTCGGCGAAGCCTTCGCGGGACTGCTGCCGGTGCTGCCCGACGAGAAGGACTCGATCCTCAACACCCTCGGCCTGATCGGCGGCGTCGGCGGCACCATCACGCTGGCCGCGTACGGCTACTGGGTCAATGCCAAGGGCTGGACCAACGCAGGCTGGATGAAGGTGATGCGGCTCGACAACCGCGTCGCGTACATCACCACCGGCATCTTCGTCGTCGCGATGCTCTTTGTCGGCGCCGAGATGCTGCACTCCTCGCAGGTCGCCATCGCCGGCGGCGACAAGGGCCTGATCCAGCTGAGTGACATCCTGGAGGACCGTTACGGCTCGGCCACCGCCACGTTCTTCCTGATCGGATTCTTCGCGACGTCGTTCACCTCGCTGATCGGCGTGTGGCACGGCGTGAGCCTGATGTTCGCGGACTTCGTCGAGCGGTTCCGCAAGGGCAGGGCCGGGGCCGGGGACGAACATGTCACCGGCGAAGAGGTGGCGTCGGGCCGGCGCGAGAAGTCGGTGCCGTTCCGCGCGTACCTGCTGTGGCTGACCTTCCCGCCGATGGTCCTGCTCTTCCAGGGCCAGCCGTTCCGGCTGGTGATCATCTACGGCGCGCTGGGCGCGGCTTTCATGCCGTTCCTCGCGCTGACGCTGGTCTGGCTGCTCAACTCCTCGCGTACGCCCAGGGAATGGCGCAACGGACACCTCAGCAACGCGATGCTGGTGATCGCGGGGCTGCTGTTCCTGGTGCTGTGTGCGAAGCAGATCATCGACCAGCCGTGGTCCGCGTTCTTCTGACCCGCGGTTCTGCGGGTGCGGGCCTCGAAGACCCTGCGACCGGCCCGCGCCGCCGGGGGAAGCGGTGGCGCGGGCCGGCCGGGCCCCTGCGTCCTACGGGAGGTTGTGGACGTGCGGGCCGACCGCGTTCGACCAGGCGTTGCCCGCCGTCGCGTCCCAGTTCGTGGACCAGGTCATCGCACCCCTGAGCCCCGGGTAGGTCTTGGCCGGCTTGAAGGACCCGCAGTTGGTGCCACGGGTCAGGCAGTCCAGCGCGTTCTTCACGAGGGACGGGTCGACGTAGCCGCTGCCCGCGCCCCGCGTGGAGGCCGGGAGGCCCAGGCCGACCTGGGAGGCGTTCAGGCCGCCCTCGAGCTGGATGCAGGCGAGGGCGGTGAGGAAGTCCACCGAGCCCTGCGAGTAGACCTTGCCGTCGCAGCCCAGCATCGAACCGCTGTTGTAGTACTGCATATTGACGACGGTCAGGATGTCCTTCACGTTCAGTGCCGTCTTGAAGTACTCGGTCGACGTCGACTGCATGTCGATGGTCTGCGGCGCCATCGTCAGCACGAGCCCGGAGCCCGCCTTCTGCGACAGCTGCCGGAGCGCCTTCGTCAGATACGTCGAGTTGATGCCGTGCTCGAGGTCGATGTCGACGCCGTTGAATCCGTACTCCTGCATCAGCGCGTGGGCGCTGTTGGCGAAGGCGGTCGCGGACGCGTCACTGTTGATCGTGACGTTGCCCTTCTCGCCGCCCACCGAGAGGATCACGGACTTTCCGGCGCTCTTCTTCGCGGCGATGTCCGCCTTGAAGTCGGCCACGGAGGCGTACCCGACGGCCGGGTCCAGGTTGAAGGTGAGCTCACCGGCCGTGGCGGTCGAGTCCGCGAACGACACCGCGATGATGTCGTACTGCGACTGCACATCCCTCAGCTTCTGTACGGTCGCGCCGTTGTCGAAGTTCTGCCAGTAGCCGGTCAGTGCGTGCTTGGGTACGGAAGGTCCGGGACCCGGGTCGCCGCCGGTGCTGGTCTTCCCGGTGACCGCGGCCGACTTCGGGGACTCGCCCGCCGCGTTCGTGGCGGTCACCTGGAACTGGTACGAGGTGTTCGCGGCCAGGCCGGTCACGGTCGCCGAACTGCTGTCGGCCGACTGGACCTTGGCGCCGTCGCGGTAGACGTTGTACCCGGTCGCGCCGGACGCCGCTCCCCAGCTCAGGGCCACGGACGACGAGGTCACGGCGCCGACCGTCACTCCGGCGGGTGTGCTGGGCACCACGGGGTCGCCGCCGCCGCCCCCGTCGGGGCCGAAGACGGAGATGTCGTCCGCGTAGTAGGGGGCCTGTCCGTACCAGCCGTGCGTGTAGACCGTCACGGACGTCGTACTGGCTCCGGTGGTGAAGGAGGTGGACAGCTGCTTCCAGCCGGAGGAGTCGGGCGTCCAGGTCGAGACGTCCGTCGTGCCCGTGCCGCTCGCCCCGAGGTAGGCGTACCCGCCCTGCACCCAGGCGCTGAGTGCGTACCTCGAGTTGGGCTTCACGGCCACGGTCTGCGAGCACCGGGCGTTGTCCTGGCCCGCGGGAGTTGCTTGGAGCGCCGAGGCGCCGCCGTGCACGGGTGAGGAGGCGTTGGCGCCACTGCCGCCGGAACAGGTCCAGTTGGCGAGCCCGGACTCGAAGCCGGCGTTCCTGGCCACATTGACATCGGCGGCCTGCGCGGTGCCTGCGCTGCCCATGAGGGAGAGCCCGGTCCCGACGGCGAGCGCCAGGGCGGCGCCGATCCATCTCCGTGAGCGTGTGGTGCGGTCCACTTGCTGCCTCCGGTGGGGGAGTGGGGGAGTTGGGGGTGTGGAGGGAGTACGGAACGGTGGCCACCGCGCTCGGCATAAACTGGTCCAGACCAATGCGGTTGTCAAGGCCTCGGGCGACGATTCGTATACGGATGCCCGGCCCGAACCCGGCGTGACGCACACCGCGTTCGGCGAATCGGCGGCCGACGGGGCCCACGGCCCCAGTCGCGGGCCCCGAGTGGCGAGTCCCCTTACTCACTGAGCTGTAACAGGAGTAAACAGATGACTACTACGTCCGATTTCGCCTGTGCGGAGCGTGTGCGAGTTGAGGCTCTGGGTTCTGAAAGGTGTTCTCTGCCTCCTCAGTCGTGGATAAAGTGCTGGTGCAGGAGCACGGAGCAGTAGGGATCTGCGGGCGTCGGGACTCCGGCGGCCGGAGCGAACGGGGAACCAGCGTGCCGACCGCGATAGCTGTCACCAGCGCCGATCTGGTGCTGCCGCCGAACGACCACCAGACCCCTACCGCGGCGCTGCTGCAGTCACCCCACTCTCAGTCCCTGGACGCCGCGCTCGCGGACATGACGGTCCTGCTGGAGCAGCACGGCTATGTGATCGCCCTCTATCCCGCCTCGCTGCCGGTCGCCCATGAGCGCCGGCTGCACACGATCCGCGCCGTCCTGGAGAGCGACCGCATCGCGCTGCTGAAGCTCGATCTGCCTCCGCTCGGCGTCGCCGTACTCGTGCGGCAGATGCGGCAGTTGTCGATCTGCGACTTCAGCGTGGGGGTCATCGCCTCCGCCGCCCGGCTGCTCTCCCACTATGTCTACGCGGGCGCGCTGCTCAACTCGGTCACCCGGCTGGACCGGGTCCCCGTGAGTCTGAAGACCCATGCCAAGTCCTGGCTCCCCGGCAGTCAGTTCGGGGTACTGGCCAACCCCCGGCCGCAGCTGATCAGGACCGGCGACGGAGAGCTCGCGGGACCCGACTTCGGCACCCATCTCCTCGTGGCGAAGGGCCAGCTGCAATCGGACTGGGTGACCGCGACCCTCGCGCCCGCGTGGCGCGTCCAGGACGTGCAGGAGTCTCTGCTGCCTGCCGATTCCCCTCGGTGGTGGGGAACGGCCAGGATGATCGAATTCGCCGCCTTTCTTCCGGACATCTCCGTTCTCTATCAACTGGTTTCATCTGTACGGCGAGAGGTGTGCTCCTGGTGCGGCATTCAATTGATCGGTGATCGCTGCGGGTTCTGCTCAGCGCCCCTTTCCCCGGCCGAGCACAGAACCCACGCACCCGGTGTCCTGAACCAGGGAACACCTACGCACCAAGGGTCGTGAACCGCCACCCGGGCGGTCCGCACGGGCCGTGGCGGCCTGTCGAAAGCGTGCACCGACCCGCGACCGCCTCCCTGTCCGCTCCGTCAGTCCACCTCCACCTCCACCTCCACCTCCACCTCCATGTCCACGTCCACGTCCACGTCCGACGTCTCCGAACGAGGTTGTCCCGCCCATGAATTCACGGCAGCGCCGCGGCGTCATCCTTCTCCTCCTCTCGGTTCTCTGCGCCTTCGGCGCGTTCGCCGGCGTGCTCTCGGTGATCAGTGATGTGAATGCGAAGGTGGGGCCCGAGGTTGCCGCATACCGGGTCAGGGCCGATATCGCGCCCTATACGACCCTGGGGCCGGGCCAGTTCGAGAAGATCACGATGCCCCGGCGGTGGCTTTCCAGGAATGCGGTGACCGATCTCGACGTGATCAACGGAAAGATAGCTGTCACCCAGCTCAAGAGAGGGTCGCTGCTCCAGGACGACATGATCGTGCAGCGGCCGCGCCTGGAGAGCGGCCAGCAGGAAATCGCGATCATGATCGATGCGGCGACCGGTGTCGCCGGAAAGATCCGTCCCGGCAAGCTCGTCAATATCTTCGCCACCTTTGCCGCGCAGAGCAATTCCGAGCTGGACCAGTCCCGGATCATCGTCGCCAACGCCAAGGTCATCGATGTGGGCGAGCTCACCGCGCTCGAACCCAAGAAGGGCGACCGGAGCAGCGGCCCCACCGAGGCCGTGCCGATCACCTTCGCCCTGAACACCACGGATGCCCAGCGCGTCGCCTACGCCGAGTCCTTCGCCGAGCACGTACGCCTCGCCCTGCTCCCCGACGGCAGCCCCACCACGCTGCGCCCGGGCGACGGCAGTTACGACCTCTCCGAAGACAAGGACAAGTGAGGGCCGGATGACGACACGCATCCTCCCCGCCGTCGGTGACGCTGACGCCTCCCGCGCCATCACCACCCTGCTCAGCCAGCTCCCGGACGCCGAGCCGGCCTCGCCGGTGGGCGACTCGACCTCCCTGCTCGACCTGCTGGCCCGCCTGGCGGGCGAGTCGCTCGACGAACTGCCGGAGGTCGTGCTGGTCCACGAGCGGATCGGGCCGGTCCCGGCCCTCGAGCTGATCAGGGAGGTGGCCCTGCGTTTCCCGGCGGTCGGCGTCGTGCTGGTCACCGCCGACGCGAGCCCGGGTCTCTACTCGGCGGCGATGGACTCCGGCGCCCGCGGGCTGGTCGGACTGCCGCTGTCGTACGAGGAGTTGGCGCAGCGTGTCCAGGCGGCGGCCGGCTGGTCCGTCGGCGTACGCCGTCACCTGGGCCAGGGAGCCGATGTCTTCACCGGCCCCGGCGGCACCGTCGTCACCGTCAGCGGAGCCAAGGGCGGGGTCGGTACGACAGTGACGGCGATCCAGCTCGCCCTCGCCTCCCGGGCGTCGGGCCACACCGTCGCCCTCGTCGACCTGGATCTCCAGGGCGGCGATGTCGCCTCGTACCTGGATGTGCAGTTCCGCAGGTCCATCGTGGACCTGACGACCATCCAGGACATCTCGCCCCGCGTGCTCCAGGACGCGCTCTTCAGCCATGAGACGGGGATCGGGCTGCTGCTCGCACCCGGGGAGGGCGAACGGGGCGAGGACGTCAACGACCGGCTGGTCCGCCAGATCATCAGCGCACTGCGCCACCGCTACGAGATCGTCGTCATCGACTGCGGCACGCATATGAACACCGCCAACGCCGCCGCCATCGAGATGGCCGACACCACACTCCTGCTGACCACCCCGGACGTGGTGACGGTCCGGGCCACGAAGCGCATGGTCAGGCTCTGGGACCGGCTGCAGATCCGTAAGGCGGAGGAGACCGTCACCGTCGTCAACCGCCAGACGCGCCATACGGAGATCCAGCCCCCACTGGTCGAGCGGATCACCGGCACCCGGGTGTCCCGCGTGTCGATCCCCGCCAACTTCAAGGAACTGCAGGCTGTCGTCGATGCCGGCCGTATGCAGGATTTGGAGGCCAAGTCCACGGTGAAACAAGCACTGTGGGGTCTGGCGGGAGAACTGGGACTGGTGAAGAGCACTCCGAGTACGGAGAAACAGAGCAGGTTCCGGGGCGGCGACCGGGGTTCGCTCGGTGGCGGTCGCCGCCAAGGCCGTACGAAGTGAACAGCCACAGGACGAGGGTGAGGGGGAACGTTGAGCCATGAAAGGTCCAGGAGTACGCGCCCGTTACCGGGATCCGCGAACGCGGGACGACCGGGGCCAGGCGATCATCGAGTTCACCGGCATGGTTCCGATCATCCTGGTGACGATGGTGGTGCTGTGGCAGGCAGCCCTCGTCGGCTACACCTTCGTGCTCGCGGGGAACGCCGCGGACAAGGCGGTGAGCGCGGGGACGGCGACGGACGGGGACCGTGACGCGGCCTGCAAGCGGGCGGGCACCGAGGACGTGCCCGGCGCCTGGACGCACGGCATTTCCTGCTACGAGGACGGCGACCTGGTCAGGGCCGAGGCCGATCTCAAAGTCCCCCTGCTCTTCCCCGGCGGCTTCAACCTTCCGATCACTGTGCCCGGCCGGGCCGCCGCGGCAACGGAGAGGAGGACCGAGCCATGAGGAACAAGGGGATGCGCCGTGACATCGGGAACCGGGCGCTGCGCCGGGACATGAGGAAGCAGACGCTGCGCCGGGACAGGAGGAACCGGGCGCTGCGCCGGGACAAGGGCCAGGCCGTCATCGAGTACGGGGGCTGGCTCGTGCTCCTGCTCTTCGTGGCCATGGTTGCGGTGCAAGTGGGCGTGGCGGTGTACGCCGCCCAGCAGGCGGGCACGGCGGCGCGGGCTGCGGCCCGGGTGGCTTCGCAGCGTGAGGCGCAGATGACCTCCGGCGAGGCCGGACGGGCGGCGGTGAGTTCCTGGCTCGACGCCGAGTTCAGCCCGCCGAAGGTGGCGGGCGACGAAGTCACCGTCGACGCCACGGTCCAGATTCCTGTACTGGTCCCGGGCCTCGACTTCGGGGGAGTGAAAAAGAGCGCCACCATGCCCCTCGACTGACCCTCACCGACCACGACCGCACCAGGCAAGCCGTACCAGGGAGTTGAACCCATGAGCCTCCGGGCGCGCATCAACAACCCCGAGCCGACGAACGGGCACAGCGAGGAGAGCCGGCTCGTCGGGGTCTACCGCGCCAAACTCCTGGAGGAGATCGACCTCGCCGAGATGTCCGCCCTTGCGGCGGCCGAGCGCAGGGCGCGCCTGGAACGGGTCCTGGGCCACATCATCAGCCGCGAGGGTCCGGTCCTCTCCACCATGGAGCGCTCCCAGCTCATCCGCAGGGTCGTCGACGAGGCGCTCGGCCTCGGCATCCTGGAACCACTCCTCGAAGACGCCTCCATCAGCGAAATCATGGTGAACGGCCCGGAGCAGGTCTTCGTGGAGCGCAGCGGACGCCTCGAACTGCTTCCTCTGCGCTTCTCCTCCAACGATCAGCTGATGCAGACCATCGAGCGCATCGTCTCCACCGTCAACCGGCGGGTGGACGAGGCGAATCCGATGGTCGACGCCCGCCTGCCCAGCGGTGAGCGCGTCAACGTGATCATCCCGCCGCTCTCCCTGACCGGCCCGATCCTCACCATCCGGCGCTTCCCGCGCGCCTTCACCCTCCAGGAGATGATCGGCCTCGGCTCGCTCGACGAACAGATCCTGATGCTGCTGGCAGGCCTGGTGCGGGCGAAGTTCAACGTGATCGTCTCCGGCGCCACCGGCACCGGGAAGACCACCCTGCTCAACGCCCTGTCGGGACTGATCCCGGGCGGCGAGCGCATCGTCACCATCGAGGACTCCGCCGAGCTCCAGCTCCAGCAGTCGCATGTGATCACGCTGGAGAGCCGCCCGGCCAACGTCGAGGGCAAGGGCCGGATCACCATCCGTGACCTCGTACGCAACTCGCTGCGTATGCGCCCCGACCGCATCATCGTCGGTGAGGTCCGTGGCGGTGAAACCCTCGACATGCTCCAGGCGATGTCCACCGGCCACGACGGCTCGCTCGCCACCGTCCACGCCAACAGCGCCGAGGACGCCCTGATGCGACTGCAGACCCTCAGCTCCATGTCCGAGGTCGAGCTGCCGTTCGTGGCGATCCACGACCAGATCAACAGCGCGGTCGACGTCATCGTGCAGCTCACCCGGCACGCCGACGGCGCGCGCAAGATCACCGAGATCGCCATTGTCGACTCGTACGGCCGTGAGGACTACCGCATCGTCACGGTCTGCCGCTTCGAGGCCCAGCCGATGGCCGCGGACGGGCGCATCCACGGAAGGTTCGTGTACTTTCCGCTGCCCCGCCGGGTCGCCGACCGTCTCTACATGGCGAGCGAGGCGATACCCCCGGCCTTCGGCGTGGCCCACTCGCCGGAACAGCTTGCGTCCCGCACCTCGACCGCGTGATCGCCTGACCTCCGTACCCGTCCCCGTCCCCGACCGCGTGATCGCCTGACCTCCGTACCCGTACCCGTACCCGTACCCGTACCCGTCCCCGTCCCCGTCCCCGACCTCAACCCTCGCCCTCGACCCCGACCCCCGATCCGGAGAAGCCGCCCGACATGGATAACCTCCCGCTCCTGACGATGGCTGTCACACTGCTCGGCTGCGTGCTCGCCGTCATCGGTGTGCACGCCTACTCCTCGGGGCAGGCCCAGCGGCAGGCCCTGGTGGACCGGATGTCCCAGACGGGACAGATGGCGATCGAAAGCGGCGGCCGACGCCGTCGCTTCCGTGGCGTCGACCGGTGGCTGCGCAGGACACGGCTCGGCAAGCGCATCGAGCGGAAGATCTCGGCGACCGGTCTCGACCTGACACCGGGCGAGTACTTCGTCTACGTCGTGGGCGCGCTGCTCGCCCTGTACTTCATCGTCGGCTCCGTCTTCGCGCCCTTCTTCGGGTTCATCGCCGCCGTCATCGGACTCTGGGGCGCCAACGGCTTCCTCGACTGGCAGCGGACGAAACGCACCGAGGCGTTCATCAACCAGCTGCCGGAACTCACCCGCGTACTGGCCAACGCCACCCAGGCGGGCCTCGCGCTGCGCACCGCCATCGGCATGGCCGTGGAGGAGCTGGACGATCCGGCACGGGAGGAACTGCGGCGCGTGGCCGATCAGCTGGCCCTCGGCCGCTCGCTGGACGACGCGCTGGACGATCTCGTCGAGCGGCTTCCCTCACGCGAGCTGACCGTCCTGGTCTCCACCCTCATCCTCTCCAACCGGGCGGGCGGCACCATCGTCTCCTCGCTGCGCAACCTCACCGAGACCCTGGAGGAGCGCAAGGAGACCCGCCGCGAGGTCACCACCCTGCTCTCCCAGGTCAAGGTGACCGCCGTGGCCGTCCCCGTCCTGGGCATGGGATTCCTCCTGATGATCAACGGGATGCGGGCCGGTGCCCTCGACGACATGACCAGTGCCCTGGGCGGACGGATCGCGGTGATCGTCGCTGCGGGCCTGTACGCACTGGGATTCGTCCTCATCAACCGGCTCACCCGCGTCCGAATCTGATCCGTGTCCGGAGATCTGTACCCGAAGGTCCGTATCCGAAGGGAGGGAACACACCATGGGGCTTCTGCTCGCCGCCGTCCTCGGGCTCGCCGTCTACGGAGCCTTCCACGGCATTCGTATGTACCGCGCCGACGCCAAGCTCCCCGGCGACCTCGCCGTCGCCCTGGAGGTCGGCGCCACCCGGACGACCGCCACCGGCTCCGCCATCGACCGCCTCGGCATGCGCTACGCGCCGTACGTCCTGCGGATGATGGGCCCCAAGCGCGTCGACGCGGTCCGCCGCAAACTGGACATGGCAGGCAACCCAGGTGGTCTGACCATCGACCGCTACGCCGCCCGCCGCGCCGTCTACGGCGTCCTCGGCTCCCTCGTGGCGCTGGGCATGCTGATGAACGGCCACTTCGTGTTCGCCGTCCTCTTTCTCCTCTACGGCCTCTTCTGGACCGACGTCCTGATCCGTGCCGCCATCAGCAGACGCAAGGACGACATCGAGCGCACGCTCCCCGACTTCCTCGATGTCCTGGCCGTTGTCGTCTCCGCCGGACTCGGATTCCGCCAGGCGCTGGAACGGGTCGCGGAGAAGTACGAGGGCCCCTGGGCCGACGAACTGCGCATCACGCTGCGCCAGATGGACATGGGAGTGGGCCGGCGCGAGGCCTTCGAGCAGCTGCGCAAGCGCAATGACTCCGACCAGGTGTCGATGTTCGTGTCCGCGCTGCAGCAGGGAGAGGAGCTCGGCGCGCCGATCGTCGACACCCTCATCCAGATCGCCAACGACATGCGCAGGACGGACGCCCAGAACGCGCGCCGCAAGGCGGCCAAGGCCGTCCCGAAAGCCACGCTGATCGTCACCAGTTTCATGCTTCCCGGGACGATGATCCTGATCGTGGTCGGCTTCTACTACGCCTCCAATGTCAATTTCAACGACATCTTCGGAGGCTGAGCGAGCCATGGCCCCCAGGCTGAGCGGGAAGGCGCTGACGGGAGCGGTCCTGAGCAGGAGCAGGAGGACGAACCTGGCCAGGAGGACCGGCCTGGACAGAAGAAGCGCTCCGGGCAGGAGGAGCGCCCTGACGAGGACCGGCTTGGGCGGGAGCACCGCCCTGACCGGTGGCTCTGAGGCGAGTACGACGCCCGGGAGCGCCCCGGGGCATGTGCCGTCGCTGCCCATCCAGGTCAACGCGCTCCAGGCACTGTGTCGCCAGCTGTTCGGCTTCCGCCTGGCCATGACGGCCCTCGCCGCCCCGTTCGCCCTCGCCGGTGTCGACCGGGGGCTGGGCGGCTGGCTCGTCGGAGCGGCCGTACTGGTCACCGTGATGGTGTCCTATGTGCTGCTGCGCGACTGGGAGCGCTTCGGTCCGGTACTGCTGCGGCACCCTTCGCTGCTCGCCGTCGACATGCTCTTCGGGGCGCTGCTGCTCTTCTCCGCCTCGCCCGGCTCCACCCTCACGTACGTCACCTTCTGTACCCCGCTCCTCGCCGGGCTGGTGTACGGATGGCGCGGTGCCGCGATCTTCGCCCCGCTGCAGTCGCTGCTGCTGGCCGCCGCGTACGCCATCAACGAGAGGATCGAGGCCGACGCCGAGGCGCTGTTGATGGTGGGCCTGTGCGTGATGGCGGGAGCGGTCGGCAGCACGCTGCGCAATCTGCTGCTCGGCTTCGGCGCCGCGTCGCAGGCGCTGACCGAGACCCGCGCCCGGCTTGCCGTCAACGGGGCGGTGGAGGAGGAACGGGCCCGGCTCGCCCGCGAGATGCACGACTCCGTCGCCAAGACCCTGCACGGCCTGGCCCTCGCTGCCGACGGCCTGGCGAGTACGGCCGACCGGATGGACCCGCTGACCGTCAAGCACCAGGCCGAGCTGGTGGCCCGCTCCGCCCGCCGCGCGGCGACCGAGTCGCGGGAGCTGCTGTCCGATCTGCGCCGCGACTCAGGACTCGACGGCGGGGTCGACATCATGGCCGAACTGGGCGCCAGGACAGAGGACTTCGCCCGGCGGCACAGCGTGCGGGCCGAATTCCGGCGGCTCGGTGACAGCCCCGTACCGACGGCTCCGCACGCTGTCGCCCGCCATGTCCTGACCATCGCCACCGAGGCCATGGAGAACGCCCAGCGCCATGCCCGCCCCAGCTGTCTGGACGTTTCGGCGGGTGTTGTCGGCGACGTACTGCGGATCAGTGTGTACGACGACGGGCTGGGCCTTCCTCCCGGTACCTCTCTCGACGGCCTCAGGCGGGCCGGACACTTCGGTCTGGTCGGCATGGTCGAGAGAGCGGCATCCATCGGCGCCCGTATCCGGATCGGCAGGGGCCGGGCGGCGACCGGCACCGAAGTCCGCCTCGAGCTGCCGGTCGCCGCACTGAGACTCGTACCGGGGATCCCCACCCAGCCGAGGCAGCACCGCGCGCCACTGCTCAACTGACCGCCCTCACCGCCCTCACCGCCCTCACCCCCTTCGCCACTCTCGCCCCACCGACCCGCTCGCCCCGCCGTCCCACCCCCACCCAACCGACCGTCCCCACCTTCGAGAGGAGGCTGCAGCCATGCAGGACGACATCTCCCACAGCTCTGCGCAGAACTGGACCCAGCAGTCCCATGTCTCGCAGCACACGTCCTCGCACGCCACCCCGCTCAGCTCCGACCACACCACGGGCATCCCCCTGGCCTCCGCGGCACCCGTGACCACCGACGAATTCCCCGTCCTGCCGCCCCCCGGCCCGATGCCGGCCGCCCCGCCCCTGCGGGTGGTGGTCGCCGACGACAACCCGGTCGTACGGGCGGGCCTGACCGTCCTGCTCCAGGGCCGCGCCGACCTCGACGTCGTCGCGGAGGCGGCCGACGGGCGCGAGGCCTACGAAGCGACAGTCCAACACCGCCCGGACGTGGTGCTGTTGGATGTCCGGATGCCGGGCGTCGACGGCATCTCGGCCCTGCCGCACCTGGTCCGGCTGGCCCCGGTGCTGATGATGACGTACAGCCGGGAGAGCGAGATCGTGCACGAGGCCCTGCGCCTGGGCGCGGGCGGTTATCTCGTGCACGGCGAGTTCACCGCGGACCAACTGATCGCCGCCGTACGGGACATCAAGCTCGGACGCGTCCACTTCACTCACTCCGCCTCGAACGCACTGCTGGCGAGCGTGCGGGGCGAGGGTCCGGGTGACGGCGGGCCGCTCCCTGACGGTCTGGGCACGGCCTTCGCGAACAGGCAAAGCGGGCACGGCCATTCGACGAACCAGCAGGTGGCTGCGGATCGCCCCGAAGACACTCGGCAACAATTTGCGCAACCGTCTTCGCTTACGCAAGCGAATGTGTCACATTCTTCTCGGAGCCCGGTTGTAGCCGGGGGACTGCACGGAGTGATCACCGAGCTGAGTCAGCGGGAGGTGGAGGTGATGGACCTGATTGCGTCCGGCATGACCAATCAGCAGATCGCCGCTTCCTGCTTCATCAGCCAGAAGACCGTCAAGAACCACATCAACCGCATCTTTGCCAAGCTGAACGCGGGGAGCCGTGGCGAGGCCATCGCCATCTGGCACAGCGTGTCGCGAGGGGGGCCTGGTCAGCATGGCTGAGCGCATGACGGGCCCCCGGCCCCGCGTCGGCCGCGCCGGCTCCGTCCGGGCCCACCCCGTGCACTGGGCCCGGAGTTGGGCCCTGAGGCCCATGTCAGGGGGAGCCTTCCGGACGTACGTTTCCGATGTCGCCACCGAGTCCGGCCGGGAGGAAGCCGGAAGCGCGCGTGACGACAGCAGGAAGTCGTACGAATCTGGAGGGGATCGCCATGACGGACATCGGGCTGAGGGCCGCGACAACTGCCAAGGTCTATGTGACGGGGTGGAGGGACTCGGTCCTCGACGGCATGAAGAGCCGCAGGGACAAGGGGCAGGGTGCGATCGAGTACGTCGGGATCACCATTCTGGTGGTGGCCATCGTCGCCTTGCTGCTCCAGACCAAAATGGGCAACGACATCGCGAACAAGTTCCGGGAGTCGATCAATTCGGTCCTCAACGGGGGCGGTGGCGGCGGCGGTGCCGGTGGTGCGGGCGGCACCGGGGGCTGATTCTGCGGGTACAGAGCGACACAGGGCAGGCCACACCGCTGTACATGACAGCGGTAGTTGGCCTGCTCTTCTTTGCGCTTGTGTATCTCGCGTTCGGCCAGGCCGACATCAGGCGCAACGGCACCCAGACCGCGGCCGACGCGGCTGCGCTGGCGGCCGCCCAGGGGTCGAGGGACGAGCTGGACCTGGCGGACTTCCTCGATGACCTCCAGGGAGTCCTCGACGGCGACGTGCCCTGGACGGCCGAAGGCTGCCGGGAGGCAGCCCGCTTCGCCGCCCGGAACGACGCGAGGACAGGCAGTCTCGGCTGCGTTCGGCTGACGGACGGACGCTGGGGTTTCAGGGTGGTGGCCGAGTCCGAGAAGTCGATGGGGGACAGCATCATCGACGGCACGGAGAACAAGCACGCGACGGCCGTAGCCACCGCTGTGGTCGAGCCCCGCCGCTGTGCCTTCACCCCCGACGAACCCGATGAACCCGACGAGTCGGAAGCGCCTCCCGAGGGCGGGGACGACCAGGACCCCGCTGAGGACGATGACAAGAAGCCGCCTCTGGGCAAGCTCGTCTGCGACAACCAGGACTGGGTCATCGACCCGGAAAACCTGGATCTGCTCCCTGATATGGCGGACCTTTTCACTGTCCGACTGGCCGAGGACTGACCTCGAATGAGCGCAAAGGAACAGGATTGATGAGTATGCGGCACATGACGACCATGCGCCGGGCCGGGGCGGCAGCCTTGCTCTCGGCCGCCCTGGCCTTCTCCCTGACTTCCTGCGGTGGCGACGGCGGAGGGAACGAGGGCAAGGAGCCGTCTTCCTCTTCCTCGGCCCCGGACCGGGGCAAGGATGACGGGAACGCCAGTGCCACCGCGCCCACGTCCGGTGACCCCATCGCGAACGTCAAGGGTGATGGGGGGCTGGAGCTGGCCGTCCATTCGGCTAAGCGCGATGACGGCGGATTCCTCACGGTGGACGGGCAGATCAAGAACACTGGATCCCAGGGGTTCACCGTTCCCGTCAGTTGGAACGGTCTGGAGGAGGCAGTCGCTGCCACGGGTAACTCATTCGCGGGAATGACGCTGGTGGATTCCAAGGGCAAGAAGCGTTATTACGTACTGCGCGACACGGACAACCGTCCACTCACGACCTACGCGTACGGCAGCTTCATCAAACCCGGCGCGACTCTTACGTTCTTCGCCCAGTTCCCCGCCCCGCCGACCAGCACCACCAAGGTCGACCTTCAGTTCCCGGGGTTCCCCAGCACGTCGATCGAGCTCTCCTGATGAGCGCCACCACCGCCTCCATCCGGCATGTCCGCATGCGCGCGGCCGTGACCGTGTTCGCCGGTGTCCTCTCGTTCGGCCTTGTGGGCGTCGGGGACGCGCTTGCCGAGGAGGATCCCTACCCCACTCCTTCGGCTGCGGCCCCCGTCAAGCTCGACGCCGGCGACTCCGACCTCAAGCTCCCCGAAGGCGCGACCCTCGCGGCGCCGAAGGTCCTCGACATCAAGTCCGTTGTCGAGGACCTCGGCGGCGAGGAGCGCCGCGAGGAGACCAACTCCGACATCAAGTTCGCGCTCCAGGCCGAGGTTCTGTTCGGCAAGGACAGTGCGAAGCTCTCCAGCGATGCGAACGCCCGCATCGCCGCGATCGCCGCGGAGATCAAGAACCAGGACGCCACCAAGGTCCGCGTCTTCGGCTTCACCGACAACCTCGGTTCCTCCGCACACGGTGACGTGCTCTCCAAGCAGCGCGCGGATGCCGTGCACAGCGTGCTGGCGCAGCAGCTGAGTGCCCTCGGCATCACGTACGAAATCCGTGGGTACGGCGAGGAGTACCCCATCGCGAACAACGTGACCGAAGAAGGCCGCAAGAAGAACCGTCGAGTCGAGGTCTCCTTCCCCAGGGGATGAAGGCAGCCGGTCACGAGCCGGCCCGCAGTGTGCTGCGGGCCGGCTCTCGCCTGTGCGGGCAGACTGATGTGGTGCGAAGGAGCAGAGCAGTGACAAGGGGCAGAGCGGGCACAGCCGGCCGAGCGGGCAAGGCGGGCAGAGCCGGTGCGGTCAGCGTGCTGGCGTTCGGCGCGCTCATGCTGGTGCCGGGGCCGGCCGGGGCGGCCTCTCCGGACGGGCCCGACGGCATGGCTCCGTACGAGACATCTCCGGACGCCGAGCCGGTCCGCGGTACGCCCGCCAGTACGGACGGGCCGAGGCTGCGGCCGGGGACGTACACCGACACGATCGCGCGCGGCGAGAAGAAGTACTACCGGGTGGCGCTGGACGCGAAGTCCAACGCCTTCGTCTCGACGGTGCTCGCCCCGCCCCCGGGGATCGAGGTCGGGAGCACGGACGGAATCCGGGTCTTGCTGGAGTCCACGGACGGCGTGAAGTGCAGCAACGGCAATGACGTCACCTTCGGCGGCGGTTCCTCCCGGCCCATCGCCGATTACGCCACCCGGCGCATCGAGGCGGACCGTTCCTGCCAGAGCGCGGGGGACTACCTCTACAGCGTCGAGTGGACCGGTTCCGGCAACGGCCCGGGCGACGGTGGATGGCCCGTGGAGCTGACGTACATGACGGAGCCCGGCCTGAGGGCGGGGGCGGTCATGCCGTCGGAGCCGGCGACGTGGAATTCGCAGGCCCCGTCGCCGTCCGCGGGAAGAGCGAACAGCGTGAGTGGCGGCTCGGGCTTCAACGACGCACCGGCGGTGGGCGGAGGAGCGTGGAAGGACAAGCTGAGCCCCGGCGAGAGCCGCTTCTACAAGGTTCCGGTCGAATGGGGGCAGCAGCTCTTCCTCGACGCGGAGTTCGCGAACTCGACGAACGACGAGCCACCGCTTGTGTTCGACGGCCTGCGGCTGGGTGTGTTCAACACCGCGCGCGGGTTCGTCGCCAGCGCGAGCGCCAACTACCAGGGCAAGCCCGCCGCGGTGTCACTGGGCACTGCCCCCGCCGCGTTCTCGAACCGGTCCTCGCCCCAGGACGCCACGGCCGCGATGCGCTTCTCCGGCTGGTACTACGTGCGGGTCTCCCTCGACCGGCGGGTCGACAGCGCCCTCCCTGTCACCCTGCGCGTGGGTCTCAAGGGCGAGCCGCAGCCGGGCCCGCCGTACGACGGTGATGCGACCGCCGCAGGCTTCGGGATCACGGACGAGGACCGGGAGGCGGCAGCGGAAGGCCGTATCGAGGACACCGACGGGCAGAGCGTGCCGCTGAAGGCCATCGGCTTCGCGGGGATCGGTCTGGGGACGGCTCTTGTGCTGGGACTCGTCCTGTGGACGGTCCTCGGCCGCCGCGGCAGGGGAGCCGAGGCGTCGCGCGCTTCCGCTCCGGCTCCGATGCCTGCTTCCCGGGAGCACTGACCCGGCTGCGTCCTGGGCGCCTACGACACTCTCGTTCGCGTCGGGTTGAGCCTGTCTTTGGGCCCGGGGGCCCATGACCACGGCCACCCGGCTGCCTACCGTCGAGGGCATGTCGCCACAGGGGGTTGTGCGTCGCATTCGCCGTCGGGTGCATCGGGTGCACCGGGCACGTCGACTGCATCGGCTGCGTCAGGTGTATCGCGTGCGCCGGGTGCGGAGGTTACTGCCACGCACGGACGCGCGTCTGCTGGGCTTGCGGAAGAGGCGGCGTCGCGGCCAGTCCGGCCAGTCGGCGATCGAGTACGTGGGTCTGGTCGCGGTGGTCGTCGCGATCGTCGGATCGCTGCTGGCGACGGGGCTCGGGCCGACCATCGCCCAGGAGTTCCGTACGCAAGTCTGCAAGATCACCGGCGGTGAGAACTGCGGCGGCGGTGCCCCCCGGGCCCAGGACGATCAGGGCGGCCCGGGCGACGCCGGCAATGGCCGGCCCGCTTCCGGCGATCCTCGCGACGGCAGCCTGAAGACACAGACCGAACTCGACTACGAGAAGGCACTGAAGGAGCTCCAGGACGCCCAGGCGGCCGAGAAGTCCGACCGGGACAAGGCGATCGAGGCCGCGAAGGAACTCGCGAAGATCCTCGCCGAGGAACTCGGTATCACCGATGCGCTCGACTGCATCACCAAGGGCGACATGGGCGCCTGCACCGAGACGCTCATCAATGTGCTCCTCAGCATTGTCGGCGGCGCGGTCGGAAAGCTCGCGGCCAAGTACGGCGCGCCGTGGAAGTGGAAGAAGGCCGTTGAGCTCGTCAAGAGGCTCAGGAAGCACGGCGGGGACCTGTATGACGGTCTGAAGGGTCTCATCAAGAACCGTAAGAGGGTCTCGGACGCCGAGGACAAACTCGCCGACGCGAAGAAGAAACTCGACGCGGAGAAACAGAAGAAGCCCGAAGACGAGCCCGAAGGCAAGCCGGAGGACAAGCCGGACGACAGACCGACCACCTGCCCCCGGCACAGCTTCCTGCCCGGCACGCCGGTACTGCTCGCCGACGGCCGCCGCATCCCCATCGAGACGGTGCGGACCGGCGACCGGGTCAAGGCCACCGACCCGTACAGCGGCAGCACCGCGACGCGCCGGGTGACGAAGACCATCACCACGTACGACGACAAGGATTTCACCCGCCTCACGGTGCGTACGGTGGCCGGTACGGCGGTGGTCGAGGCGACCGACACCCACCCCTTCTGGCTCACCGGGCGGGGCGAGTGGGGACGCTGGGCGAACGCCGGCGACATCAGGCCCGGGGAGAGACTGCGCGGCCTGGACGGCACGGCGCCGAAGGTCCTCACCGCGCGCCACTACACCGCGCCGCGGACCACTCACGACCTCACGGTCGCCGAAACGCACACCTATTACGTGCTGGCCGGACGGACTCCCGTCCTTGTGCACAACCAGAATGACTGCGGTCCGCTCGACGGGGAGCGTGAGTACGATGTGTACGATCCCGTGACAAAAAACAGGATCACCGATATCGACCACATCGACGGCGGAGTTCTGTGGGAAGAGAAGAGCGCACTGTTCGGCGACGAGACCTGGCTCACCAAGCAGGTGGACGGAAAGCTCACCAAGTACCTGGAAGCCCGTAAGCACATGGAGGGCTACGAACAGGCTCCCATTGGTTTCCGGTTCACGAATCCCTCGGTCGATCCGCGCTTCCGTGCCGCACTCGAGCAGCGCATTCAGAAGCTCAGGGAAGACAATCCCGGGCTGGACATCAGGCTGGAGTTCACGGGATGAGCTATTACTTCGAAGTCTCCGGCGAAACCGTCTGGGATCCCGCCCTGCGCATCGCCACATGGTATCTCGCGCTCGCCGAGAGCACGGCTGGGCTGATGCAGGTGCCGACCGGGCTGACGCCGTCCGACCAGGACAACTGCGCCATCGACCCGAAGGTGTTCCAGGGCTTCGTCGAGAGCCTGTACGAGGTCTACTTCTCGACCCGGCACCCCGTTCAGCACAGCCTGATCAAGGGGCTGTTGCTGACCTCTCTGGTGGTGCTGGAGCGTACGGGAACCGTGATCAGCCCCGGGTCGGAGAAGGAGGAGCCGCTCTGGGAGGAGAAGCAGGCCCTCGCGCGGTCGATGTAGGCGGATGCCGATGGAGGCGGATACGGAGGCATGTCCCATGGGTCGGCCACCGAGTGGGTCGGCCATCGAGTGGACCGGTCTTCGAGTGGACCGGCCATCGAGTGGAACAGCTGCCTGAGCAAGACTGTTCGGAAAGAGACCGCCACGTTCCTGCAGGAACGCGCAGTCGGCGATCCATTCCTGTGTGAGCGGGGGCGGTTCGTCGAAGGGAGCCGACGATGAGAATGCCCTTCGGGGAACGCCTGCGGGACGAGCTCGGTACGCCCCGGCAGGTACGGCTGCTCGACAGCAGTCCGCGGTCCGCCGTGTGGCGCGTCGAGCTGGCCGACGGCCCGGCTGTGGTCAAACAGCTGGTCGCCGGGGCGGGCGCCGAGGAGCGGTACGGGCGTGAGCTGGCTGCGCTGCGGATCGCCTCGCTGGTTCAACCGCCTGTCGTGCCCCAGCTGTTGGGGGTGGATGCGGGCACGCGCGTGCTGGTGCTGGAGTACGTGGAGCACGGGCGGCCGCGCCCGCAGTGGGAGGTCGAGTACGCGGCGGCTCTCGCCCGGCTGCATGCCACCGCGCGGGAGGGCGACGGTGACGGTCTGCCCGGGTGGGAAGGGCCGGACGACGAGGACATCGCCTCCTTCCTCGCGTTCGCGGCGGCGCTCGGAGCCGACGTCCCCGAGCGCGTCGAGGACGAACTCGCCGAACTCGTCCTGCGGCTGGGGAAGGCGGCCGCCCGGCCCGCACTGCTGCACGGCGACCCGTGCCCCGGCAACGATCTGCACACCGCCGACGGAATCCGTTTCATCGACTTCGAGCAGGCCTGCCTCGGCAACGGACTCATGGAACTCGCCTACCTGCGCATCGGCTTCCCGACCTGCTGCGGTGTCACCGCCGCGCCGGAACCGCTGCTGGCCGAGGCGGAAGCGGCGTACCGCACGGCCTGGCGTGCGGCAACGGGTACGGATGTCGAGGGCGACCTCGCCGATGCCTGCGCCGGCTGGCTGATCCGGGGCGACGCGCTGGTCCAGCGCGCCCACCGGGGCACCGTCGACCAGCTGGTCCGAGTCATGGACGTGGACTGGGAGTGGGGGACGGTCAGCGCGCGGGAGCGGCTGCTGCACCGGCTGGGGGTGGTGGCGCGGATGGCCGGGGGCCATGAGGAACTGGGCGGCCTCGGCCGGCTCGGCGCGGAGATGCGCCGACGCATGCGCGCGCGCTGGCCCGGACTCCGGCCGGTACCCGAGCGCAGGCTTTAGCGCGCCTGGGTGCGCCTGGGTGTTCCTGGGCGCTGCGTCGTGCTGCTCGGTGTTCTTCGGCGCTGAGTGGTGCTGTGTGGTGCTGAGTGGCGCTGTGGGTCCGCGGGCCCATGCGTGGGTGCGTGCCCCGCTGTTAGCGTGCGGCGACGGAGCTTCACACCAGCGAGACGGGACACGGATGAGGCAGCGTACGGCGGCGGTCGCAGTGGTTCTCGCCCTTGCCATGGGGCTCACGGCCGCCTGCGGCGGGGAGGGCGGCGACGGCGACAACGCCGCCGACAAGCCGAAGCAGAGCAAGGAGACCGCCGCCGCGACGCCCACCGGGGCGCCGCCTGTGTCGCCGACCGGTTCGGCGCCGCGCACCGGACCCCGAAGAGAGCTCACCAAACCCGAGTTGGAGAAGGCGATCCTTGCCGAAGGGGATGTTGCGGGCTTCAGCGTAGGGTCCCTGGGCTCCCCGCCGCCCGAGGGCGAGAAGGCCGACACACCCCAGTGCGCCCCGCTCACCGCCGTCATCAGCGGCAAACCGGAGCCGGCCGCCCGGGCCTCCGCGTACCGCCGGCTCGTGGGCGCCGAGGAGGGGACAGCCGTCTCCGAGTTCCTCACCAGCCACGGGGCCCAGGGAGCGGTGGCTGTCGTCAGCCGGCTGCGCGCCGCCGTACGGGACTGCGAGGACGGCTTCACGGCGAACGGCTCCGAGGGGCCGTCGACGTATCGGAGCGTGAAGGCGCTGCCTGTCGCGCAGGCCGGGGACGAATCGTTCGCCTATCAGGTCACGGGCGACTTCGAGGGCGATGCCGTACCTCTGGTCTTCCAGGTCGTACGCTCCGGCGGCACGCTCGCCATCTTCTACACCGCGAACTTCACGGGCCCACAGACTCCGAAGATCCCGCCGGCCCTGCTCACCGCCCAGGTGGCCAAGCTCAAGTAGCGGTGTGGGCGGCGGAGTCAGCTGTCTATCGCCAGCCGCACGCCGGGCCGTACGCCCCAGACCGCCATCGCGCCGGCCTCCGCCTCCAGCACATGCCGTGCGCCGAGCCGGGGCATGCCGAGCCTGCCCGGCTTCATGGTGTGGACGTCGATGACCCTCAACTTCCTGTCCAGATACGCCACATCGATGGCGAACCGCATCCGGAAGGTGTGGACGCTGTTGCACGGGGTCAGCAGCATCGCGCCCTCGATTCCGTGCCGTCCCAGCAGTCCGCGCCGCCGCGGCCCGTACGTCGCCGCGATCTCCACCGGCAGCGACGCCTCGGCGACCCGCAACGTCCCGGTGCCGTTGTGCCATTGCCGCCGTCGCCCCATGGTCGTAGACCGTAGCGGGAGCCGTACGGGTCTGGGCCCCGGTTCACCGGGTGTGGGTCCCCGGGCCCATGACCGGCGGACCGAGCCGCCTTAGGGTGAGCACGGTGTACGCCACGCTGATCGTCGCCGCCGTTCTCTGGGGTGCCTCCGCCGGGCTGCTCGTCCCGCGCGCCGCGTACCGGCTCTCCGTCGAGCCGGAGGAGGCGTGGCGCGACGCCTGCCCCGGCGGGCATCGCTTCACCGGGCCGGCGCACGGCTGGCTCGGCGGTGCGCGGTGCGCGGCCTGCGCTGCGGGAGCGGTCACGCTCGCGGTACCGGCGGCAGGGACGGAAGAGGCGCGGGCCACCCGCACCGATGAGGCCCGGGCCGCCGGTGCGGAACCGGCGGGGGGTTCCGGTACGGAACGGGCCCGGGGTGCCGGTACGGAACCGGCGCGGGACACCCGCACGCAAGAGGCCCGGCCCATGGACACCGAGGAAGCCCGGCCCACGGACACCGAGGAAGCCCGGCGCGCAGACACCGAGGAGCCCCGGTCCTCCGACACTGAGGAGGCCGCCCGGACCACCCGCACGCAAGGGCCCCAGGCCACCCCCGAGCAGGAGCCCCTCATCCCTGGGCGCCTCCTCGCACCCGCCGTCACCGCCCTGTCCTGCGCCACCCTTGCCGCCGCCATCGGGCCGCGCCCCGAGCTGGCCGTATGGGTGCTGCTCGCGCCCCTCGCCGTACTGCTCGCCCTCGTCGACCGCACCGTCCACCGGCTGCCCGACCGGCTGACCCTGCCGCTCGCCGCCGCGGCTGCCGTCCTCCTCGGGCTCGCCGCGCTGCTCCCCGGCGCCGCCGGCTCCTGGCCCACCGCGCTGCTCGGCGGTCTCACCCTCGGTGCCGCCTACTTCGTGCTCTTTCTGATCCACCCGAACGGCATGGGCTTCGGCGACGTCAAACTCGCTCTCTCGCTCGGCGTCGCCCTGGGCTGGTACGGGTGGGCCGTGCTCTTCACCGGCGCCTTCGCCGGCTTTCTGCTGGGCTCGCTGTACGGGCTGGGGCTGATCGTCCTGCGCCGCGCGAACCGCAAGACCGCGATCCCGTTCGGCCCGTTCATGATCGTGGGCGCGCTGACGGGCCTGCTGCTCGGCGGCCTCGCGGCAGCTCCGTAGCCGCCGCACGTCCGTACAAGACAACGCGCCCGCCGGTGCGCAGAATTGACCTCATGGAAACCAAGCCGGTCAATCTCACCGAGGCCCTCGCCTCCTTCGACGATGTCTACAGCCCGCGCATCGTGGCCCGGATGAACGACTACGACGTACGCATCGCCCACACCGCCGGAGAGCATGTCTGGCACGTCCACGAGGACACGGACGAGTTCTTCCTCGTACTCGACGGCCGCTTCGACATCGCGCTGCGCAGCGAGGACGGCACCGAGTCCACCGTCGAACTGCACAAGGGCGACACCTTCGTCGTACCGAAGGGCACCGAGCACAAGCCCGCCTCGCCCGGCGGCTCGATCCTCATGTTCGAGCCGTCCGGTACATCGACGACGGGCGACCGCCACGACGGCGATATCCCCGGCCACGTCGACAGCACCACGGGGCACACCCTCTCGTGACACCTGCCTCGCGTGCGTTCGAAGAGCGTTCTTTCGAAGAGCTCGTCGCGGAGGCGGCAGCCGTCTCCGTCGACGGCTGGGACTTCGCCACGACGACACGCTTCCTCATCGAGGCGGTCGAGCCCGTCTAGCGCCGGGACCCGCACCGGGCCCGCGCCCGGGTCTGCACGGGGACCCGCGTTCGGGCCCGCGCCCGGCCCCGCATTCAGACGCGTGTACGGACGAACGCCGAGAGGTGCGGGGCTACCGGGCTACCGAGCTACCGGGTTACGGGCTACGGGACGCGTCGCCCGGCGCGACTGCATCAGTGCTGCCCCTCAGGCATGGGCCCCGACCGTCACCTTCCCCACCGTCAACTCCGGCTTCGCCTCCAGCACTTCACCGAGTCGCTCCACCTGCCGCTCCAGCTCGCGACGCCGGGCGGCCGTACTCAGCGCGCCGCCGATCGGCTCCACGGTCACCGCGATCCGCCGCCCCGACCGCCGCTGGTGCCACACTCCGGCGACGGTCCCGTCCACGAGCACCACCGGGAAGTTCCCGGCCTGCCCGCCGGCCAGCGCCCGCTCGTAGGCATCGCCGGGAAAGAGCAGCTCCCGCGGCTGCGAGGCGATGATGTACGCGTCGAAGTACGGCAGCAGCCGCACACCCCGCGCCGGCTCCTCCCCGAACGCGGTATCGCCCGCCGCCACCCACGCCGGGCCGCCCTCGAACGCCACCTCCTCGATCCGCCCCTCGCTCGTCAGGGAAGCGAACAGCCCGGCAGCCCACCCCTTCGGCGCGGCCAGCCACTTGGCGAAGTGCTGCGGTGTCGCGGGCCCGTACGCGTACACATAGCGGTGTACGAGTTCGTCGAGCGCGGCCGGTCCGTCCATCGGTGTGACACCGGGGCTGGTGTACGTCGCCCTGCGGCCGCGGTTGGGCGCGAAGCGGAGCACCCCGCGGTGTGCGGCCGTGTGCATCGACTGCCGCCAGCGCGGCCACTCGCCTTGGAAGGCCTCGAACCCCGGATCCCTGGCCCACGGGCCGGTGCGCTCGACGATCGCCTCGGTCAGTTCGTCGATGGTGAGTTCGGCATCCGCGAGGGCGTCCCCGACGGCGGCGACGATCTGATCCGTCTGCTCGCCGGTCAGGCGCAGACCGGCGGGCATGGTGTTCGGGCCGGCGGGGATCGCGGACAGTGCCCCGGTCCACATCGGCAGATCGGCCGCCGGCAGCAGATGGACGGTGCCGCGGGGGCCGTACGTCTTCACCAGGCTGCTGTCCGTCCACAGCGCCTCGCGTACATCGGAGCGGGTGGAGCCGCCCGCCAGCCGCAGCGCGACGGACGCCTCGGCGGCGGACAGCACCTGTGCATGCGCGCCGAGCATGGCGCCGGTGATCTCGGCGGGGGAGCGCTCGGCGGGGGCGGCGAGCCCCTGCCGCATCAGGCGGCGGGCGTTGGCCTGGGTCCACGTCACAGTGCGCGTCGTCATACGGCCGACTCTAGGATCGATATAGGTCAGATTCTGGCCGCATTCTCCGAGGGGAGCGCTGCTGGAATCACCGGAATCACCGGAATCCCGGGAATCACCGGAATCGCAGGCATCGCTGCTGACACCCGTAAAAATGGTGTACTGGTGGAACGGTAAGTATTGCTCTCGCCCGAGGAGTTGTGGTGGCCAAGGTAAGGACTTCCTACAGCTGCGGTCTCGACGCGGCGGTCGACGTCGTCGGCGGAAAGTGGAAGCCGCTCATCCTGTGGGCGCTGCACGACGGGACGCACCGATTCGGGGAGCTGAAGCGCCATGTGGCCGGTGTCAGCGAGAAGATGCTGATCCAGCAGCTGCGCGAGCTGGAGGCGGACGGCATCGTGCACCGCGAGGTGTACCGGGAGGTCCCGCCCCGCGTCGAGTACTCCCTCACCGAGCTCGGTCAGGCCCTCAACACCGCCCTGCTGCCCCTGGGTGAATGGGGCGACACCTTCATGGCGCAGATTCTCGCCAACAAGGTGAAGGGGGCCACGGCCTGAGGGCCGGTCGGGTGAATCCGTCGTGGGCGAACGGGCCGTCAATGTGGCGCCCACGCCCGCGCGTCCCTCTTGGGAGGTGCGGCCCCGGACGGGCGCAAGGCCGGGACCAGCCACTTTCCGGGCCCACGGGACGGCGCCCCCGCTGTCCGCCGCATTCGGAGCGTAATTACGGCATGGCGTGGCACACGGCACCACTTACGAAGGGTTATGGTGGAAACCCCCCCTCGGGCCGGTCCGTATCCCCCCCACGGACCGGCCCGTTTTTTCTCCGGTCGACTCCCCGGCAGTTCCCCGCATGCTCTCCGGTCTTCGATTCCGGCTTCGTTTCCGGCTTCGTCTCCGGCTGCTTCCGCGGGGGTCCGCTCAGCTCCGCCCGGCCCAGATGTTCGTGCCCGCGGTGTCCACGGCGAAGGTGTCGATCTCCTTCAACTCCTCGGCACTCAGGGGCGGTCCGGCCAGCGCCGCGACGTTCTCCTCCAGCTGCTGCACACTGGAGGCGCCGATCAGTGCGGAGGTCATCCGCTCGTCCCGCAGCACCCAGGCGATCGCCAGCTGGGCGAGGGACTGCCCGCGCCGGGCCGCGATGTCGTTCAGTCCGTTCAGCCGCCGTACGACATCGCCGGAGAGCAGATCCGGGTCCAGGGACTTGCCCTGCGTGGCCCGCGAGCCCTCGGGGATGCCCTTGAGGTACTTGCCGGTGAGCAGGCCCTGGGCGAGCGGCACGAAGGAGATGCAGCCCATGCCGGCGCCCTCCAGCGTGTCGAGGAGCCCGTCGTCCTCGATCCAGCGGTTGATCATGGAGTACGAGGGCTGGTGGATGAGAGCCGGGACGCCCATCTCCTTCAGCAGCCGGGCCGCCTCGTCGGTCTGCTCCGCGTTGTACGACGACACACCCACGTACAGCGCCTTGCCCTGCTTCACGGCGGAGGCCAGAGCGCCCATCGTCTCTTCGAGCGGGGTGTGCGGGTCGAAGCGGTGGGAGTAGAAGATGTCGACGTAGTCCACTCCCATCCGCTTCAGGGACGCGTCGAGCGAGGAGAGCAGGTACTTCCGCGAACCCCACTCGCCGTAGGGCCCGGGGTGCATGAAATAGCCCGCCTTGGTCGAAATGACCAGTTCGTCACGGTAGGGGGCAAAATCCTGAGCAAAGAGCTTGCCGAAGTTGAGCTCGGCGGAACCGGGCGGCGGACCGTAGTTGTTCGCCAGGTCGAAGTGCGTCACACCCAGGTCGAAGGCGCGGCGCAGGATCGCGCGCTGCGAGTCGAGGGCGCGGTCGTCGCCGAAGTTGTGCCAGAGGCCGAGGGAGAGCGCGGGGAGCTTGAGCCCGGAGCGGCCGGTACGGCGGTACTCCATCGCCTCGTAGCGGTTCGCGTCTGCTCGGTAGGAAGGGGAATCAGTCACGCATCCCTTGCTATCACGGACTTGTGACAGGCCGGGTTGGGCCGCCGTGGCCGGTGCGCAGTAGTGTGGCGCCCTCGGGGAACGCCGCCATGGAGGGGTTAAGAACAGTGAACCTGCGCGACCTGGTGTACGGGCTCTACGCGCGCCGGGTGGAGGGCCGCCTCGACCACGCCCAGGTGCCCAAGCACATCGGCGTCATCCTCGACGGCAACCGTCGCTGGGCCAAGGCATCGGGCGGTACGGCCGCGCAGGGCCACAAGGCCGGAGCCGACAAGATCTCCGAGTTTCTCGGCTGGTGCCACGAGACCGATGTCAGGGTCGTCACGCTGTGGATGCTGTCCACGGACAACTTCGACCGGCCCGAGGAGGAGCTGATTCCGCTCCTCGGCATCATCGAGGACACGGTGCGCGGCCTCGCCGCGGACGGCCGCTGGCGCGTGCACCACGTGGGCACGCTGGACCTGCTGCCCGACCGCACCCAGTCCGTACTGAAGGAAGCCGAGCAGGCCACCGCCGGTATCGACGGAATACTCGTGAATGTCGCGGTGGGCTACGGCGGCCGCCAGGAGATCGCGGACGCCGTACGCTCCCTGCTCCTGGAGCACGCCGACAAGGGCACGAGCTTCGAGGAGCTCGCCGAGATCGTCGACGTCGAGCACATCTCCGAGCACCTCTACACGCGCGGGCAGCCCGATCCCGACCTCGTCATCCGCACCAGCGGCGAGCAGCGTCTGTCCGGATTCATGCTCTGGCAGAGCGCCCACTCGGAGTACTACTTCTGCGAAGTCTTCTGGCCGGCCTTCCGCAAGGTCGACTTCCTGCGCGCGCTGCGCGACTACGCGGCGCGCCACCGCCGCTACGGCTCCTGACCTCCGGATAACCTCTCCCGGCCTCCTGATCCCGGCTGACCTCCGCCGATCCCTGTCGGCCTCCGCCGGCCTCAGCGGACGTCCGAGGCGGCGTACGTCGCTGTCTGTTCACCCGTCCGTCGTCATATGCCATGGCATGGCTGCGCATGTTCGAGGGAATACCCCTTTCAGGTCGACGTCCGATCCACGAACGTCGTATCTCAGTGAGTGGCCGAGACCACTCACCCGGGAGGCCCTTTGCACACGAAGGACCGCACCCCTGGTGCGGACCCCGCGGAGGGCCGGAGCTCGGCCCGCGCATCGTGGCCCGAGCCCGGCCCGTCCCCTGCTTCGGCGGGGACACCCCATGGCCCGCGACAGCCGTCGCACCGCCGACCTCAGCCGAGGGGGTACGTCCTTCCGTGGTGAACAGCACAAAGCGCCGCATGCCCGACAGGCGCACCTACGTTCTCGACACCAGCGTCCTGCTGGCCGATCCCAGCGCCCTGACCCGTTTCGAGGAGCATGAAGTCGTGCTCCCGATCGTGGTGATCACGGAGCTGGAGGCCAAGAGGCACCATCCGGAGCTCGGCTATTTCGCCCGTCAGGCGCTGCGCCTGCTGGACGACTTCCGTATCCGGTTCGGCCGCCTCGACGCCCCCATCCCGCTGGGCGACCTGGGCGGCACGCTGCGTGTCGAGCTCAACCACTCCGATCCCGGCGTCCTTCCGGCCGGCTTCCGATTGGGGGACAACGACTCACGGATTCTGGCGGTTGCGCGCAATCTGCAGGCCGAGGGGTACGACGTCACCGTCGTCTCGAAGGACCTGCCTCTCCGTATCAAGGCCTCGTCCGTCGGCCTGCTGGCCGAGGAGTACCGGGCGGAGCTGGCCATCACCGACTCCGGCTGGACCGGTATGGCCGAACTGCCCCTTTCCGCCGAACAGGTGGACCTGCTGTACGGCGAGGAGACGCTGTACGTTCCCGAGGTGGCGGAACTGCCCGTCCACACCGGTCTGGTCCTGCAGTCCGAGCGCGGCAAGGCGCTGGGCCGCGTCTCGGTCGAGGGCAACGTCAAGCTGGTGCGAGGCGACCGTGAGGCCTTCGGCATCCACGGACGCAGCGCCGAGCAGCGCATCGCCCTCGATCTGCTGCTCGACCCGGACGTCGGCATCGTCTCGCTGGGCGGCCGGGCCGGCACCGGCAAGTCGGCGCTGGCGCTCTGCGCGGGCCTCGAGGCGGTCCTGGAGCGCAGGCAGCATCAGAAGGTGATGGTCTTCCGGCCGTTGTACGCCGTGGGCGGGCAGGAGCTCGGCTATCTGCCGGGCACCGAGGCCGAGAAGATGAGCCCCTGGGCGCAGGCGGTCTTCGACACTCTCTCGGCCGTGGCGGGCCGTGAAGTGATCGAGGAGGTGCTGGGACGCGGCATGCTCGAGGTGCTGCCGCTCACCCACATCCGCGGCCGCTCGCTGCACGACGCGTTCGTCATCGTCGACGAGGCCCAGTCCCTGGAGCGGAACGTCCTGTTGACTGTTCTGTCCCGTATCGGGGCGAATTCCCGGGTTGTCCTGACGCATGACGTGGCACAACGGGACAATCTCCGCGTCGGCCGCTATGACGGAGTCGTTGCCGTCGTCGAGAAGTTGAAGGGCCATCCGCTCTTCGCGCACGTCACCCTCACCCGCTCCGAGCGTTCGCAGATCGCCGCGCTCGTGACCGAAATGCTGGAGGAAGGGCAGATCTAGCACGGAATGAGGCAGTTGGCGCCGCCCGGCGGAACGCAAGAGCGTAGCCGGGCGGCGCTGTGCTGTCCGCCCGTTTCCTCAAAACCCCTGGCGCAAACGAGGTGTGAGCTTTCACACGGTACGAAGAATTGCCTTGCGGCCTCGGCGTCGGGCAGAGTCTTGCTTCCGTCAGGCCCCGCATACGACACACGAGCACCTCCAAAGGTGCACAGCACCACACAACTCAAGACTTGCCGTCGTATGCCGCCCGCGAGCACTACGCGGCACTCCCGCAGGGGAGTTGCCCATCGGGCCCGCGCCTCCCGTGACCCAAGCAGTGGGGAGGCCAGCGTCAGGGGCACGATTGCGCCCGCGAGGTCACCTATGCGGGTGTCGCTGGAAGGAAACCGTGTGAGCCGGATCTCGGTCCGGGGATTCGCCGTGGCATCAGCTACTGCGGTCACCACCGTCGGAGCCGTCGTGGGCGTTGCGTCGGGCAACACCCTGCCCTCGAACGCCGACGGCGACACCCTCGAGGCGACTGCAGCCGACACGACGCTCCTCGCAGACATACCCATGGGCGAGCAGGCCCAGGTTCAGGTCTCGTCCCTGTCGCAGCAGGCCGACGCACAGGCCGCTGCCGCAGACGCTGCCGCGAAGAAGTCCGCTGAGGAATCGGCCCGTATCCAGGCTGCCAAGACCGCCAAGGCGAAGAAGGAAGCCGCCCAGGAGGCCGAGGCGGAGGCCGAGCGCGAGCGTGAGGCCGAGGAGGCGCGGGCCAACCGTGACTCCGTGCGCGACGCTTCGAGCTTCTCCGCGAAGGGCTCCTACACCGTCGCCGAGGTCCAGGCGATGGCACGGCAGATGATTCCCGCCGACCAGTTCCAGTGCTTCAGCAACATCGTGGACCACGAGTCCACCTGGAACTACCAGGCGCAGAACCCGTCTTCCGGTGCCTACGGTCTCGTCCAGGCACTGCCGGGCTCGAAGATGTCCTCGGCCGGCGCCGACTGGCAGACCAACCCGGCAACCCAGATCAAGTGGGGCCTGAACTACATGAACGAACGCTACGACAGCCCTTGTGGCGCGTGGTCGTTCTGGCAGGCCAACCACTGGTACTAGGTCCAGCAGGCGCTCAACTTCGCGGAGCCCCTCACCGTCCTACGGTGAGGGGCTCCGCGCGTGTACGGTCGGTCCGACGGCCCAGGAGACACTCCGGGGGGAGTGGTAGGGGGAAGAGGGAACATCATGTCGAAAGCGCCAGGATGGCTCGGTCGGCTGGGCGCCGGGCTGACCCGGATGGGAGAGTACTGGGACGAGCGCCGTAGCGAAGCCGCGGCGGACGACGTCCCGGTGGTCGCTGCCCCCGCCCCGGAGAGCGTGCCGCCGCCGCCCGCGTACGCCCCCGCCGTCGCCGCCAGACCCGACCCGGTCGCCGCGATCCCCTGGGGGATGCGCGTCGCCGCCGAGGCCGGCTGGCGGCTGCTCGTACTGGCAGGCACGCTCTGGGTGTTGATGCGGATCATCAGCGCCGTACAGCTGGTGGTGCTCGCCTTTGTCGCGGCGCTGCTCGTCACCGCGATGCTCCAGCCCACCGTGGCCCGGCTGAAGAGACTCGGCCTGCCGCGCGGGCTGGCCACCGCCGTCACCGCGATCGCCGGCTTCGTCGTCATGGGTCTGGTCGGCTGGTTCGTGGTCTGGCAGGTCATGGACAACCTCGACAACCTCTCCGACCGGGTCAGGGACGGTATCGAGGAGCTCAAGCGCTGGCTCCTCGACAGCCCGTTCCATGTCACCGAGTCGCAGATCAACGACATCGCGAAGAACCTCAGCGACACGATCGGCACCAACACCGAGGAGATCACCTCCGCGGGTCTGCAGGGCGTCACGGTGATGGTCGAGGTCCTCACCGGCATACTGCTGGCGATGTTCTCCACGCTCTTCCTGCTGTACGACGGGAAGCGCATCTGGCAGTGGACGCTGAAACTGGTCCCGGCGCAGGCCCGTGAGGGAGTCGCCGGTGCGGGTCCGCGCGCCTGGCGCACCCTGACCGCCTATGTACGCGGCACGGTGATAGTGGCCCTGATCGACGCGATCTTCATCGGTATCGGCATCTACTTCCTCGATGTGCCGATGGCAGTGCCGCTCGCCGTCTTCATCTTCCTGTTCGCCTTCATCCCGCTCGTCGGTGCGGTCATCTCCGGCGCGCTGGCGGTCGTCGTCGCGCTGGTCACCCAGGGCGTGTTCACCGCGCTGATGGTGCTGATCGTCGTCCTCGCCGTACAGCAGCTCGAAGGGCATGTGCTGCAGCCCTTCATCCTGGGCCGCGCGGTCCGCGTCCATCCCCTCGCCGTCGTCCTCGCGGTCGCGGCGGGCGGACTGACCGCCGGTATCGGCGGCGCGGTGGTCGCGGTGCCGCTGGTGGCGGTGACCAACACCGTGGTCGGCTATCTGCGCGCGTACGGCACGGAGCAGGCTCTGCGCGGTACGCCGCCGCCGCACGGCGCGACCGCGGTCGAGATCGCGTCCACTCCGGCACCGGCACCGGCACCGGAGTCCGCCCCGCCGACGGGGGAGCGGGATTGATATCCGAGCCGGAGCTGGTGGGCGACGAGCAGCCGTTCGGCGCGCCCGAGATCCCCGGGTCGCGGGCCGGGCACGACCCTGCCGAGCCCACGGCGGTGGCACCCGAGGACCGGCTCCCCGCCCGGCGCTCCCTCCCGCCATGGGCGTGGACGCTCGGCGGCGTGATGGTCGCCTCGGCGCTGTGGGCGGGCGGTCTGTACGTGTACGAGAGCCGGGAACCCGACCTCGGCGGATACCGGGTGAGTCGCAACCTGTGTCTGGACGCCGAGCTGAAGGCGCTGTCCACCGCGCTCGGTGAGAGGCAGAGCCCCCGGCCGACAGGGCGCGAGCACACCAGCCTGGACAGGGCGTCCTGCTACGTCGAGCTGCAGCCCACAGGGGGGCCGAAGCCGAAAGATGTGGACGAGAACGGCTACGAGGGCACATACCCGAGCGTCCACGTGAGTTACGAACTGCACAAGAAGACCGATCCGGGACCGGAGTTCGAAGCGTCGGTCGGCGCTTTCATGATCTCCGCGGGCGCCGAGGTCACGCTGGAACGGGTCGAAGGACTGGGCGAGCGTGCCTACTTCACCAGGGACGACAGCGGCGATCCGCCGTGGCTCCATGTGCTGGACGGACAGGCCGAGTTCACCCTCACCGTCACGCCCGGCTACTCGCAGGTGGAGGAAGGTCAGGACCCCGAGGCCGATCTGTCGGGGATCGGCCCCTTCATGGTCGAGGACATGAAGGCCCTGATGGCCAAGCTCAGGAGCTGACCCCGCCACGCACACGAAAGGGCCCCGTCGACCGGAGTCGGCGGGGCCCTTCGCATATCCGTGCTACTCGGCGAGCGCGGCTTCCGCGTCCAGCGTCGTACCCACGGCCTGGATCACCGCGGCGATCTTGAAGGCTTCCTGGATCGTCTCGCGGTCCACGCCGGCCTTGCGCAGCACCTGCTCGTGGGAGTCGAGGCACTGGCCGCAGCCGTTGATCGCGGAGACGGCGAGCGACCAGAGCTCGAAGTCGACCTTCTCCACGCCCGGGTTGCCGATGACATTCATCCGCAGACCGGCGCGCAGCGTCCCGTACTCCGGGTCCGACAGCAGGTGCCGGGTCCGGTAGAAGACGTTGTTCATCGCCATGACGGCGGCGGCCGACTTGGCGGCGGTGTACGCCTCGGGGGAGAGGTTGGTCTTCGCCTCGGGCTCCAGCTCGCGCAGCACCTTCGGCGAGCGCGAGGCGATCGCGCAGGCCAGAACGGTGCCCCACAGCTGCTGTTGCGGGAGATCGCTGTTGCCGATGACCGAGCCGAGGTTCAGCTTCAGGTCCTTGGCGTAGTCCGGTACGGCGGACTTGAGGTCATCCAGAGACATACCGGATCACTCGCCCGACAGGAGCGCGACCGGGTCGAGGGTGTTCTCGCCCTTGGTCCAGTTGCACGGGCACAGCTCGTCGGTCTGCAGGGCGTCGAGCACCCGCAGGACCTCCTTGGGGTTACGGCCGACGGAACCGGCGGTCACCATGGTGAACTGGATCTCGTTGTTCGGGTCGACGATGAAGACGGCACGCTGCGCGAAGCCGTCCTCGCCCTCGATGCCGAGGTCCCGCATCAGCTCGTGCTTGGAGTCGGCCAGCATCGGGAAGGGCAGGTCACGCAGGTCGGCGTGGTCCTTGCGCCAGGCGTGGTGGACGAACTCGGAGTCGCCGGAGAAGCCGAGGATCTGGGCGTCACGGTCGGCGAACTCATCGTTCAGCTTGCCGAAGGCGGCGATCTCGGTGGGGCAGACGAAGGTGAAGTCCTTGGGCCACGCGAAGACGACCTTCCACTTGCCCTCGTAGGACTTGTGGCTGATCTCGGCGAACTCCTCGCCGCTCTCCAGCGAGACGCAGGCCGTCAGTTCGAAGGTGGGGAACTGGTCACCGACAGTGAGCACTCGGTCTCCTTGCAGACAGGAATTCCCTTGTGGGGTCTTCCAGGGGGTTGGACGGATCTTGATGGTGGCACAGCGTGCATTGATCGCAGAAATAGCTAGACTCGGTCGTCGCGATCGGAGGTACCTATCAGTGGCCATCAGCAATGTCGTCAATGCCGGTAATAGGGGAAGTGGCCGGGGCAAGCAGCCCAGCCTGGCGCAGCTGCGTGCCTTTGTCGCCGTCGCCGAGCATCTGCACTTCCGGGACGCGGCGTCCGCGATCGGGATGAGTCAGCCCGCGCTCTCCGGTGCCGTATCGGCGCTGGAGGAGGCACTCGGTGTCCAGCTCCTGGAGCGTACGACCCGCAAGGTGCTGCTCTCCCCGGCGGGTGAGCGGCTCGCGGTGCGAGCCAAGGTGGTGCTGGACGCCGTCGGCGAACTGCTGGAGGAGGCCGACGCGGTACGTGCCCCCTTCACCGGGGTGCTCCGGCTCGGCGTGATCCCGACCGTCGCCCCCTATCTGCTGCCGACCGTGCTGCGCCTGGTCCACGACCGCTATCCGGAGCTCGACCTCCAGGTCCACGAGGAGCAGACGTCCTCGCTGGTGGAGGGGCTGGCGGCCGGCCGTCTCGATCTGCTGCTGCTCGCCGTGCCGCTCGGGATGCCGGGGATCAGTGAGCTGCCGCTCTTCGACGAGGACTTTGTGCTGGTCACCCCCGAGGACCACTGGCTGGGCGGGCGCCAGGACATTCCGCGCGAGGCGCTGAGCGAACTGCATCTGCTGCTGCTCGACGAGGGCCACTGCCTGCGCGACCAGGCACTCGACATCTGCCGGGAGGCGGGCCGCACCGGCGGTGCCGCGGTGACCACGACCGCCGCCGGCCTGTCCACCCTGATACAGCTGGTCGCGGGCGGGCTCGGGGTGACATTGCTGCCGCGTACGGCGGTCGAGGTGGAGACCGGCCGGGCCGGACGGCTGCAGACGGGGTACTTCGCCGACCCGGCCCCCGCACGCCGGATCGCCCTGGCGATGCGCACGGGGGCGGCACGCCAGGGCGAATTCGGGGAGTTCGCACAGGCGCTGCGGGACGCGATGCGCGCCCTGCCCGTACGGGTACTGGACTGACGGCCCCGGCCCGCTACTCCGTACGCAGCCCCTCCGGACGCATCATGCGCCACAGCGGTGGCAGGCTGAGCACCGTCACCAGCAGGATCACGCCCGCGCCCGCCGCGGCGAGCGGCAGGAAGACCCACCATTCGGTGACCGCCTTGCCGGTCAGCCGCAGCATGGCGGCGCCGAGACCGAGGCCGCCGACGATGGCGACGGCGGTGCCGAGGACGACCGGCACGGCGGTCTGCCACAGCACCGACCAGGCGAGCGTGGCCCGGCGCGTGCCGAAGGCGACGAGTACCGACAGCAGGCGCTTGCGCTCCCGCAGCTGCTCGACCTGCGAGACGAGCATCGACGCGGCGATCAGCGCCATCGTCGCGGTCGCGCCGGTCAGCAGACCGGTCTGGACACTGGCGTACTGCTTGTCCCGCTCGATCCTCTGGATCGACCAGACACGCATGGTGGGATCGATTCGGGCGGCCGTGTTGCGCACGTACTCACGGGCGTCCGGCACGCTCTCGTCGATCTGGACCATCGCCTGGGTGTCCGCCGTGGGGAGGCGTTGCACATCGACCGCGCCGGGGGTGGCGAAGATGCCGTAGTGCTCCCGGCCGGTCGGGTCGGGACGGACCGTGACGGTGGGAGTGTCCGCGGGCAGGGTCCACAGCACCGGCTTCGAGCCGTCGTAGCTCGAGTGCGCGTTGAGGTCCACCGGCTTGCCCTTGCGGGCCGCAGAGTCGATCAGGTCGTTCTGCCGCCTGTCGCCCTCGACGTGGACGACGAAGGTGTCGCCGTCCTTGCAGGACCCGATCCTGGCGAGTTCGCGCAGGGTCGCGCAGTCGCCGACGGTCAGGGTGGTGACGGGATGGAAGTCGGTGCCGCGGGAGGGCACGGGGCTGTGCACATAGCTCTCGACCGTGCCGATGACCCCCTTCACGCCCTCCGTCCCACGGAACTCCTTGATCATCCGCTGGGCCAGCTCACCGCTGGGAAACTCCGCGGAGACCTGGAGCTGAGCCCGCTCCGGGTCCTGGTTCGTGACCCTGTTGAAGTCGTCGTGGACCCCGGCGAAGAGCATCTGCAGGGCTATCCCGCCGGCCACGGCGACCGTGATGCCACTGACCGCGCGGGCCGCCGAACCGCTGCTCAACTGGAGCCTGCGGGTGGCGAGCTGCCAGGGCACCGGGCCGCCGCGCAGCCTGCCGACGACGGCCTCGACCACCCACGGCAGCAGCGTCGCAAGGCCGACCAGCACCAGTACGGCGCCGCCCGCGATGGGCCACGGGTCGACGAACTCGGTCTCCTCGTTGACGGTGCCGGTCGCCAGCAGCACCGTGAGACCGGCCGCCGGCATCAGCAGCCGCCACCACAGACGGCGGGCGCGGGGCGTGCTGTTGCGTACGACTCCGAGCGGTTCGATCACGACCGAGCGCAGCGCAACCAGGGTGACCGCGACCGCCGAGACCGGCACGGCCAGCAGGATCAGCAGCCCGAGCACGGGCACGGGGACCACGTCGGAGGGGAAGGCGCTCAGGTCCCAGAGCTGTACGTGCCCGGCGAACCGGCGCACGCCCGCGAAGACGGCGATGCCGACCAGCAGGCCGAGCACCGAGCCGAACAGTGCCTCCCCGGCCGAGATGCGCCGGGTCATCCGGGCATCGGCGCCGACCAGCCGCAGTGCGGCGAGCCGGCGGTCGCGGCGGTCGCCGCCGAAGCGGACGGCGGTGGCGATGAAGATGGCCACCGGCACCAGCAGGACGACACAGATGAGGATGACCAGGACGATCAGGACCGGGCTCATCGGTTCCGAACCCGGGGACTCGCCGAAGCCGGTCGTCCTGGTTCCACCGTTGTCCGTGGTCAGCGTCGAACTGCCCGCGTAGAAGCGGAGTTCGCCCGGGTCGATCAGGCCGGCGTCCCCGATGGTGCCCACCGTGCGGTAGTCGAGCCGCTCTTCGAGGAGCGTGCCCCCGGGGGAGTCCAGCAGCTCCTTCAGGGCGGGGGAGACCAGCATGTCGCCGGGTCCGGGGAGGCGGCTGACCCCGGGCGGGAGTGGCGGGTGGGCGCCGTCCGGGCGCAGCAGTGCGCCGCTGATCGCGTCCTTGCGGTACTCGGTGTCCGCCGTCGCCCACACCAGGGTCCTGTCCGAGCGCTCGGCCGGCTCGTCGGAGGAGACCGGCGCGCGGGCCGTGCCGCGCTGCTCGCGCTCGTCGATGAGCGTGGGCACGGAGGCGGCGATGAGGAGCAGGGCGACGCCGAGCCCGACACCGACGGCGGTGAGCGCGGTACGGACCCAGCCCTCGCGGCCGCCGGAGGCGGCGAAGCGTATGCCGAGCCCGAGGTCGCGCAGCCGGCCGCCGATGACGCGGGGCGGGGCGGGCGCGGCGGGTGATGCTCCGTCCGTCCGGTCGAGGAGCGTCATACGGCGTGCTCCAGGTCGCGGGACCTTCCGTCGCGTACGACGATCTCGCGGTCGGAATAGGCGGCGACCCGCGCCTCGTGGGTGACCAGGACGACGGCGGCGTTCGCGGACCGCGCGGCGTCGGTGAGGAGTTCCATCACCCGCTCGCCGTTGAGGGAGTCCAGGGCGCCGGTCGGCTCGTCGGCGAAGATCACCCGCGGCGAGGTGACCAGCGCACGGGCGACGGCGACCCGCTGCCCCTGGCCGCCGGAGACCTCGCCGGGCCGCTTGTGCCCGAGGTCGGCGACCTCCAGGCGCTCCATCCACTCCAGGGCGGTGCGCTCGGCGGCCTTGCGCCTGGCGCCGGTGAGGCGGAGGGGCAGGGCCACGTTCTCCGTACAGCTCAGCTCCGGTACGAGCTGGCCGAACTGGAACACGAACCCGAAGTCCGTACGGCGCAGGGTGCTGCGCTGGACGTCGGACATCCCGGTGAGCTCGCGCCCGGCGTAGGTGATCGATCCGGAATCCGGCCGGACGATCCCGGCGAGGCAGTGGAGCAGCGTCGACTTGCCGGAGCCGGAGGGCCCCATGACGGCGACGACCTCGCCGGGGTGAATGGAGAAGGAGGCGCCGTCGAGGGCGGGGGTGGATCCGTACGCCTTGTGCAGATCGGCGGCGAGGAGCAGGGAACCGTCGGGGTTCACTTGCGCACCTCCCCGGCGAGCTGGTCGAGCCGGGCGGCGGTCAGTTCCAGCCAGCGCAGATCGGCTTCGAGGTGGAACAGCGCGTGGTCGCAGATGAGCTGGTCGGCGAGATCGCCGCGGCGCTTGCGGTCGGTGAGGATGCGCATCAGCCGCAGATGCTCGGAGCGCTGGCTGTCGAGCAGATCGGCGGCACTGCGGTCGGTGAGGAGGGCGAGGACGACCTTGGTGTAAAGGGTCGACTGGAGGTACGGCTCCGGCTTCTCGGGCTGCGCGAGCCACCGCGTGACGTCGGTGACCCCGGCCTCGGTAATGGCATACCGCTTGCGCTCGGGACCACCGCCGGCCTCTATGCCGTCGACTTCGACGAGGCCGTTCTTCAGCAGCCGGGACATGGTGGAGTAGACCTGCCCGTAGTGAAGGGGCCGGTCGTGGCCGAACCGTTCGTCGAAGGCGCGCTTGAGGTCGTAGCCGTGGCGTGGGCCGGACTCGAGAAGTCCGAGCAAGGTGTGACCGATGGACATGGAGAGCACTCTACATGCGGTGTATACCTCGTGTGTATACCCGTAGTGAATAGCCTTTCCTCCCGGACCTGGGGCACCGGACCCGCGCCGTCGGGCGCGGGTCCGGTGCCTGGGGCGGAGCCCTGTTTCAGGAAGGGTTCGGCAAGGGCTCGGGCGGGGGAACAGCTCGCCGCGCGGCACCTGGCCCGCCGCTGCTCGTCCCCTTCGGCGCAGGCCGCGGGCGCGCAGGCCGCGCTACTCGGTCTCCCCGTCCCCGTCCCCATCTCTCGTCGGCTTCGGGGGCCGGCCCCGGCGCGGGATCGGGGCGACCCCCCTCGGCAGGCGGCCCGCCTCCGACAGGGCGCGGCGGAGCGCGAACTCGATCTGTGCGTTCGTGCTGCGCAGCTCGTCCCCGGCCCACCGTGCCAGCGCCTCGTACACCGCCGGGTCCAGCCGCAGCAGCACCTGCTTCCGCTCAGGTGGCGTCACTGGTAGAGCGTGCCCGTGTTGAGGACCGGCTGCGCCGCGCGGTCGCCGCACAGCACCACCATCAGGTTCGACACCATCGCCGCCTTGCGCTCCGCGTCCAGTTCCACGATGTCCTGTTCCTGGATCCGGACCAGTGCCGCCTCGACCATGCCCACCGCGCCGTCCACGATCTGGCGCCGCGCCGCGACCACCGCTCCCGCCTGCTGCCGCTGCAGCATCGCGGACGCGATCTCCGGGGCGTACGCGAGATGTGTGAAGCGGGACTCGATGATGTGCACGCCCGCCGCCTCCACCCGCGCATGCAGCTCCACCGCGAGCTTCTCGGTGATCTCCTCGGCGTTGCCGCGCAGCGACAGGCCGTCCTCGTCGTGGGCGTCGTACGGGTACTCGATGGCGATGTGCCGTACCGCCGCCTCCGTCTGCGTGGAGACGAACTCCAGGAAGTCGTCCACCTCGAAGAGCGCCTGCGCCGTGTCCTTCACGTTCCACACCACCACCGCGGCGAGCTCGATCGGATTGCCGTACGCGTCGTTCACCTTGAGGACCGCGGTCTCGTGGTTCCGTACCCGCGTCGAGATCTTGACCCGTGAGGTGAGCGGGTTGACCCAGCGCAGGCCGTCCGTACGGATCGTGCCCCGGTAGCGCCCGAAGAGCTGCACCACCCGCGCCTCGCCCGGCGCGACCATGTTCAGCCCGCACATCGCGAAGCACGCGGCTATCGCGATCACGATTCCGGCCACGATGAGCGTCACCTTCGGGCCGGGTGAGGAGAGTGTCGCCCCGGTGGCGAGGAGGGCGACCGCGCAGCCGACCCCGAGCAGTCCGAGCAGCAGCGCAAGGCCCCCGCCGATGCTGTGCGCCGGAAATTCACGGACCCGCGGCTCCGGCATGTCCGGCAGCTCGTCAGAGGTTTTTGTGCTGGTGGCAGGCATGATCGCTCCCCGTCTCGGTCTAGCAGAGTGATATCACTTTAACGTCTATGGCAACCCTCCGCACCTCTCATGAGTCGGTTCCATGAGACGGGGTGCTGATTGTCACGTCCGGAAAAGGCCGGATCGATGGCCCTTTGTCTGTAGTACCGGTGTTAGCTTTCTGAGCTGATTCCGGGCCGATCCCCGGCGAGTAGTAGAGAACGAAGAGCGGAGCAACGAAGCGATGGGCCGAGCGGAAGCGCGACAGGCCCGGCAGCGCGGCGCGCGCCGGGCGAAGAAGGCCAAGCCCACAGGCATACGGCGCTTCTTCACCTGGAGGAAGGTGCTGGGTACCTTCCTCGGGCTCTGCCTGCTGGTCATGGGCGCTTTCTTCGCCATCTATCTGATGGTCCCCGTGCCCAAGGCGAATGCTCAGGCCGAGAAGCAGAGCAACGTCTACAAGTACAGCGACGGCAAGATCCTCGCCCGCACCGGCAAGGTCAACCGCGAGATCGTCGGACTCGAGAAGATCCCTGAGGACGTCCAGTACACCTTCGTCGCCGCCGAGAACAAAACGTTCTTCGAGGACTCCGGAGTCGACTTCAAGGGCACCGTCCGCGGCCTGAAGAACACCCTGACCGGCAAGGGCAAGCAGGGTGGCTCGACCATCACCCAGCAGTACGTCAAGAACTACTACCTCGACCAGGACCAGACGGTCACCCGCAAGCTCAAAGAGCTGGTGATCTCGCTCAAGGTGGACCAGCGCCAGAGCAAGAACGAGATCCTCGCCGGGTACATGAACACCAGCTACTACGGGCGCGGTGCGTACGGAATCCAGGCCGCGGCCCAGGCGTACTACCGCGTCGATGCGTCCAAGCTGAACGTCGCCCAGGGCGCGTATCTCGCCTCCCTGCTCCAGGCCCCCAGTCAGTACGACTGGGCCGAGGCCTCGGACACCGGCAAGAAGCTGGTCACCGAGCGCTGGCACTACACGCTCGACAACATGGTCGAGGAGGGCTGGCTCGACAAGTCCGCCCGCGACAAGCTGACCTTCCCCCGGCCGAAGGAGCCCAAGGCGGCCCCCGGCATGGAGGGCCAGACCGGCTACCTCGTCGACGCCGCCAACAAGGAGCTGGCGCGCCAGGGGGTGAACGAGGAGGACATCAGAGCCGGCGGCTGGACGATCACGCTGAACATCGACTCGAAGCGCCAGAAGGCGCTCGAGAAGGCGGTCGAGCGGCAGCTCGAGGACGAGCTGGACCGCAAGAAGAACAAGGTCGACGCGACCGTGCAGGCCGGTGCGACCTCTGTCGATCCCAAGACGGGCAAGGTCGTCGCGCTGTACGGCGGTGTGGACGCCACCAAGCACTGGCTGTCCAACGCCGTCCGCTCCGACTACCAGCCGGCCTCGACGTTCAAACCGATCGTGTTCGCCTCCGCGCTGGAGAACGAGTCCAAGACGCAGGACGGCGACCCGATAGGCGTCAACACGATCTACGACGGCACCAGCAAGCGGCAGGTCGAGGGCAGCGACACCCCGTTCAACCCCGAGAACGAGGACGACAAGAGCTACGGCCCGGTCAACGTCCAGAGGGCGATGAACAAGTCGATCAACTCGGTCTTCGCCCAGATGGTCGTGGACGTCGGTCCGGGCGATGTGAAGAAGACCGCGCTCGACCTCGGAGTGAAGGACAGCAAGTCCTTCCCCGAGCGGCCCGCGATCTCGCTCGGCACGATGAGCGCCTCCACCTGGGACATGGCGGGGGTGTACGCGACCCTCGACAACCACGGCAAGCAGGTCACGCCGACGATCGTGAACAAGGCCGAGCACAAGGACCGCACGGTCGACCTCGAGGACCCGGTCGGCAAGCAGGTGATCAGCCGTGAGACGGCCGACACGGTCACCTCGGTGCTGACCGGCGTGGTCAAGGACGGGTCGGGCCATGAGGCCAGCACGGACGCCTACGAGGCGGCCGGCAAGACCGGTACGGCGGAGAAGAACGTGGCGGCCTGGTACGCGGGCTACACCCCCGAACTCGCCACGGTCGTTGCCCTGTTCGGCGAGTCGACGGCGGCGGGCGGCGGACAGGTCACCCTGACCGGCACCGCCAACTCCGGCCGCGCCAACGGCGGTGGGTTCCCGGCCAGGATCTGGGCGGACTACACCCTGGGTGCCCTGAACGGCGGCTCCGACGCCGAGTTCGACCTGGAGGTCGCCGAGACGGCGAGCCCGGACCCGGGCCCGACGGTGACGAACACCCCGACGCAGAAGCCGACGCCGACGCCGACCCCGACGCCTACGGAGACGCAGTCGCCGACGAACACCCCGACACCCACGCCGACGCCGACCGGGGACCCGACGCCCACGCCGACCAATACGCCGACGGGCCGGCCCAGCATCACGCTGCCGCCCGACCCCGGCGACGACGACCCGGGCGACCCCGACCCCAAGGACAAGAGCGACCTCGGCAGGCCCTGATCACTGCCGGTCTGCGGTCTGCGACCGGCGGCGAGTCGCTGACCACCGACCGCTGACCACTGACGTGCGTGTGCCCGCGGCCCCCGGAATCCGGGGGCCGCGGGCACACGCGTATCCGCCTCAGCCGCCGTTCACCTTCTTGGCGATACGGTCGCCGATGTCCTTGTCGACGTTGCGCCAGTACTGCAGCGCCCGGTCCAGGACCGGCCGCGTGACGCCGTTGCTCAGGTGTCCGCCGGCATTCGACACCAGCCGCTCACGGGCCGCGTCGTCCAGCACCTGGCGGACCATCGTGCCCGGCTGGCCCCAGTCGTCGTCCTCGCGGTGCGGCTTGTACGCCTCGCGCACCAGCTCTCCCGTGGCCTCCCAGCCCGCCGGGTCGCCGAAGCGCTGGTAGTCGGCAGCGGGACCGCCGTAGGAGTTCGGGGCGTACGGCCTCGACGCGTTCGACGGCACGTACCGCATCGGGCCGTCCTTGGCGTATGAATTCACCGCCGCGTGGGGCCGGTTGGGCGGCAGCTGTGCGTAGTTCGGGCCGATCCGGTACCGGTGCGTGTCCGGGTAGGAGAAGAGCCGTCCGAGCAGCATCTTGTCCGGCGACGGGCCGATGCCCGGCACCATGTTCGACGGCTCGAAGGCGGCCTGCTCGATGTGGATGAAGTAGTCCTCCGGATTCCTGTTGAGCGTCATCCGGCCGACCTCGATCAGGGGGTAGTCGCCGTGCGGCCACACCTTGGTCAGGTCGAAGGGGTTGAAGCGGTAGTCCGCCGCGTCCTCGAACGGCATGATCTGGACCTTGAGGGTCCACGACGGCGCGTTCCCGGACTCGATCGACTCGTACAGATCGCGGCGGTGCTTGTCCGCGTCCGAGCCGGCCAGCTCGTCGGCCTCGTCCTGCGTGAGGAAGTCGATGCCCTGGTCGGTCTTGAAGTGGTACTTCACCCAGAACCGCTCGCCACCGCCGTTGATCCACATGTAGGTGTGGGAGCTGTAGCCGTTCATATGGCGGTAGGTCTTCGGGATGCCGCGGTCGCCCATCAGCCACGTCACCTGGTGCGCGGACTCGGGGGACAGTGTCCAGAAGTCCCACTGCATGTCGTTGTTGCGCAGCCCGGTGGCGGGGTGGCGCTTCTGGGACCGGATGAAGTCCTGGAACTTGATCGTGTCGCGTACGAAGAAGACCGGCGTGTTGTTGCCGACCATGTCGTAGTTGCCGTGTTCCGTTTGAAGTGCTCTCCCGGCTGAAGCCGGGAGATTCCTGCTTACCTTGCGGCAGCGGGCTTGACGCGCTTCGCGCGCCTGACGACTGCCCTCCCGGCAGCCGGGATGAGCGCGAGGCCCATCCGGTAAAGGTGCAAGACGTTGCGGGCTGCATTGTGGTCGGCGTTGCCTGACCATCCGCAGTCCGGGTTCTTGCATACGAACGTGGCTTGGTCCTCCCGGCTGCCGGGCGTGATGAAGCCGCACGCGGAACAGCGCCGGGACGTGTGCGGGGCCGGGACCTTGTGCAGGGTGCCGCCGTACGAAGCGGTCTTGTACGTCAGCATGGCGACCGTACGGCCCCACGCCTCGCCGGTGATGGAGCGGTTCAGCCCAGATTTCTGGGCGACGTTCTTCCCCGGCAACTCGACGGTGCCCTTGGCGGACTTGACCATGTTTGTGATGGCGAGTGCTTCGACCACCACCGTGCCGTACTGCTTGGCAATGGCGGTGGTGGTCTGGTGCTGCCAGTCCAAGGCCCGACGCTTGGCTTTCGCGCGGACTCCTGCGATCTGGTCATAGGTGTGGTGCAGACGGCGGCTGGCGCGCTCGCCGGGCTTGCGGTGTGCTTGCGCTGGGCGGCGCGCTGCTCCAGCCGCAGAAGCTTGGACTGCTCCTGCTTGGTCAGCCACTCGCCGTGCTCGTGTGTCTCACCGTCTGAGAGGGCAATGGGCACGGTGACGCCCACGTCGATGCCGATGTCCGGCCCTTGGTGGGGCTCGGGCTTGGTCTCCAAGGTCTGGACGCGGAATGCGATGTGCCAGCCGAGCGCGTCCTTGATCAGCCGCGCCCCGGTGATCCGGTTCTCCGCGCCTGCATGCTTGCCCACGGGCAGGTCCTTGGTCCACCGGAACCGGACCCGGCCCACCTTCGGAATGCTGACCGTGCCCCAGCGGCGGTGCACGCGGACGATGTTCAGGTCCCGGCCCTGCGGGACGTCCACGGACATCACCGTGCGGATGCGGCCCTTGAAGTTTGGGGCGTCGGCGCGGCCGTCCCAGGAGTTCTTCCACGCCTGAAAGTACGTCTTGAGCACCGCTTGCGCGGCCTGCGCGGGCAGGACGGCGAGAAAGCCGATGTCCTCGCGGGCCTGGCGGATCGCGGCGTCCGCGCTCGCCAGCGTCCGCTTTTCCTTCGGCATCATCTGCCACCAGGCGTGCAGCAGGTTCCACATAGTGCGGGCCGCGTGGGCCTGGTCATCGGTCTTCAACACCCCGGCAGGCGACAGCACAAGCCGGGCACGGTGCCCGAACTGCCGCTTGACCAGGGTGCCTTGATTCACGATCGAGAGCCTAGCATTGGCTTATGTCACCACGCTGGGACCCTAATCCCGATGTCAGAACCGGTCGCCATGTTGTCTACAACCTGCACGTTCACTTGGTTTTCGTCACTAAGTACAGGCGGAAGGCGTTCACCGACGTCATGCTGACCCGCACCGAAGAGATCATGCGGGAGGTCTGCGCTGACTTCGAAGCCGAGCTGAAACAGTTCAACGGCGAACAGGACCACGTGCACCTGCTCGTGCACTACCCGCCGAAGGTGCAGCTTTCCAAGCTGGTCAACTCCCTCAAGGGCGTCAGCTCCCGGCGGCTCCGCCAGGAGTACGACAGCCATGTCCGCCGGTACCTGTGGGGCGGACACTTCTGGTCCGGTTCCTACTTCGCCGGATCGTGCGGCGGGGCACCCCTGACCGTTGTCAAGCAGTACATCGAGAACCAGCAGCGCCCCGTCTGACCGTCACCACGGCGGCACAGAGCCCTCCGGCGCTCCGCGCCTCCGGCCCAAGGATGGCCTTCACCCCCGCCCTGAAGGGCGGAGCACTGGCCAAGATCAGAGGTAGAACTTCAGCGCGAAGCCGCGGGGGTCGCGCCAGGTGTCGGGGGAGCCCTGCTCACCCGCGACCGTCGAGAAGCGGGCCAGCATCTCGGTGCGCCTGCCCGGCTGGAAGAGGTCGGCCCTGGTGAACTGGCTTACGTCGTTGGTTACTTCGAAGGTGCCGTACGCTCCCGACCCCTTGGCGTGCACCACTCGCTCGGGGACCCGTTCGCGGTTGAACTGGGCCATCTTCTCGATGAGGTAGTGGTCCTGGAGCAGAATCGGACCGTCGGAGCCCACGGTGAGCGAATGCTCGTCGCTCTCCACAGGGATGCCGGCGTTGTTGGTGGTATACGGAGCCTTGGGGGATGACTCGGTCACGAGCGCCCTCCCGTCAATAGAGCCAAAACGCCTGCGGACAAAGGTGGGACAGAGTGGTCGCTTCGGCCGTGTGCCCCAGTCAACGCCTCCGACACCCCGTCGGCAACATGTGGACGGGGTCCAGATCTGGCCCCCGTCCGGCTCGCCGCGTTACGCGCGAGTAGGCAGCTCGAACCAGACCACCTTCCCGGTCGACAGACGCGTCGCTCCCCACCGTCTGGCCAGCCGGTTCACCAGAAACAGCCCGCGTCCGCCCTCGTCCGTGTCCCGGGCACGCCGCTGCCGGGGCAGCTGCGGAGAATCGTCGCCGACCTCGCAGCGCAGTACGTCCGTGCGCAGCAGCCGCAGCGTCACCGGACGCTCCGCATACCGCACCGCATTGGTCACCACCTCGCTGACCAGCAGCTCCACCGAATCGCTCAGCTCCTCCAGACCCCAGCGGACGAGCGCCCGGCGGGCCAGCCTGCGGGCCCGGCCCGGGGCGGCATCCTCCGGCTCCAGGAACCAGTACGCGACGTCGCTCGGCGCGATCCCGTCGAAACGGGCCGCGAGCAGCGCGATGTCGTCGTCCCGGTCGCCCGGGCCGAGCATGTCCAGCACGTCGTCGCAGAGTGCCTCCAGCGGCGGCGAGTGGTCGGGTCCGGTCAGCTGGGCGGTGTCGGCGAGGCGCTCCCGCAGCTGCTCGATCCCCGTCCACACGTCACGGAGCCGGGACTCGACCAGACCGTCGGTATAGAGGAGGAGGGTGGCGCCGGCCGGAGCGTCCAGTTCCACCGCCTCGAAGTCCACTCCGCCCACGCCGATGGGCGCGCCGGGCGGCACCCGCAGTACTTCGGCCCGCCCGCCCAGATGCAGCAGGATGGGCGGCGGGTGGCCCGCGTTGGCGATGGTGATGCGGTGCGAGACGGGGTCGTACACGGCGTAGAGGCAGGTCGCCATCCTGTCCGTGCCGAGCCGCTGGGCCTGCTCGTCCAGATGGTGCAGGACCTCCTGGGGCGGCAGATCGAGCCCGGCCAGGGTCTGCGCGGTCGTCCGCAGCTGGCCCATGATCGCGGCGGACGTCATGGAGTGCCCCATGACGTCACCGACGACGAGCGCGACGCGGCTGCCCGGCAGCGGGATCGCGTCGTACCAGTCGCCGCCGACGCGGGCGGTCTCGGCGGCCGGCAGATACCGGGACGCGAGCCGGACACCGGTCGGCTGCGGCAGCGAATCGGGCAGCATCGTGCGCTGCAGCTCGTCGGCGATGTACGCCTCGCGTCCGTAGAGCACGGCCTTGTCTATGCCGAGCGCGGTGTGCGTGGCCAACTGGGCCGCCACCAGCAGATCGTTGGGCTCGAAGGCGGGCCGGTCGGGGCGGCGCAGGAAGACGGCCGCGCCGATCACCCGGCGCCGGCCGCGCAGCGGGGCAAGTATGGCGCGATGGCCACTGGGCACCGCCCGGTCGGCGCCGAGCAGCTCGGGCAGGGCGGCCCGGGCCGCGGCGGAGTCGCCGAAGACGGGCCGTACGCCGCGCAGCACCTCGGACAGCGCACCGCCGGACCGCACCTCGCACAGCTCGGCCGCCGGGGTGGGATCGGTCTGCGCATCGATGACCGGGACGGGGACGGGGTTGCCCAGATCGGCTTCCTCACCGGTTAAACGCAGCCGGTCGGTACGGCGCAGCCGTAGGACGAACGGCGAGACCGGCCGTTCGTCGCCGACCGGCAGGGGGTCGCGGAGATAGACGAGGATCGCGTCGGAGAACGTCGGCACGGTGGCGCGGCACAGCCCGAGGACGATCTCGTCCAGATCGATGCCGCGCGCGATCCGCCGGGTCGCGGCCCCCACGAAACGCAGCCGGTCGCCCTCGCGCCGCGCCGTCCCCGCGAGGTCCAGCGGCGGACTCTGCGGCTGCGGACCTGCCGGGATCGGCGGTGTCGGCTGCGCAGGGGGCGTCGGCACGGTCGGGGCGCCGGGCGCCTCGGCCCGCGGCCGGGTGCGTTCCTGCGGCCGGGCAGCCAGGGGCTGCCGGCCTTCGTGGGACGTGGGCTGCTCCGTCACGCGTGGGATTCCGTCCGTCCGGGCCGGTTGTGCGATGCAATCGCCTCGTGAGGCGGTATACCCGCTCTGCGGGCGGCGCCGACAGGATGACAGGCATCCGGCACGGCTCCACCCCCTTGAAATGACTCGTGGTGACTTACGGTCAGGTCGTGCGCTGTGCTCAATGGTTGCTCATGCTGCGCAGCCTTGCGGACGACGATCCTACGTTTGCCCCCGGGGGGCGCATCAAGAGTCTCATGAGGTCGTATGCGCCGGAGTGGGTTCCCGGACCGGAATCAGTCACTTCACGAGGGGCGGCCAAGGGGCGCCCGCCGGAGCGGCGGAGAGGACGTGCTCGCATGGTTCCGTCCCCTCAGGAGGCCAGCTGCGCGGCCGTACGGTCCCAGTCCGCGGGCAGCTCCGGAACCTGCCACGACGGGTCCGGACGCCAGTGCTCCCAGCCGTCCGAGAACGGCGCCTCCCAGGCCCCGATCACCTCGACGGCCGCCAGTCCCGCCTCCCGCACCCGGCCGGCCTGCTCGGCGTCCATCAGGCCGACCCGCTGCGCCTGGTCGAACTCGTCCTGGTCGAGCCAGCACCAACTCCGGTCCGGATGGACCGAGATGTCCAGGAAGTGGTCCACGGAGTCGATGCCGCCGGACCACCGGATGTGCGGCTCCTCGAGGTTGACGTACCAGTTGCGGAACTGCCAGCCGGGCTCCCAGAACAGCCACACCGACCACGGCTGTCCGGGCCGTGCCAGCTTCAGCACTCCCGCGCCGAACCAGCGGTCCCGGACGATGGTGCGCGGGGCGGTGTAACGGGTGGCGAGGGGCTCCTGGTGCACGGGAGTGCCGTCGGCGAGCACGGGCTTGACGCATTCCGTGCCCGGTGCCATCCACACGGCGAGCAGTTCGTCGGTGTCCTGCACGACGGTGACGGGCCGGCAGATGTGGACGCCCCGGCCGTTCGGGTCCGGGGCATGGCCGCGATAGCGCCAGAGGATGTGGTCCCCGGGCGACCAGCGTGGGATGCGTTCCGTACCTGTCATGCGCAGATCTTAGGAGTACGTCCGGCGCCCCGCTGCGACGCAGGTCACGGACTCCGTGTCACGGATGCGTCATACGCAGCACGTCGAGCGCCTCGTCCAGCTGCTGAAGGGTCAGCGCTCCACGCTCCACATAGCCGGACTCGAGGACGACCTCGCGGATCGTCTTCCGCTCGGCGAGCGACTTCTTGGCGACCTTCGCCGCCTCCTCGTAGCCGATGTACTTGTTCAGCGGGGTGACGACGGACGGCGAGGACTCGGCGTACTCGCGGGCCCGTTCGACGTTCGCCGTGATGCCGTCGACGGTGCGGTCCGCCAGCAGGCGCGCGGCATTGGCGAGAAGCCTCACCGACTCCAGCAGGTTTTTGGCCATCACCGGGAGCATGACGTTCAGCTCGAAGTTCCCCGCGGCGCCGGCCGTCGCGACCGTGACGTCGTTGCCGGTCACCTGGGCCGCCACCATCAGCACGGCCTCCGGGATCACCGGGTTGACCTTGCCGGGCATGATCGAGGAGCCGGGCTGCAGGTCGGGCAGGTTGATCTCGGCCAGACCCGTGCGCGGGCCCGAAGCCATCCAGCGCAGATCGTTGGAGATCTTGGTGAGCGAGACGGCGATCGTCCGCAGCTGACCCGAGGTCTCCACCAGGCCGTCGCGCGCGCCCTGCGCCTCGAAGTGGTCGCGGGCCTCGGTCAGCGGCAGCCCGGTCGCGCGGGCGACCTCGGCGATGACCGCCGCCGCGAAACCGGGCGGGGTGTTGATACCGGTGCCCACCGCCGTGCCGCCCAGAGGGAGTTCGGCGAGGCGGGGGAGGGAGGCCCGCAGCCGTTCGACGCCGTATCCGATCTGCGCGGCGTAGCCGCCGAACTCCTGGCCCAGCGTGACGGGCGTGGCGTCCATGAGATGCGTACGGCCGGACTTGACGACGTCCGCGAACTCGGCGGACTTGCGCTCCAGGGACGCCGCGAGGTGCTCCAGCGCCGGAATTAGATCGCCCGTCACGGCCGCCGTCGCGGCGATGTGGATGGACGAGGGGAAGACGTCGTTGGACGACTGGGAGGCGTTCACATGGTCGTTGGGGTGCACCTCGCGGCCGAGTCGCTCGGCGGCCAGGGTGGCGATGACCTCATTGGTGTTCATGTTCGAGGAGGTGCCGGAGCCGGTCTGGAAGACGTCCACCGGGAAGTGCTCGTCCCAGCGGCCCTCGGCGACCTCGGCGGCCGCGTCGGCGATGGCGACCGCGATGTCCTTGTCGAGTACGCCCAGTTCGGCGTTGACCCGGGCAGCGGCGGCCTTGATCCGGGCCAGGGCCTCGATATGAGCCCGCTCCAGCCGCTGGCCGGAAAGGGGAAAGTTCTCCACGGCCCGCTGGGTCTGGGCCCGCCACTTGGCGTGCGCGGGAACCCGCACCTCACCCATGGAGTCGTGCTCGGTCCTGTACTCGCTCGAGTCCGTCATCGCTGCCGTACCTCCCGCTGTTGTGCCTGGTCGGGGGTGCCCCCGAACCCCCGCTGCGTCCGTCCGGGCGGTGCCCCCGGCACCCCGGCTCCCCGACCTCTCAAAAAAGATGAGCAGTTGTCTTGTTCTGTCTATTCCCAAGTGGGATACCCGCCAGTAAATACCCCTGGTAACCACAAACAGGGGAGGCGCAGTGAGCTTAATGAGGGGCACCAGACGCAGACTTCGCTGTACGGTCGCGGCCGCCGCCGCACTGGCGGCGGGACTTGGCGGGATGGCCGGAACGAGCACGAGCGCCCATGCCGACGAGAGCCGCACCGCCGCCGCATCCGCCGCATCCGTCCCGCTCCCGCCCGCACTGGAGTCGATCCGCGCCGCCGAGGCCGTCAAGCTCTACGGCAGCCCCGCCGAGCGCCCGCTCGCCGACCGCAAGGCCGGCCTGATCTCGCTGGGCGACAGCGAGATCTCCGGTGAGGGCGTCGGCACCTACGAACCGGGTACGAGCGGACCCGACAACTGGTGTCACCGCTCGCCCGACGCCGCGATCCACCGTACGGGCATCGCCGCGGACGTCACGTACAACGTCTCCTGCTCGGGCGCGTCCAGCGGAAACATCAGGATCGGCGGCTCGAAGCAGCACGCCGACGAGCTCGTGCAGAGCGAGAACCTCGCCATCAAGGCCCGCAACACCCGCATCAAGATGGTGCTGCTGGTGGCCGGCGCCAATGACGATCTGCAGTTCGGTCCGGTGATGACCGACTGTGTGGTCCGCTATGTGACCTTCCAGGGGCCGTGCGAGCCCAAGTACGCCCCCGGCTGGCAGGCCCGCGTCGACGGTCTGGTCCCCAAGGTCGAGCAGACCGTACGTGATCTGCGTACCGTGATGCGCGACGCCGGGTACACCGAGGGCGACTACAAGCTGGTCGTGATGGGCTACCCGAGCCCCATCGGCTCGGACTTCCGTGACAACCCGAACTTCCCCGGCAAGCTGATCTGCGGCGGGATGGGCTACGACTCCGACACCGTGTGGGGCCGCAACACCGCCGTTCCCGCCTTCGAGCGCGGCATGCGCAAGGTCGCCCGGTCCACCGGCGCGGTCTACCTCGACAACTCACGCCTCTTCCACGGCCATGAGGTCTGCATGGAGGACACCTGGGCGCGCGGGCTGTACATCGACCTCTCCCACCCCTTCCCGCCGGACTCCAATTCGGTCCGTCAGTCCTTCCACCCCAATGCCCGCGGCCATGCCGCCTTCGCCTCCTGCCTCACGCAGCTCTACAACTCCGGCCTGAACGAGGCCAGTTGCGCCGATGTGGCCTCCAGCGGAAAGCCCGTGCTCTTCCCCGGGGCGTGGGACGACGCGTACAAGCCACTGAAGAACGAAGCCACCGGTACGTGCGCAGACGTCACGGGGGCAGTCAGCCGCAACGGGACGGAGGTCGTCGGCTGGGACTGCCACGGCGGCCGCAACCAGGGCTGGTGGTACGACTCCGCCCGCAAGTCGCTGCACACCGAGCTGACGCAGGACCGGTGCGTGGACATCCCCGGCGGCACGTACGCGGCCGGCTCGGCCGTCACCGTGTGGAACTGCCACGGCGGCTCCAACCAGCAGTTCGTACGGCAGTCCGGCACGATCCGCCCGGCGGCGGCGACGGGTCTGTGTCTGACCCTCGCGGCGGCGAAGGAGCCGCTGAGGCTCCAGCCCTGCAACGGCGCCGCGAACCAGCGCTTCGCCTGACCACCGGTACGGAGCGGACGTGCGGGCCCCTTCGGTGGGGGCCCGCACGGGGCGGCCAGGACCGTTCCGGTGCGCGCCGCCGTGTCACCCGACCGGGTGCGCCGGCGCGGTGCGGGGCGGCGGTGCCTAGACCAGGCCGGGACCGCGGACCGGAATGCTGGTGAACGTCGGAGCCGGCGCCGGCTCCGTGAAGAAGTCGTTGCCCTTGTCGTCGACGACGATGAAGGCCGGGAAGTCCTCGACCTGGATCTTCCAGACCGCCTCCATGCCGAGCTCCTCGTACTCGACGACCTCGACCTTCTTGATGCAGTCCTGCGCGAGCCGGGCCGCGGGGCCGCCGATCGAACCGAGGTAGAAGCCGCCGTGCGTGCCGCAGGCGTCCGTGACCTGGTTGCTCCGGTTGCCCTTGGCGAGCATGACCTTGGAGCCGCCCGCCGCCTGGAACTGCGCGACATAGCTGTCCATGCGGCCCGCCGTGGTCGGGCCGAAGGAACCGGAGGCGTAGCCCTCGGGGGTCTTGGCCGGGCCGGCGTAGTAGACCGGGTGGTCCTTGAGGTACTGCGGCATCTCCTCGCCCGCGTCCAGCCGCTCCTTGATCTTGGCGTGCGCGATGTCGCGGGCCACGACCAGCGGGCCGGTCAGCGAGAGCCGGGTCTTGACCGGGTACTTGGTCAGCTCGGCGAGGATCTCGTCCATCGGCCGGTTCAGGTCGATTCTGACGACGTCACCCGCCTCGGCGGACTCGCCGAGGTGTTCGTCGGTCGTGTCCGGCAGGAAGCGCGCCGGGTCGGTCTCCAGCTGCTCCAGGAAGACGCCCTCGGCGGTGATCTTCGCGGTGGCCTGGCGGTCGGCCGAGCAGGAGACGGCGATCGCGACGGGCAGCGAGGCGCCGTGGCGCGGCAGCCGGACGACCCGGACGTCGTGGCAGAAGTACTTGCCGCCGAACTGCGCGCCGATACCGATCTTCTGCGTGAGCTCGAAGACCTTCTCCTCCAGCTCCTTGTCCCGGAAGCCGTGGCCGGTGGGGGAGCCCTCGGCGGGCAGCTCGTCCAGGTAGTGCGCGGAGGCGTACTTCGCGGTCTTCAGCGCGAACTCGGCGGACGTGCCGCCGACGACGATGGCGAGGTGGTACGGCGGGCACGCGGCCGTACCCAGCGAGCGGATCTTCTCCTCCAGGAACTTCATCATGGAGGCCTCGTTGAGGACCGCCTTGGTCTCCTGGTAGAGGAACGACTTGTTGGCCGAGCCGCCGCCCTTCGCCATGAAGAGGAACTTGTACGCGCCGCCGTCGTTGGCGTACAGCTCGATCTGGGCGGGGAGGTTGGAGCCGGTGTTCTTCTCCTCCCACATGGTGAGGGGAGCCATCTGCGAGTAGCGCAGATTGAGCTTGGTGTACGCGTCGTAGATGCCCCGCGACAGCGCCTCCTCGTCCCCTCCCTGCGTCAGGACGTTCTGGCCGCGTTTGCCCATCACGATCGCCGTGCCGGTGTCCTGGCACATCGGGAGCACGCCGGCGGCGGCGATGTTCGCGTTCTTCAGCAGGTCGAGCGCGACGAACTTGTCGTTGGAGGAGGCCTCCGGGTCGTCGACGATACGGCGCAGCTGCGCGAGGTGAGCGGGGCGCAGATAGTGCGAGATGTCGTGCATGGCCTCGGCGGCGAGCGTGCGCAGCGCCTCCGGCTCGACCTTGAGGAACGTACGCCCGTCGGCCTCGAAGGTGGAGACACCCTCGGAGGTCACCAGCCGGTACGGCGTGGTGTCCTCTCCCAGCGGGAGCAGATCGGAGTACTGAAACTCTGGCATCGCGGCCATTCCTCACTCGGCAGACAGCTGCGCTGACGTCCATTGGCAGCGCGCCCTCCAGCGTAGAACGCGGTGGACCGCCCCCGGTTGTGAGGTAAGGCTCACTCGCCTCCGCCGCGGCCCCGGCTCGCGACGCGCACCGCACCCCGGCCCCTACCCCTGGTCGCGATCTATCGCGTTTCGCTACCCTGGATCCGTGGACCTCGACAAGCATGATTCAGCGGCCTCCGGCCGCGGACACTCCCAGAAGCCGGTCGTCCCCGCGGAGCCCGGCCGTGTCATCCGTGCCTCCGATGCCGACCGTGACCGCATCGCGGACATCCTCCGGGACGCTCTGGCCGAGGGCCGGATCGATGCCGAGGAGCACTCCGAGCGGATCGATGCCGTCTACCGGGCCAAGACCGTCGGCGAACTCGAGCCGCTGGTACGGGACTTGCCCGCGACGAACAGGCGGCCGGACTCCGTTTCGTACGCCTACGGGCCCGAGGAGGCCGCCGGCCCCGCCGAGAACCTCGTCGCCGTCTTCTCCAGCTCCACCCGCAAGGGCCGCTGGCGCGTCGGCCGCCGCACCAACGCCTTCTCGCTCTTCGGCAATATCGAGATCGACCTCACCGAGGCGCTCTTCGAACAGCGGCTGACCGTGATCAACGCGACCGCCATCTTCGGCAATGTCGAAGTGCGCGTCCCGGAGAACATCTCGCTGCGCGGCAGCGGCAACGGCGTCTTCGGAAACTTCGACGTCCACACCCTCGAGGCCGCCGACCCGGAGGCCCCCGTCGTCGTCGTCAACGGATATTCGGTTTTCGGCAATGTCGAGGCCAAGCCCAAACGGGGCCGCCGTATCGCCGATCTCCACGACCGCCTGCGCAAACACCTCGGCTGACGGCTCCGCCCCGGAGCGCTTTCCGGCCGCGAGCGCCCGCCCGCAATTCCGTACCCCGGAAGCCAGTGCCACTCAGTGCATAGGCGTGCGTACAGCGGGTAGGGAGTGCTGCATCGTCTCTCGCTCGCGAAGCCGTCGTCAGGAGTAGACCGTGCTGCAACTGCCGCATCAGTCCTTGCAGGTCGCCGCCGTTCCTCCCCAGCGAATCCCCGCTCGGGAAGATCAGGCCGGACCCTGGCACGCGGAGGCGGTGTGCCGCCGGGACGAGGCCGGGCTGTTCTTCGCTCCGTCCAAGGAGCCAACGGCAGCCCGGCTGTCACGCGAGGAGGCCGCCAAACGGGTCTGCGCCCGGTGCCCCGTGATGGTCCAATGCCGGGAGCACGCCCTGCTCCAGCCCGAGCCGTACGGCGTGTGGGGCGGGCTCACCGCGGCCGAGCGCCGCGTGGTGCTGGCCCGGCGCAGGCGGCGCGAGGTCGAGCTGAAGAAGCCGGCGTCGGCGGCCTGAGCGGGACCGCGTACGCACGAGAAGGGGCGCTCCCACCGCACATGGGGGCGCCCCTTCCCGTACACGCAACCGGTGACCCGCCGGTTGCTACTTCGCGCGGTCGAAGTCGATGGCGCTGTAGGCGCGCAGCTTCGACAGCCGGTGGGTCGAGTCGATCTGGCGGATCGTGCCGGACTTGGAGCGCATCACCAGCGAGGACGTGGTGGCGGTCTCCCCGCGGTAGTGGACGCCGCGCAGCAGCTCGCCGTCCGTGATGCCGGTGGCCACGAAGAACACGTTGTCGCCGCTGACCAGGTCGTTGGTGTGCAGCACCCGGTCCAGGTCGTGGCCGGCGTCGAGGGCGCGCTGCCGCTCGGCGTCGTCCTTCGGCCAGAGCTTGCCCTGGATGGTGCCGCCGAGGCACTTTATGGCGCAGGCGGAGATGATGCCCTCGGGCGTACCGCCGATGCCCATGAGCATGTCGACGCCGGTGCCTTCGCGCACGGCCATGACCGAGCCCGCGACATCGCCGTCCGTGATGAACTTGATCCGCGCGCCCGTCTCGCGGATCTCCTTGACGATGCCCTCGTGGCGCGGGCGGTCCAGGATGACGACCGTGACGTCCTCGGGCGAGGACCTCTTGGCCTTGGCGACCCGGCGGATGTTGACCGAGACGGGTGCGTTGATGTCCACGAAGTCAGCGGCCTCGGGGCCGGTGACCAGCTTGTCCATGTAGAAGACCGCGGACGGGTCGAACATGGCGCCGCGGTCGGCGGCGGCGAGGACGGCGATCGCGTTGGGCATGCCCTTGGCGTTGAGCGTGGTGCCGTCGATCGGGTCGACGGCGATGTCGACCTCGGCGCCGGTCCCGTCGCCGACGCGCTCGCCGTTGAACAGCATCGGGGCTTCGTCCTTCTCGCCCTCGCCGATGACGACGACGCCGTTCATCGAGACGGTGGAGACAAGGGTCCGCATGGCCTTGACGGCCGCTCCGTCCGCGCCGATCTTGTCGCCGCGGCCGACCCACCGGCCCGCGGCCATGGCGGCGGCCTCGGTGACCCGGACGAGCTCCAGGGCGAGGTTGCGGTCGGGGGCCTCGGGGGAGACCTCGAGCTGGGACGGCAGATGATGCTCGGTCATCGGAGCGCACCTTTCTGTACGACGACGGCCGGATGAAGAGGGTGGTCAGACTCTATCGGTACGTCGACAAATTGAGCAGAGGGGGCCACGTTTGAGCACGCCGCCTTGATGCGACCATGGGGGCGTGGCAGGTATGCGAGGCAGACAGACGGTGCGGGACATGGTGCTGTCGATGGCGTTGATCGGCGCCGTCGTCGCAGGGGTCTACATGTTCATTCCGCACGATGACAAGGCAGACCCCATCAAGGCGGTCGACTACCGGGTGGAGCTGCTGACGGCGCGGCGCGCGGCGCCGTACCCGGTGGCGGCGCCGGAGGGGCTGGCGAAGGAGTGGAAGCCGACCTCGGTCTCGTACAGCCGCGCGGAGGACGACGCCTGGCATCTGGGCTTCCTGGACCCGGACGGCGAGTACGTCGCCGTCGAGCAGTCCACGGCGCCCCCCGAGAAGTACATTGCGAAGGTCAGCCAGGAGGCCCGGGAGACCGACAAGACCCAGCAGGTGGCCGGCGAGACCTGGAAGCGCTGGGAGGGGCCGAAGTACGACGCCCTGGTGCGCGAGGACAAGGGATCGACGACGGTGATCACGGGAACGGCGTCGCCGGAGCGGCTGGCGGAGATGGTGGCCGCGCTGGAGGCGCGCCGGAAGTAGCCGGCGGCGAACAGCCCGAGCGTGTTCCGGGCGGATCCTGTGCAGTTGTACGCGGATCCTGTGCAGTTGTACCGGGTCCGTTCGGCGCGTGGCGTGGTGTTCGTGTCGCAGCGGTCGAACACGGACCGGACGCCGGTGCCTGGCGGACGCGGTGGTGAACGCGACGACGGCCCCGGAGCGCGGTGCGCTCCGGGGCCGTCGTGCGGTTGTCCTCGCCTGCTGCGGGCTGCCCGTGCCTGAGCCGGCCGTGCCTCGGGCGGTCGTGCCTCAGACGGTCGTGATGACCTCGTCGAACGACAGGCGCGGGGAGCGCGGGAACCAGGCGTCGTCGCCCGGCTTGCCGATGTTGATGACCATCAGCGGGGTGTGGTCGTCGTCCAGGAATTCCTTCTGGACGCCCGCGAAGTCGAAACCGGTCATCGGGCCGGCGGCCAGGCCGGCGGCGCGGACGCCGACGATGAAGTACGCGGCCTGCAGCGCGGCGTTGAGACCGGCGGCCTCCTCACGGGCCGGACGCTCCTGGAAGAAGATGTCCTTGGCCTGCGGGAAGTGCGGGAGCAGGGCCGGGAGCTCCTCGTGGAACTCGTTGTCGGCGGCGAGGATCGCGACCAGCGGAGCGGAGGCGGTCTTCGGCTGGTTGCCCTCGGCCATGTGGGACACCAGGCGCTCGCGGGCCTCGGGGGAGCGGACCAGGACGACGCGCAGCGGGCTCTGGTTGAAGGCGGTCGGGCCGAACTTGATCAGGTCGTAGATCGCCTGGACCTGCTCCTCGGTCACCGGCTCGTCGGTGAACGTGTTGGCGGTACGGGCCTCGCGGAAGAGGAGGTCCTGGGCGGCGGAGTCAAGAACGAGAGACATGCGGGCGTACCTTCCGGAACATGCAGGGGATCTTTACGACGGGTGCAACCGTAACCGGGTAGATTAAATTTCAACTACACGGGCACAGTGACCCGGATCACAGCAGGCGACGCGGAGCAGGCACGGCGGCACCCGCTCGGCACCCGCTCGGCCCTCGCTCAGTCCCCGGCAGGCCCGGCGGACTCGGTCTCGCCCTCGGACAGCGCCGCATCGAGCCTGGCGCGCGCACCCTCGAGCCAGTGGCGGCACACCTTCGCCAGCTCCTCGCCCCGCTCCCACAGGGCCAGCGACTCCTCGAGCGTCGTGCCCCCCGCCTCCAGGCGGCGTACGACCTCGATCAGCTCGTCCCGTGCCTGCTCGTAACCGAGCGCAGCCTCTTCCGTCTTGGCAGCCATGCGATCCACCCTATGTGCGCGGTACGACAACGACGTGCAGCTCACCCTCCGAGACCCGCGCCCGCAGACCGTCGCCCTCTGCGACGTCCTCCGGCGAGCGCACGACTGCCCCGTCGGTCCGCTGCAGCACCGCGTACCCCCGCTCCAGCGTCGCCGCCGGCGACAGCGAGACCACACGCGCCCGGGTGTGCGCCAGCTCCGAGTCCGCGCGGTCCAGCAGATGCCCCAGCACCCGCCGGCTGCGCGCGATCAGCGCGTCGACCTCGGCCTCGCGCTGGTCCACCATCCGCTGCGGGTGCTCCATCACCGGCCGGGCCAGCGCATGGGCCAGCCCGCGCTCCTCCCGGTCGAGCAGCCCCTGGACGGTGCGCAGCGCGCGGTCCCGCAGCTGCCGCACCCGGTCCAGCTCCTCGCCGACATCCGGGACGACCTTCTTCGCCGCGTCCGTCGGTGTCGACGCCCGCAGGTCGGCCACCAGATCGAGCAGCGGCGCGTCCGGCTCGTGCCCGATCGCCGACACCACGGGCGTACGGCACTCGGACACTGTCCGCACCAGCTGCTCGTCCGAGAACGGCAGCAGATCCTCCACGCTGCCCCCGCCGCGCGCCACGATGATCACGTCCACGTCCGGGAGTTCGTCCAGCTCCTTGACCGCCTGGACGACCTGGGCCACTGCATGGACGCCCTGCACCGCCACATTGCGCACCTCGAAGCGGACGGCCGGCCATCGCCGCCGCGCGTTCTCCAGGACGTCGCGTTCGGCCGCCGACGCCCGCCCGCACACCAGCCCCACCCGGTGCGGCAGGAACGGCAGCGACTTCTTCCGCTCGACGGCGAACAGCCCCTCCGCGCCCAGGGTCCGCTTCAACTGCTCCAGCCGCGCGAGCAGTTCACCGATGCCCACCGGCCTTATCTCCACAGCGCGCAGCGACAGCTGCCCCCGCGGGGCGTACCACTCCGGCTTGGCGTGCACCACGACCCGGGCGCCCTCCGCCACCACATCCGCGACCGCGTCGAAGACCTGCCGGAAGCAGGTGACGCTCACCGAGATGTCGTACGACGGGTCGCGCAGCGTCATGAACACGACCCCGGCACCCGGGCGCCGCGACAGCTGGGTGATCTGCCCCTCCACCCAGACGACCCCGAGCCGGTCGATCCACCCTCCGATGAGCCGTGACACCTCGCCGACCGGCAGGGGAGCTTCCGCGGACGTGTTGAGAGCCATACGGGCGAGCGTATCGGCCGCGTACGACAACGCCCCCCACCCGCCCCGGCCCGTCGGCTAGCCCGAATCGCCGCGCCGCCCCCACTGCACCGAGAGCACGACCAGCCCCACCCCCAGCCACGCCACACCCACCACCTGCGCCGACCCGGCCGCCTCCCAGATCACCGCGATCGTCACCATCGCGCCCAGCACCGGCACCACCAGATGCCGCAGCCAGTCCGGGTCGCCCTCACTCCGCTTCACCACGAACCAGCCGATCACGCTCGCGTGCAGGAGCGTGAACGCCGTCAGCGCCCCGATGTCGACCACCGACACCAGATGATCCAGCCCGTCGCCGCGCCGTGCCGCCCACACCGCCGCCACCATCGTCACCGCCGCGGCCAGCAGCAGCGCCCGGCGCGGTACGCCCGAATCCGTACGGGACAGAACGCGCGGCAGCCTCCGGTCGCGCGCCATCGCGAAGAGCAGCCTGCCCGCGGCCGCCTGCCCGGCCAGCGCCGCGAACGCCGCCCCGATCGCCTTGCTCAGCGCCACCAGATCGTGCAGCCAGCCCCCGACGGAGGCGTCCACCGCGTCGTAGAACGCAGATCCCTGCTTCACGGGCTCCGCGGCCAGCTGCGCCGACGACAGCGGCTCGAGCAGCGCCACCAGATAGGTCTGCGCCACGAACAGCACACCGGCGAGGCCCAGACACAACAGCACCGCCCTGGCCACCTTCCGTGAGCCGCCTGTCGCCTCCTCCGCGAAGGAGGCGACCGCGTCGAAGCCGAGATACGACAGCACCGCCACCGACACCGCGCCGAGCACCGCCGCCATGGAGAAGGCGCGCGCCCCGTCACCGGTGAACGGCGAGAGCCAGCCCCGCTGCGCCCCGTCCTGGGCCAGCACCACCACCGCCGACACCACGAACACCAGCAGCACCACGATCTCCATCGCGAGCACCGCGAAGCCGACCCGGGCCGCCGCCCGTACGCCCCACAGATTCAGCGCGGTGGTGATCACCACCGCGATCCCGGTCCACACCCACCGGTCGACGGACGGCACCAGCGCCTCCATCGCGATCCCGGAGAAGAGATACGCGACGGCCGGGATCAGCAGATAGTCGAGCATCGCCATCCATCCGGCGATGAAACCGGGACCGTCACCCAGCCCCTTGCGCGCGTAGGTGTAGACCGAGCCTGCCTGCGGAGCGACCCGCACCATCTGGGCGTAGCTCAACGCGGTGAAGGCCATCGCGATCGTGGCGACGACGTAGACGAGCGCCACCGCGCCGTGCGACCTGGCGTCGAGTGTGCCGAAGATGCCGACGGGCGCCATGGGAGCGATGAACAGCAGACCGTAGACGACGAGATCACGGAAGCCGAGCGTCCGCCGCAGACCGCCGCCGCTGCCGTCCCCCGCCTGCGGCTGGGGCGCTTGAGCTGCGGTCATCGCGTCCCTCCATCGATGGGTAGCTCGCGTACCGCTCAGTCTCCGCCCGGCGGGTGATCTCTCGCCTCTTCTGGGCGGCCTTACGATGGGACGCATGACTGCTACGACTCCTGCCCGACGCGTCCTGCTCGCCGCTCCCCGTGGCTACTGCGCGGGCGTGGACCGTGCCGTGATCGCCGTGGAGAAAGCCCTGGAGCAGTACGGGTCGCCGATCTACGTCCGCCACGAGATCGTTCACAACAAGTACGTCGTCCAGACCCTGGAGAAGAAGGGCGCGATCTTCGTCGACGAGACGGCGGAGGTCCCCGAGGGGTCGATCGTGATGTTCTCCGCGCACGGCGTGGCCCCCGTCGTCCATGAGGAGGCCGCCGAGCGCAAGCTCGCGACCATCGACGCGACCTGCCCGCTGGTGACCAAGGTCCACAAGGAAGCCGTCCGCTTCGCCGACGAGGACTACGACATCCTGCTGATCGGCCACGACGGCCACGAGGAAGTCATCGGCACCTCCGGCGAGGCCCCCGACCACATCACGCTCGTCGACGGCCCCGAAGACGTTGCGAACGTCTCCGTACGGGACGAGTCCAAGGTGGTCTGGCTCTCCCAGACCACGCTCTCGGTCGACGAGACGATGGAAACGGTCGACGCCCTCAAGACCAAGTTCCCGCAGCTGATCTCCCCGCCGAGCGACGACATCTGCTACGCCACGCAGAACCGCCAGATCGCGGTCAAGCAGATGGGCACGGAGGCGGACCTCGTCATCGTGGTCGGCTCCAAGAACTCCTCGAACTCCGTCCGCCTGGTCGAGGTGGCGCTGGGCGCCGGCGCCCGCGACGCCCATCTGGTGGACTACGCATCGGAGATCGACGAGGCCTGGCTGGAGGGTGTGTCGACGGTCGGCGTCACCTCCGGTGCGTCCGTCCCCGAGGTGCTGGTCGAGGGCGTGCTGGAGTGGCTGTCGCAGCGCGGTTTCGAGGATGTGGAGATCGTCAAGGCGGCCGAGGAGTCCATCGTCTTCTCGCTGCCCAAGGAGCTCCGCCGCGATCTGCGGGCGGAGGCGGCGGAGCTTTCCGGGAAGCAGTGACCGGGCTTTCCGGGAAGTGACTGTCAGCGGCTGCCCGTAACGTTGTGTCCATGAACGTGTTCGGAGTGGACATCGGCGGATCCGGCATCAAGGGTGCTCCCGTGGATCTGGAGCGCGGCGACCTGGCGCAGGAGCGCCACAAAGTCCTGACCCCGCATCCGGCGACGCCGGATGGCGTGGCCGAGGGCGTCGCCGAGGTGGTCGGGAACTTCGGGTGGTCGGGCCCGGTCGGCATCACCTTCCCCGGCGTGGTCACGGGCGGCGTCACACGGACCGCGGCCAATGTCGACAAGGGCTGGGTCGACGTGGACGCGGCGAATCTTCTGGGGGACCGCCTCGGGGGCCTGCCCGTCACCGTTCTCAATGACGCGGACGCGGCGGGCATCGCGGAGATGACGTTCGGGGCGGGCCGCGGCCGCAAGGGCACGGTGATCCTTCTGACGTTCGGTACGGGCATCGGCAGTGCGCTCTTCATCGACGGCCGGCTGGTCCCCAACACCGAGCTGGGCCATCTCGAGCTGCACGGCCACGAGGCGGAGAAGCGCGCGTCGACGAAGGTCAAGGACGACGAGGACCTGAGCTGGCACCAGTGGGCGCACCGGGTGCAGAAGTATCTGGCGCATGTGGAGATGCTGTTCTCGCCGGAGCTGTTCATCGTCGGCGGCGGCGTGAGCCGGAAGGCGGAGAAGTTCCTGCCGCTGATCGAGGACATCAGGGCGGAGATCGTCCCGGCGGAACTGCAGAACAACGCGGGAATCGTGGGAGCGGCGATGGCGGCGGCGGACCGCTAGCGGACATCGCGCGGGTCCCGGGCGGGCCGGGCGCATGCGCCCGGCGGCCAGGCCGCCTCAGCCCCGGCGCCCCGGTCCGGGGCGAGTGCGCCGCCGGCGGCGCCCCATCATCCGTACCTTCCGTACGCACGTGATGAGCCCGGCGATCAGCGTCCCGCCGTACAGCCAGCCCGCGTGCACGGCGAGCGCGGTGACCACGGCCATCGCCTGCCCGCCGAAGCCACCGGACCCGCCGGAGACCGGCACGATCCCGACGGTGAAGGCGATCGGCACGCCGATCGGCGCGGTGACCAGGTCGGCCTCCCGTACCCACAGTGCGGTGAGCGCGCTGACGGACAGGAACAGAAGCCCGTAGACGAGGGCCGAACCGTCGAGGAGCAGCCGGTCCAGCAAGCCGAGCGCGAGCATCGTCGCGGACCCGAAGAGCCCGGCCCCTAGCCCGGTCAGCCGGGGGTTGGGCAGTCTGCGCAGCGCGAGCACGACGGGCGGCGCCGCGGGCGCGCGCCGTGCCGGCACCCGGTACACGGGGACCTCGGCGAGCGCGCCCTGCGGGGGGACGCCCGGAGGGGAAAGAGGGGCCTGCGGCCGCTGCCGGCGCTGATGGGGACCTGCCCTGTGCTGCTCCACCCGAACAACGTAGGTCGCGAGAGGGGAGGAATCAGGCACGGGACACGCCCTTTGAGTGACCTTGGCGTTGAGTTCGACTCACGGCTCACGTCGTTGCCCGGCTCGGCCCGCCCGTAAACTGGGGGATCGGCCCACCTCCGGGCCGTACGGCCATCAGCCAGACCTCACTCCAGGAAGTCGCCAACGTGTCGCTCACGATCGGAATCGTCGGCCTGCCGAATGTCGGCAAGTCGACCCTGTTCAACGCCCTGACCAAGAACGACGTGCTGGCGGCCAACTACCCGTTCGCCACCATCGAGCCGAACGTCGGCGTCGTCGGCGTCCCGGACGCCCGCCTCGCCACCCTGGCCGAGATCTTCGGCTCGCAGCGGATCCTCCCGGCGACGGTCGACTTCGTCGACATCGCCGGCATCGTGCGCGGCGCGAGCGAGGGCGAGGGCCTGGGCAACAAGTTCCTGGCGAACATCCGTGAGTCCGACGCGATCTGCCAGGTCATCCGCGCCTTCAAGGACGAGAACGTCGTCCATGTCGACGGCAAGGTCTCGCCCAAGGACGACATCGAGACGATCAACACCGAGCTGATCCTCGCCGACCTGCAGTCCGTGGAGAAGGCGGTCCCGCGCCTGACGAAGGAGTCCCGCCTCCAGAAGGACAAGATCGCGGTCCTGGCGGCGGTCGAGGAGGCCCAGAAGATCCTCGAGGCGGGCCAGACGCTCTTCGCCGCGGGCATCACCGCGGGTACGGAGAAGGGCAGGCTCCTGCACGAGCTGCACCTGCTGACCACCAAGCCGTTCCTGTACGTCTTCAACGTCGACGAGGACGAGCTGGTCGACGAGGACTTCAAGAACGAGCAGCGCGCACTGGTCGCGCCGGCCGAGGCGATCTTCCTCAACGCCAAGATCGAGTCCGAGCTGATCGAACTCGACGACGACGAGGCGCTCGAGCTCCTCCAGTCGATGGGCCAGGAGGAGCCGGGCCTGGCCACCCTGGGCCGCGTCGGCTTCGACACGCTCGGCCTGCAGACCTACCTGACGGCAGGCCCGAAGGAAACCCGCGCCTGGACCATCAAGAAGGGCGCGACGGCTCCCGAGGCGGCCGGTGTGATCCACACCGACTTCCAGAAGGGCTTCATCAAGGCCGAGGTCATCTCCTTCGCCGAACTGGTGGAGACGGGCTCGGTGGCAGAGGCCCGCGCCAAGGGCAAGGCGCGCATGGAGGGCAAGGACTACGTGATGCAGGACGGCGACGTGGTGGAGTTCCGCTTCAACGTGTGAGCGGATGAAAGAACACCACGTTGGTGTCCTGGCAAACATGCAGGTCAGATGGGGTCGGCTCTTCCGGGAGCCGACCCCTTGCCGTTTTCCGTGCTGGGTTTGAGGCGACTCTCAGTGGTACGTTATTCCGTACCACTTGATGTAGGGAGTCAGCCCATGTCCATAACTGCGAGCGAAGCCCGCAAGGCTCTCTTTCCGCTGATCAAGAAGGTCAACGACGATCACGAGGCCATCGAGATCGTCTCCAAGCATGGCAACGCCGTGCTCGTCTCGGCCGAGGACTACGCGGCGCTGCGCGAGGGCTCGTATCTCCTGCGCTCGCCTGCGAACGCGCGGCGACTGCTCAAGGCGTACGAGAACGCTCTGAGCAACATCAATGTGTCGGAGCGCGAGCTGATCGATCCGGATGCGGCGGATCCTGCGGGTGCCGCGTGAGGCTTGTCTTCGAGGATCAGGGCTGGGAGGACTACACGTCCTGGCTCAAGAACGACCGCAAGATACTCACTCGGATCAACAGGCTGATCGAGGACGTCAAGCGTGATCCCTTCACGGGGATCGGCAAGCCCGAGCCACTCAAGTACCACTTGCCGGGGGCGTGGTCGAGACGGATCGATGACGAGCACCGCCTTGTCTATCTGGTCACCGACAAGGAGGTCGTGATCCTCGCGGCTCGCTATCACTACTAGACGCTGGGGCGTCCGTGCTACGGGCCGCACAGAGGTGCCTCAGTGCGGCTTGGTCAAATTTGGCCGCATCCAAGCCTGGTGGACTCCTGTCTGCCAGGCTTGCGGACCTCAAAACTGCAGTTGCCGTGTCTTCCGGAGCAGCCCGGTTCCTGGGCCACCCCGGTGATAGGCGCGGTGAGAGTGAGTGAACGTCTACCTCGTGCCGGGACGGGCGGGGAGCGAACTCCTTACGCAAGGCATAGATGATGTTCTCGACGCTGATGTACCCCTCGTCGACGGGGTCCTCGTCCACGGCTTCCTGGGAGGCCAGGTCAATGATCCTGCGCATCAGCAGCGAGCGCCGCTCCAGCGCCTGGTACCGCTCGTCCAGATCGTCGCCGAACGTGTCGATGCGGGAGAAGGCGTCCCGCAACTCGGTGAGGGGCATCGGGTTTCGCGAGTGGCGGTCGAGGAAGGTGGTGAGGTCCTCGATGCGCAGCAGGATGACCTCGTTCTCCACCGCCCAGTTCTTGAGCCGTGGAGCGAATTCCGGACCCACGACGACAACGTGATCGGCCTTGTGCTTGCGCTTGTGGTCGCGTAGCGCGTCGAACTTAACGCTGGATTCAGCGACTTGGCCGTTCCCGGAGCTCTTGGCGTCCACGATGATCCGGTATTGCTCCTTCGTAGCCAGCTGCGCGATGGCGAGGACGTCCGTGCGCCCCGATCCACCAAGGTGCTCGGTCTGGAACCCGAGGAAGGTGAAGGCGCGGCCGACAGCCTCCTCGAACTCTCGGCTGTCAGTCCCGACATTGCCGTGCTGCCGCAGCTGGACGATGACTGCCTCGGGCAGGGAAGAACGAGCACCTGTCGTAGCGGTCAGCTGGGCCGGCCCGGCGCGAGCTTGTCCAGATCGAGGCTGATCTCGAACGGCAGGGGCCGCTGGAGCGCATGGCGGAAGATCCCTGTCGGCGCGTACGATCCGGTCGGCTCGTCGAGCTCATAGACGTGCACAGCCGGGACGGTGTCCTCATCCTTGATGCACCAGTAGTGACCGATACCGGCCTCGGCGTACTTGCGCAGCTTGACGGTCCGGTCGCGATGAGCGGACTCCGGCGAGACGACCTCGATGACGAGCAGGACGTCCTCCGGGGCGAACCAGGTGCGGTCTGCGGCATACGGGGCCGTGGTCAGAAGCACGTCCGGCTCTGGGCGGTTGCGGGCGTCGAGGCGGATGGTCATCTCCCGCTCGATTTCGATGCCGTCTGGGGCCTGAGCCATGAGCGCCACGGTGAGACCAGTGACGAGGCGGCCGTGCCACGACCGCTGCGGGACCATCCCGAAGACGAGTGCTCCGTCGATGAGCTCGGTGTGGCGAGGTGCCTCGGGGAGGCGGTCCAGGTCCTCCGCGAACCAGCCTTCCGCGCGTGGCGGGCGCATCCAGTCGGGCAGTGCGGTCATGAGTCAACCCTAGCGATTGCGGCCGTCAAGAGGTTGCGTTGTGCTGCTGATCCATAATCGGCGCATGGATGCCGTCGGGACTAGCGGCCGCCTCGCTGCTGGTGCCCGAAGGTGCTGCCACCGAGAACGACATCACGGTGTCCGACGTCGGGGACTACCTCGCGCACGACGAGTGGGAAATGGCGCTCGATCTGCTGGAGGAGCTGGGCGACGAATGGACGGCGCTCGGGCTCCGGTGCGCCTCCTGTCCCTGACCCCGGCGCGGTGGAGGCACCTTGTCCAGGGCGACCGGATCACGCGGTACGAGACCGGGATGACCGGCGGGAGGTCGGCGATCCTGGAGGTGCATCCTCCAGAGGTGCAGGGAGAACTCGCTCCACGGTGCCGACTTGGTAAACATGCAGGTCAGATGGGGTCGTTTCTCCGGGAACGACTGGCGAGCCGAAGCAGGAGGGGAAAATCCGCCTGTTCGGCGTCTCCGTCAAACGACCACCAGCCCGACAAGGCGCTCGCACTCGTCCGCAGCGGCGCCGTGGACAGCGTGCAGGTCATCTACAACGTCTTCGACTCAACGTCTTCGACCAGGCGCCCGCGGACGCGCTGCTGCCGGCCTGTGAGGAGCACCGCGTCGGTGTCATCGTGCATGTGGCGCTGGACAAGGGCGGCCTCACCGGTCGGCGGTCTCCACCGTCATCCCCGGAATGCGCACCGTACGCAACGTCGAGCGCAACACGGCCCTGAGCGACGGGCGTCCGCTCACCGCCGACCAGCTCGCCGTGCTGGCCGAACACCGGTGGCAGCGCAACTTCTACGCCCGATCCGCGAGTGCCATTGCCGGGGGCGGGATGACGCGGTTCACCCCGCGTGCGGCCTGGTCGAGTGGTTCGAGTCTCCTCGGGTCGTCAGGAAGGCGGCACCGCCGTGGCCAGGACCACCTCGAATTCCTCGAGGCTCCGTGTGGTCACGCGCGCCTTCGCATTGGCCTCGCCCCGCAACGCCGCGACGGCACCCCTGGATGCCGCCAGCGCGTGGTGATCGGTGTAGAGCACGCCCACGGCGGCTCGGCCCTTGGTGCGGTCGATGAGCAGTGACGTGCCCGCCAATCCTGGGATGGTCCGGAGCTTGGGCAGTGTGGTGTTCCGGAACGTCTCCACCAGCAGGTCGACGTCGGACGGCTCGACCTCCATACGAACCCACCGGAACGATGCACCGGGCCCGAGCGCCTCCGCCCGGTGGGCGACCGCCGCCTCCCAGTTGTCGATTGTCACGGTCTGCGCGAAGGGTGCCAACAGCTCCACGCGCCGCTCGCGAAGGCTGTGGTCACTGTCCTGCCGGGACTTTTCGTCCTCCCACCACGATCCCACCAGGAGCTTGCCGAGCTCGCGGTCGACGAACAAGCCCGTGCCGCGGTAGCCCGGCTGGTCCGACAGCAGCTGGCGCCCTTCGGTGCGGATCGCATCGGCCGCGCCGTCGAGCTGGGCCGGATCACCTGTGACGTAGATGGTGCGAACGTACATAGCGCCCTTTCCTGCCATCCGGCTGCCCATCTGCGATGGCGCTGTGCCGGGCACTGGGCGAGCCCCGGGTGGGCTCGTGTCCCGCACTCCATGCGACGGCCGGGGCGGGTGGGAAGCAACGCGGCCGGGGCGTTCGGGTGACTGCCGGGCCGGCCCTGCCGGGCCGGACTCCGTCGCGAGTCCGGCCCTCCGCTTCGTGGTCAGATTCCGTCGACGGCGGCGACGGTGAACGGGGTCTGCGGGGTCCCCGGGCCCATCGGGCCGCCCTTGTCGAACTGCGAGCGGACCACCAGCAGGCGCCCGCCCCGGCGGACCAGGGTGGTGGGGATCTGCAGTGCCTCGTCGGTGATCCGGCGTTCCACGCGGGCCCGGGTGCCGTCGCCCGAGAGGTGCCAGCGGCTGATCGTATTGCTGGCGTTGTGCGCTGCCCAGAGCGTGCCGTGGCGCAGTTCGAGGCCGTCCGCGTGCCGCAGGTCGCCGCCGTGCAGGGCGACTTCACGGGTCCTGCCCGAGGCCAGGTCGACCCGGTAGAGGCCGCCGCCGTTCATGTCGACCGTCAGCACGTAGCGGCCCGACGGGTCGGCGACGATGCCGTTGAGGGCGAAGGTGTCACGGGCGTCCGGCGCGACCGCGGCGGAGACGTCGAAGCGGGCGGTGAGCGTGGCCTGCCCGGTGCCCGCCGCGGCCCGCGCCAGCTGGGCCGGGGTGACGCGGTAGACAACGGCGCGCACGCTGTCGGTCAGATAGGCGCTGCCGTCCGGGGCGATGGCGAGGTCGTTGACGAAGGACGCCGCCTCGCCGGGCACGTCGAAGCGGGCGAGCAGCCTGCGTTCGCGGATGTCGTACACCGCCACGCCCGCGGTGGAGTCGGTGACCCACAGCCGGCCGGCGCGGTCCACCTTCAAGCCGTTGGCGGTGGCCCGTCCGTCCGTGCCGGCGGGCAGAAACACCTGCGCGGTGCGGTGGCCCGGGGTGATCCGGTAGACCGCCCCGGTGGCGTACGACCCCACGTACACATCTCCGGTCCGCGGGTCTGCGGCGATGCCCTCCGGGTACACCCGGTCGCCGGGAAGTTGGTAGGCGGTACGGATCCGGGCCTGCGCGCTCTCCTGGACCTGGGGGCCGGGCTGCGGGGGAGCCGCCTGCGCCGCGTGGGCGAGCGGCAGGACGGTGGCCAGGGCAAGGGCCGCGACGGCCACGGGATGGTGCCGGAAGGAACGGGGCATGGTGCCTCTCTCGCTCATTGATTGAGTACGAACTGTAGTTAGAGCTCTAATAATCGTCAAGGTTCTAATGATGGTGTGGTCGCTACGATGCGTGGATGACGTCCATGCCCGCCGCCGAGCGACTCGGCTCGCATCTCAAGCGCGCCGAACAGGCCCTCAACGCGACCAAGCACGCTGCGCTCAGGCCGGCCGGGCTGACCGTCCCGCAGTACGCCGCTCTGCTGCTCCTCTCGGAGAGTCCCGGTATCTCCGCCGCCGCGCTGTCACGGGCGTGCGGGGTCACGCCCCCGACCATGAACACGGTGCTGAAGAACCTCCAGGCGCGCGGCCTGATCGAGCGCACCCCGCACGAGTGGCACAAGAACGTCCTGGAGGCCCGCCTGACGGAGGAGGGCAAGGCCGTCATGGCCGACGCGGACGCCAGGGCCATCCGGGTCGAGCGTGCCCTCGCGGACGAGTTCACCCAGGAGGAGCGAGAGTCGCTCGTCGCCCTGCTGGGCCGCTGCGTCGGCCTTCTCGAATCGGTCAGGCCCGCATAGGAAAAGCCCGCACAGGAAAAGCCCGCATAGGAAAAGCCCGCACAGGAAAAGCCCGCCGACCTGCTCCTGGCCTGGGCCTGGGCGGTCGGCGGGCTCTTTCGGTCCGTCGATTTGCGGCTACACGGGCTGGCCGATCGGCCTGATGATCACGTTGTTGATGTCGACACCGCCCGGCTGGTTGATCGCCCATACGACGGAGTCGGCGATCTGGTCGGCGGTCAGCAGGATTCCGTCGGGGAGCCCGCCCATCCCCTCCCAGAACGGGGTCTCCACGCGCCCCGGGGCGATCAGGGTCACGCCCACGCCGTCACCCGTCACCATGCGGCGGGTGTTCTCGGCGAGGCCCGTCACCGCCCACTTGGTCGCCCCGTAGATATTGCCCGGGGTGTGGACGAAGCCCGCGACGCTGCCGACGAGGACGATCCGGCCGCGGGTCTCCTTCAGGGCGGGCAGGGCGGCCCTGATGAGCAGCGCCGGGCCGAGCACGTTCGTCAGGACCATCTCGCGCCAGCCGGTCGGGTCCCCGTCGGCGAGGGTGTCATGGGTGGCGAAACCGGCGTTGGCGACGACCGTGTCCAGTCGCCCGAATTCCTGCACGGTGGCATCGACGGCCGACTGGACCGCGTCGTGGTCGGCGGCGTCTCCGGGGAGCGTCAACAGGCCTTCCGGCTTGCCGAGTTCCTCCGCGAACCGGCGGAGACGGTCGTTGCTGCGCCCGGTGATCGTCACCCGGTGGCCCTGGTCCAGCAGCTGCCGGGCCGTTGCCGCCCCGATGCCGCTGCCACCGCCGGTGATCAGAGTGACAGGAGAGTCGGTCATGCGTGCCCCCAGAATCGTGTGACGGCGTCGGGGCGGGGCCCGTCGGGCAGGCCAACTGCCCTTGCCGTGGCGGGATTCCATCACTTGGAGCGCACTCGATGTCAATGCCGATCAATGCCGATCCGTGCCACTCCGTCGGCAGTGGCGATCAGGCCATAGCGATCAGGCGGCGGTGATCAAGCCAGGGTGATCAGGGCTGCGATCGCCGGGCCGAACGCCCCGCCCAACTGGTAGCAGAGGCTGAACAGGCCAATCGTGGTGGGTCGTTGGGAGTCCGGGGCGGCCTGCGTGGCGTACACCGCGAGGGTCGCCTGGCCCGCCGAGGTCGTGAAGACGGCCATGGCGGCGACCAGCAGGAGCAGCGGCGCCCACGGTGTCAGTGCCGCGGTCAGCGGGGCCAGGGCGCCGAGCGTGAGCAGGATCGTCAGGACCTTCGGGCGGCTCATCCGGGCGGAGGCCGTGGCCAGCAGCCAGGAGAGCAGGGAGCCCGTCAGCAGGGCGATGAGCTGGCCGGTGCCGATGGCCGAGGTCGACCAGTCGGTGCGGTCGGCCAGGAGCTGGGGGACCGAGAACAGGAGAGTGAAGTACGACGTCGCGAACACGCAGGCCAGCAGCGCGGAGAGCGCGAACGCCCGGGTGCGCAGCAGCGCGGCGGGGACGAAGCCGTCCGGGCGGGAGCGGACATGCGCGGTGAGGAGCCCGGCGGCGACGAGTGCCGCGACGGCCGCCGGCAACGGGAAGTGCGGGACGAAGACCAGGGCCGTCGCGAGCGCGACCAGCAGGGACGCGCCGCGGGTGTCGAAGGGGCCCGGCCGGGGCGCGAGGGTCGCGGGCGGGGCCGAGCGGAGTACGGCGGGGACCGCCAGCAGGGCCAGTGCGGAGACGGTGAGCGAGACGCGCCAGGAGAGTGCCCCCGCGAGCAGTGAGCCGAGCAGCGGGCCGACCGCGCCGAGTATGCCGAAGCCCGCGGTGATGACGCCCATCCGGCGGACCGAGCCCGCCAGGCTCATCGCGGAGGTGACCAGGCCCGCGCCGCCGACCGCCTGGGCCGCGCGGCCCGGGAGGGCAAGGGGCAGCCACGGCGCCAGAGCCACCAGCAGGGTGCCGGCCAGCACCAGTGCCGTACTGACATGGAGTGTCGTACGCAGTCCGCGGCGGCGCAGCAGGCCCGCCATCAGTGGGGTGCCGACCGCCATGGCCCACGCGAAGGTCGTGACGAACCAGGTCGCCGTCGCCGTACGGACGCCGAACGAGCCGGCCATGTCCGGCAGGATCAGTACGGGGCTGTTCGCACCCGCCGCGATCGGCGTGGCCAGCAACGCCAGCCACAGGGCCGGGACTCGGGGGGCCGGGGTGGCTCCGGTGGAACGGGCGGTGGCGGGGTGCCCGTGTGCCTGGGGGGAGCGGACGAGCATGGGACACTCCTGTCGTTCAGGCTTGATAATCTCAACGTTGAGATTAAAAGCAGCCCGCTTCTCTCAGCGTCAAGTCTCTTAACGTTGAGAATGCTTTCGTTGAAGGGAATCCGGATGAGTGACGCGGTGGACGCGATCATCGACCAGTGGGTCGCCGAGCGCCCCGACCTGGAAGAAGACCTCTGGCCGGTCCAGGTGCTCGGCCGGCTTCAGCGGCTGGGTCGCGTCCTCGACAAGGAGTTCAGGTCCTTCGCCGCCAAGCGCGGCCTGGAGCTTGGTGAGTTCGACGTGCTGACCACGCTGCAGCGCTCCGGGCCGCCGTACCGGCTGACTGCGGGGTCGCTCCTCAAGGCCGCCATGGTGACGTCCGGCGCGATCACCAACCGCATCGACCGCATGGAGGCCAAGGGACTGGTCGAGCGGGTCCGTGACGACGAGGACCGGCGCACGGTCAAGATCCAGCTCACCGAGCACGGCCACGACATCACTCGCGAGTACATGGCCGCCCATCTCGCCAACGAGGCGCGCATGCTCGGGGAGCTGGACCGCGAGGAGTGCGAACAGCTCGCCGGATCCCTGCGCAAGCTGCTCGAATCCCTCGGGGACCGCTCGATCAGGTGACCGGGACGGCCTCGGACGCTGCTCGATCGCTGACCGGGGGGCATCGGGGACTGCTCGATCGGCCGACCGGGCCGAGTTCGGCAATCGCTCGATCGGCTGCCACGACCGACCTCGCCGACCCGACCGGCCTCGCCGAGCCGGTCGGCATCGCCGCTGCGGCCTGCCTCGCCGGCCCGGTCGGCCGGCAACTCCCTTACGCCCGCGGCATGGTTGCCGGCCTCCCCGGCGCCCCGCCCTAAGCCTGGGGTGCCATGCCCGTCTTGAGGCCCGCGCCGCAGAGCGGTACGACGGCGGTGCGATCGGTCCACCCGCCCGCCGCCGCCCAGCAGGCCACCCCGGTCGACTCGACGAACAGCCCCCGCCCCGCCAGATCCAGCTGAGCCGCCCGGATCTGATTCTCCGTCACTGTCAGGAAGGTGCCGCCGGACTCGCGCACGGCCCGCAGGACCTGGCGGGCTCGCGGCGGCTTCGGGATGGCGATGCCCTCGGCGAGGGTCGGCAGGGGCGGCGCGTTGTCGTCGAGCAGGCGGTCGGAGCCGGCGTGGAAGGCCGCGGCCAGTGGGGAGGCCGCCTCGGCCTGCACGGCGATCAGGGCGGGGAGTTCGTCGATCAGTCCGTGGGCGTGCAGTTCTCCGAGGGCGAGCGACGCGCCGAGGAGCAGCGTGCCGTTGCCGACCGGGACGACGATCGCCTCGGGGAGCCGGCCGCCCAGGTCCTCCCACAGCTCGTACACGTAGGTCTTCGTGCCGTGCAGGAAGTACGGATTGTAGACATGACTCGCGTAGAAGGTGCCGGGTTCCTCGGCGGCCGTACGGGCAGCGACGGCGGTGGCCTCGCGATCGCCGGGGACGAGCTCCAGACGCGCGCCGTGCGCCCGGATCTGCTCCACCTTCTTGGCGGACGTGTCCGCGGGGACGTACACCGTGCAGTCGAGACCTGCCCGCGCGCAGTACGCGGCGATCGCCGTGCCCGCGTTCCCGCTGCTGTCCGCGATGACCCGACGCGGCTGCAGCCTGCGGGCGAGCTCCGCCAGCATCACCGCGCCGCGGTCCTTGAAGGAGAGCGTCGGCATCAGGAAGTCGAGCTTGGCGGAGACGGTGTCGGTGAGCGGGACGAGCGGAGTGCGGCCCTCGCCGAGGGAGGTGGCGGGAGAGGAGAGCGGCAGTGCCTCTTCGTAGCGCCACAGTGAATTCACTCTGCCCGGCAGGGACTTGAGGGAAACCGGAGAAGCGGTGAAGTCCAGGTCCCAGGGGCCGCGGCAGCGGGGGCAGCACCAGGCGGCCGCGTCAACGGGGGAGTGGGTACCGCAGTTGGGGCAGTTGTACGAGCTCATGGTTCACCAGCATGGCAGTTGTGTGGCACACGTGTTACGTCCCTTCCAGGGCCCTTGTGTGATTCCTATGGATCCGTCAATCTTTCGCTCGGCAGGCGGACATGGCCGTCGCGGACTCTGCGTCGTTGTTGTCATGGGCCTGCCGGTATCCCCCACAGCAACGCACCACCAATGAGGAGGACCCCTCACATGTCAGTGATGCGTACCTCGCGGCGAAGACTCGCCGCAGCCAGCGCAACAGCCGTCGTCGCGCTCTCGCTCGGTGCGGCCTCCGCCCTCCCGGCCGCAGCGGTCCCGGTGGCGCCTGCGGGCGTCATCCAGAACGCGGGCGCGCCCGGAGCCATCGCGGGCAGCTACATCGTCACGCTCGACGAGTCCGCGGCCGCCGGCTCCAAGGCGGGCAAGGCGCTTGCGGCGGAGTACGGCGCGAAGATCAAGAAGACGTACAAGGCCGCGCTGAACGGCTACGCCGTCGAGCTCTCCGCGGCGCAGGCGAAGAAGTTCGCCGCGGACCCGGCCGTCGAGTCCGTCGTGCAGAACCGCGTCTTCAAGGTCTCGGGCACCCAGCCGAACCCGCCTTCCTGGGGTTTGGACCGGATCGACCAGAAGACCCTGCCGCTGAACCAGAGTTACACCTACCCGGACTCCGCGGGCTCGGGCGTGACGGCGTACGTCATCGACACCGGCGTACGCATCACCCACAGCGACTTCGGCGGCCGGGCGTCGTACGGCTATGACGCCATCGACAACGACAACACGGCGCAGGACGGCCACGGTCACGGCACGCACGTCGCCGCCACCGTCGCCGGGTCCTCCTACGGCGTGGCCAAGAAGGCCAAGGTCGTCGGCGTCCGCGTGCTCGACGACGGAGGCTCGGGCACGACCGCGCAGGTCGTCGCCGGCATCGACTGGGTGACCCAGAACGCCGTCAAGCCGGCCGTCGCCAACATGAGCCTGGGCGGCGGTGCCGACCCCGCCCTCGACACGGCGGTACGCAACTCCATCGCCTCCGGCATCACCTACGCCGTGGCCGCGGGCAACGAGTCGACCAACGCCGCCACCAAGTCGCCCGCCCGCGTCACCGAGGCGATCACCGTCGGCGCCACGACGAGCACGGACGCCAAGGCGAGCTACTCCAACTACGGCAACGTGCTGGACATCTTCGCCCCGGGCTCCTCCATCACCTCCGCCTGGAACACCAGCGACAGCGCGACGAACACCATCTCCGGCACGTCGATGGCGTCCCCGCACGTCGCCGGCGCCGCAGCCCTCTACCTGGCCGACAACCCCGCCTCCACCCCGGCGCAGGTGTCGACCGCCCTGGTCAACGCCGCCACGCCCAATGTGGTGGGCAGCCCGGGCACCGGCTCGCCCAACCGCCTGCTGTACGTCGGCGGCGGCGGCACCACGCCGCCGGGCAAGAAGTTCGAGAACACCGCGGACTACGCGATCAACGACAACGCCACCGCCGAGTCGCCGGTCACCGTCAGCGGAGTCACCGGGAACGCGCCCGCCTCGCTGAGCGTGCCGGTCGACATCAAGCACACGTACATCGGTGACCTGAAGATCGACCTGATCGCCCCGGACGGCACGGCCTACAACCTCAAGGCCTACGGCACCGGCGGCAGCGCGGACAACGTGATCACCACCTACACCGTGAACGCGTCGTCGGAGGCTGCCAACGGCACCTGGAAGCTGCGGGTCAGCGACAACGCGCGGTACGACACCGGGAAGATCGACTCCTGGGGTCTGCAGTTCTGAAACCCCTCAGGTCCGATCTCTGAGTGAGTGAATGGGAGGGGGCGGCCGCCTCGGCGGCCGTCCCCTTCACCGTTCTCGTTCACCGTTCTCGTTCACCGTTCCTGTTCTCCCTTCTTGCGCTGTCAGCCGAGCAGGCGAGAGGCTGCTGGAGCCGGAGCACGACGCCGTCCGGTCCACGCTGTGCACAGCAGTACCTCGACAGGCGCGGCCGGATTGACCGCGAGCCCCTCCAGAACAACGGTCATCAGTCCTCGTCCCGGTACGGCGTCGGCTCGGCGACCCAGCCTGCTGTCAGAACCAGTCGTGAAGTCCTGTGCACGGCGAGGAAGCCGAAGGGCCGGTCGAACACGGCGTCCACCTCGACGGCCCGGTACCGGAACTCCGGTACCCCTGCGCCCGCGGCCCCCAGCGCCGTCACGCTTGCCGCCCGGAATCCGAGCGCGCCGAACGTCGCCGTGGACGACTGGCGTGCGGACCGGATCGCCAGTGGCTCAGGGCTGACGCCGGGGAAGTGACCGTGGCTCCGGTCTCTGGCAGCGGCCAGGCCGAAGAGCCGGTCCCGTTCCAGCAGATCGTGGTCGGCGGTCAGCGAGAAGGGCGAGGTCGTGAGGTGGAGCCGCGGCGGGGTGGGGAACAGCGCGCGGACGACGCTCTTGGTCAGGCCCGGGCCCACCGCGCCGTACGGGAGCCGGTCGGCCGGGACCGCCGTGTACCGGCCCGCGAGGACGTCGATACCGGTGGCGAGGACGCTCGCCGGCGCCGACTCCGGCTCCCCGAGCAGCAGATGGACATCGATGCCGGTGTTGCCGAGCACCTTGGCCACCGTTACCGCACCGGTGGGGGTGTCGGCCACGCCGACTCGGTCGAGCAGTGAGGTGGTGCGCATCAGCGAGCTCAGCTCGCGTGCGGCCCAGGGCCCCGGCCCCGCACACATCACGCCTTCGGTGAAGGGCCGGAACCACTCCGTACGCAGCGCCAGCGCACTCGCCAGCACCAGTTCCGTCTCGTCGTCGAGGACAACCGGCAGCGCTTCGATCTGCCCGCCCGTCCGCTCCGCGGCCCAGGCGTCCAGCGCCGCGCGGTCGGTGTCCTCGTCGCCGGAGAGCCGCGCATGCGCGCCCGGCGGCAGCGCGGCGGCCCACTTCTCGTGCAGCGGCAGTGACTTCTTCGTCCACAGGCCCAGTGCCGCGTCCACGCCCCGCATCGCACCGAGCGCGGCCAGCAGCCCCCGGGCCGCTCCGGCGGCTTCGGCCGCGGGCAGGCCCACCGCCTCCCCCAGTTCGCGGCGGGCCGCGCCGCCCGCGCCGTCCGCGAGGAGAGCGAGCAGTGGCCAGACCCCGGCCGCCGAGAAGACCGTGCCGCCCGGCCGCTCGTCCTGCCGAGCCCACTGTGCCGTCAGGTGGTTCACGGCCCGTACCGCAGCTGCTGCCGGCTGCATTCCGTCCTCCGTCGCGCTACACATATGATCCGCACGCCTGTTCGTGTGATCCCGACGAGGAGCAACGTACCCGTGCACCCATCCGCCCAGAGCTGGCAGCCGTATCCGCAGTACGCCCGCAGACCGTCCGTGAACGGCCTGTCCGTCGCCTCTCTCGTACTCGGCATCGTGTGCTGTCTGCCGCCGCTCGGGCTGGTGCTCGGACTGATAGCCCTCTCGCAGATCAAGAGGAAGGGCGACCGCGGCAAGGGCATGGCGGTCGCGGGCATCGTGCTCTCCTCGATCAGCACCCTCCTGGTGCTCGTCGGACTCGCCACCGGCGGGATCGGCGACGCCTGGGACGGCTTCCGGAAGGGCATGGGTGAGGCGTCGCGCTCGCGCAGCACGCTCGACCTGCACAAGGGCGACTGCTTCAACGTCCCCGGCGACGAGCTGGAGCAGGAGACCGCGTCCGTCAGGGTCGTCGACTGCGCCAAGGAGCACGACGCCGAGGTCACCGGGGCCTTCAGGCTGGAGAAGTCCGACACCTGGCCCGGCGAGGCGGCTGTCGAACCGGTGGCCGAGAAGCGCTGCACGGAGATCAACAACGCCTACGCGACGGACGCCTCCGCCGTGCCGGACAGCGCGGAGATCTACTACTACATGCCGAGCGAACGCAGTTGGCGCCTGGGGGACCGCTCGGTGACCTGCGCCTTCGCCGTCACGGAAGGAAAGCTCAAGGGCTCCGTACGGTCCGGAGGCATCCCGTCGGCGGATGGGACCGGCCCCTGAGCCACCGAAGGCCCGGGGCCGGTCCCATCCCCGAACCGTTGCGATCCAGGGGGTGTCGCTTGGATCTTGCCGGGCTCGCGTGATCCGAACGGCACCCCCTAGCGGCGGCCGAGTCCGCGGTCGACCGCCGCCATCAGCTCGCCGTCCGCGGTGTCCCCGTCCAAGGACCAGAACATCGCGCCGCCCAGACCCCGGTCACGGATGTACGACGTCTTGGCGCGCAGCACCTGCGGGTCGTCGTACGTCCACAGGGTGGTGCCGTCGAAGAGCCAGGCGTGGCCGTTCCTCCGGTCCCGGTGGATCGCGTACGTCCCCGAGTCGGCGAGCTTCTTGAGGGCCTTGTAGTCCTCGTACCCGGCCGCCCAGGTCGCCGGAGCGGGCGCCGTGGCCGGCTGGTCGAGGCCGTCGCCGCCGCCGGTGACGCCCGTCCAGCCCTGACCGTAGAAGGGCATGCCCATCACCAGTTTGCGGGCGGGGGCGCCGCGCCGCAGCCAGTCGCGGACGGTCTGGTCGACGCTGAAGTCGCCGCGGGCGTAGAGCGCGGACTGCTGGGCAGTGGTCTTCTCGCCCGCGACATGGAAGTCGTAGCCCTGGAGGTTCACGAAGTCCAGATCACGCATGATCTTGCCAACCTCGAAGCCCGCGTCGATCTTCGCCGGAGCCGTCGGGACGAAGGCCGTCAGCTCGTAGTGCTTGTGCTGCGGCTTGTGCGACTCGGTCTGCGTATCTGGCGTACCTGGCGTACCCGGTGTATTTGGCGTACTTGATGTACTCGGCCTGTCCGGCAGCGACTTTCCGTACGCGTCGAGCTGCGTACGGAACTCCCGTACCAGCGCGGTGAAGTTCTTCTTGTCCTCCGGCCGGAAGACCGTGTCCGTGTCGCCGGCCGAGCCCGGCCACTCCCAGTCGAGATCGATGCCGTCGAAGAGCCCCGCCGCAGCGCCCACCCCGCCGCGGGCTCCCTCGACCGGCAGATTGCCCTTGATGTAGAGGTCGATGCAGGAGGAGACGAAGGCCTTGCGGGAGGCGGGGGTGCGGGCCGCGTCCGAGAAGTGTGTGGACCAGCTCCAGCCGCCCAGGGAGATGAGCACCTTGAGGCCCCGGTGCTTGGCCTTGAGCTCGCGCAGCTGGTTGAAGTTGCCGGCGAGCGGCTGATCGGCGGTGTCGGCGACGCCGTCCACCGAGTCGGCGGCCTCCAGCGGGCGCGCGTAGTCCGCCCAGGCATCGGCCTCGCCGGGGACACTTCCGGTGAAGCACTTGCCTTCGGAACTCACGTTGCCGAAGGCGTAGTTGATGTGGGTGAGCTTGGCGGCCTGACCGCTGGTGTCCATGTCCTTGATCTGGAAGTCGCGGCCGTAGACGCCCCATTGGGTGAAGTAGCCGACGCGCTTGTACGACGGCTTTCCGTGGCGGCCGTCGTCCCCGTGGGCGGAGGCGCTGGGCGCGAGGGTGGCGAGAAGGGCAACGGAACAGGCGGCAACGGCCGCCCTGACAAGGGATCTTCGGCAGTTTCGACGCATAACCAGGAACGTATTGGTCTGGACCATTTGGGTCAAGGGCTGCATCAGGAGTTGGGGTGAGGGTGGCAGGGAATGGCGGTCATGCGCGAGGTAAACCCCTGCGTACCGGCAAATCATCACTTCGGGTGAAACCTTGGCCCACGCTTGCGGTCAACAACCCACGGTTGTCAGGCTGTTGCTGTCTGTCAACCTGTTGGGAGTGCCAGTGACATTCGGTGAGCAGCCCGCCTATCTGCGCGTTGCGAGCGATCTCCGTCAGCAGATCGTCAATGGCGCACTGCCGCCGCACACCCGGCTTCCGTCCCAGGCCCGCATTCGTGAGGAGTACGGCGTCTCGGACACCGTCGCCCTCGAAGCGCGGAAGGTGCTGATGGCGGAGGGCCTGGTCGAGGGCCGTTCCGGCTCCGGTACGTATGTGCGCGAGCGTCCCGTCCCGCGCAGGGTCTCCCGCTCCGGGTACCGCCGGCCGTCCGGCGCCAACCCCTTCCGGCAGGAGCAGTCGGAGGAGGGCGCCCGGGGCACCTGGGAGTCCAGCAGCGAGCAGGACGGGGCGAGCCCCGAGGTCGCGGCCCGGCTCGGCATCCAGCTCGGCGACCGGGTGATGCGTACGCGCTATGTGTTCCGGGACGCGGGCGAGGCGATGATGCTCTCCACCTCCTGGGAGCCCCTCGAAGTCACCGGGCGTACACCCGTGATGCTGCCGGAGGAGGGCCCGCTGGGCGGCTGCGGGGTCGTCGAGCGAATGGCGGCCATCGATGTCGTCGTGGACAACGTACTGGAGGAGGTCGGCGCCCGGCCGGGGCTTGCGGAGGAGCTCCTGGCACTGGGCGGCGTGCCGGGCCACGTGGTGATGGTCGTCGAGCGGACGTACTACGCCTCGGGGCGGGCGGTGGAGACGGCGGACGTGGTCGTCCCGGCGGACCGCTACCGGATCGCATACCACCTGCCGGTCAAGTGACCTCCCTGCGCACGCCGTTCGGCTGCCGCACGACTGGCCGGAGCTGCCCGGCGACCGATAGCCGGACAGGCCGTCCGACGGCCGTGATCACGAGTTAACGCCCGCTCCCGTCCCGTAACGCCCGGGCAATCGCCCGCGGCGACGGACTGTCATGTCCGGCTCCTACCTTCCCGTCCGTATGCGCTCCGCCCCCGCACACGGACCGACGAACGGGAAGTCACCGATGACGGAAACTGCCACATCTGTCACCAGGACGCCGGACGAAGGGCAGCCGCCGCCGCCCAGGCGCAGATACGCCAAGCTCGCCGCCGACGAGAGCCGGGAGGACTACTCGCTGCGGTATGCGCCCCACTCCTTCCGCCGCTGGTCGCCCTCGATGGTCGCGGGGACGGCGCTCGGCGGTATCGCCTATCTCGCGGACTTCGCGATCGGCGCCTCGATTGTCTTCACCTATGGCTTCACCAGCGGGCTCGCCTCGATCCTCACTGCCGCGGTGATCATCTTTCTCACCGGAATACCGATCGCCCGTGCCTGCGCCACATACGGCCTGGACATGGATCTGGTCACGCGCGGCGCCGGCTTCGGCTACTTCGGCTCGACGCTGACCTCCCTCATTTACGCCTCGTTCACCTTCATCTTCTTCGCGCTCGAAGGCTCGATCATGGCGCAGGCCATGCACCAGGCCGTCGGACTGCCCGTCGAGATCGGCTATCTGATCACCACGCTGATCGTGATCCCGATCGTCTTCCGGGGGATGGGTGCGCTGGCGAAGGTGCAGGCCTGGACCCAGCCGATCTGGATCATCGGCATGGTGCTGCCCTTCGTCGTGCTGGCCTTCGAAGCCCCCGACGCCTGGGGCGCGTTCGCCTCCTTCGGCGGTACGGAAGGGGCCGGCTCCGGCTTCTCGTGGATCGCCTTCGGCCTTGGTACGGGCGTTGCGCTCTCTCTCATCGCGCAGATCGGCGAGCAGGCCGACTATCTGCGGTTCATGCCGGCCAGGACGCAGGAGAACACACGCCGCTGGAACCTCGCCGTGCTCGCGGCCGGGCCCGGCTGGGTGATCATCGGGGCCGCCAAGCAGCTGGGCGGCGCCTTCCTGGCCTTCGTCGCCCTGGAGGCGGTCGGAAAGACGCACGCCCTGGAGCCGATCGCGCCGCAGATCGAGGCACTCAAACCCTGGCTCGGCTCGGTCGCCCTGCCCGCCGCCGCGCTCTTCGTGATTGTGTCGCAGGTCAAGATCAACGTGACCAACGCCTACAGCGGCTCGCTGTCCTGGTCGAACTTCTTCTCCCGCATCACCCACAAGCACCCGGGCCGCGTCTGGTACATCTTCCTCAACCTCGCCATCGCGCTGACGCTGATGGAAATGAACATGTTCGCGGCCCTGGGCAAGCTGCTGGGCTTCTACTCGAACGTGGGCATTGCCTGGATCGCGGCCGTCACCGCCGATCTGGTCATCAACAAGCGGATCGGGCTCAGCCCCAAGTACATCGAATTCAAGCGGGCGTATCTGTACCCGGTGAACCCGGCCGGCTTCGGGGCGATGACGATCGCCTCGACCGTATCGATTCTGGCCTTCTTCGGGCTCTTCGGCCGGTACGCCGAGGCATTCTCGACCTTCATCGCGGCCGGACTCGCCCTGGTCCTCTGCCCGTTGATCGCCTGGGCGACGAAGGGCAAGTACTACCTGGCCAGGCCGAACACGGTATGGAGGTATCACCGGGCCGAAGGCTCCGGGGCGGGTTCCGAGGACGAGATCGAGGACATCACCGCCACTCATCTCTGCTCGGTCTGCGAGACGGCGTACGAGCTCCCGGACATCGCGGACTGTCCGGTCCAGTCGGGCCCGATCTGTTCGCTGTGCTGCTCACTGGACTCCACCTGCGGGGACGTCTGCCGCAAGGACCCGGCGGCCGGTCCGGTCCTGATGCCGGTGCCCACGATGCCTCAGATGCCCCTTATTTCACAGATCCATATGGAGTGAGCGGATACAGGGGAAGCAAGGGGCGCATCCGGCCGGATGCGCCCCCTCTTTCCTATCTCTTTGTGAAAACCCATATCCGCTGAGTAAAGGTCAGGCGTACGCTCGGGCATATGCGTAGTGCGGTTTCCTGGCGATCCTTAGAGACATGCAGGCCGGCCTGGGGAGGGGCGCGATGAACGACAGTGGCGCTGTACTGCCCTGGCTCGTCATACGGCAGGACGACAACGGCAATCGCTATCGCGTCGGTAGGTACGCCACCAGGGACGAGGCGCAGCAGATCGTGGAGACCCTCGACGGTCGCGGGCACCGGCAGCTCTACTGGGTGGAGCGCATCGGGCAGCCGACGCACTAGCCGGGCCATGGTCCGGCGCGCAATATGCTCCGGCGCATGAACACTGTGCCTTTCCGGGGGGCGACCCCCGGACCTCCTGTTCGCGTAGTGGTGGTGGCCGGAGCGCTGTACGACCGGGGGCGGCTGCTGGCCGCGCGCCGCAGCGCCCCCGAGGAGCTCGCCGGCCGCTGGGAGCTGCCCGGCGGCAAACTGGAGCCGGGGGAGAGCCCCCAGCAGGCGCTGGTGCGTGAGCTGCGCGAAGAGCTGGGCGTCGAGACGGAGCCACTGGAGCGCATCCCCGGTGAATGGCCGCTGAAGCCCGGTTATGTCCTTCAGGTGTGGACGGCCCGGCTGGTCTCGGGAGAACCCCGGCCGCTTGAGGATCACGACGCGCTGCGCTGGCTGGCCCCGCACGAAACGGACGCCGTCGACTGGCTCGACCAGGACCGGCCCGCCGTGGCGGAGGCGGCGCGACGCCTGCGCCAAGAGGCGGAAGACGGCGCGCGCGACTGACGTGTACGCCGTTCGTGCCACGGTGCGCGCAATGCTGCGATGACCGGGATACCTGGCCGCGAATATCGGGTATGTGCTGATTAACCCTCCGAAAATGGACGTGGGTCTGCTGCCGGTCTGGGAAGTGAGCGGCGTGATCGACACCGAAGGCGAGTGCGCCGAGTGGATCTTCCCTGCCGAGCCTGATGCCGTACGCAACGCCCGTCATGCCGTGCGTGACACCCTGCGCGCCTGGGGACTGGACTCGAAGATCGGTGATGTGACAGTCCTGCTGGTCAGCGAGCTGGTGACCAACTCGCTGCGGTACGCATCGGGCCCGATCGGGGTCCGGCTGATCCGTCCCGCCGCCGACCACACCGTCCCCTTCCTGCTGGTCGAAGTCTCCGATCCGTTGCCGGATCCGCCCACCGAACGCGACGCGGAACCCGACGACGAGGGCGGACGCGGACTTCAACTGGTGGCCAGGTCGGCGCGCCGCTGGGGTACCCGGCGTGGCAGGAACGGCAAGACCGTGTGGTTCGAGCTCGCTCTCTCTGGTTAGAAGTGGGAAGGGACAACGATCACGTCGGACTCGGCCCGGTCTCGGCTCGGGCCCGACTCGGCCGAAAATGAACGAGACCGTGCTGTGATCGTGAACGCCGTGTCGGTCCGGGCCGTAGTGCTGAATACTGCGGTCATGGCCGGTCCGGTGCGGTGAGCTGGAGGGGACGGTCGCGTGAGCGAGATACCTGAGACGGCGAGCGGTGTCGTGTGGCAGAGCAGCCCGCCTGGCTCGATCTATGACTACATCAGGGTGGCCTCCTTCTCGATCGGCCCCGACGGGCTGGTCGATCAGTGGAGTCGGCGTGCGGTGGATCTCTTCGGCATCACTGCCGACCAGGTCAGGGGGAAGGACCCGGTCGAGGTCTTCATGCCCGCCGAGCTGCGACCGCGCGGCCATCGCGAGGTGGCCGAGATCCTCGACGGCAAGGAGTGGACGGGCCTTGTCCCCTTCCGCATGCCGGGCGAGGGCGGTGCGCACGGTGTAGCCGAGGTCTATGTGATGCCGAGCGAGACGGAGGGCGGTGACAAGGCCGCGCTCTGCATCGTCGTCGACGTCCGCGCGCTGCGCAGGATCGAGACCGATCTCGCCGCTTCGCAGGCAATATTCGGCCAATCTCCCTTTGGATTCCTGCTCTTCGGCACGGATCTCACGGTGCAGCGGGCCAACCAGCGTTTCGCCACCGTCTTCGGGGGCACCGCCGACGACCACCGCGGACGCACTGTCCACGACTACCTCACCCGCCCCGAGGCCGAGCGGATGAACGCCTCGCTGCGCCGGGTGCTGGAGACCGGTGAATCCGCCATCGATCTCCAGATCGTCGGTGCGGCGCCCGGCAGCACGGACCGCAGGCACTGGTCCATCAACCTCTACCGGGTACACAGCGGAACCGGCCGCCCCATCGGCGTCGCCGGAGTCGGCACCGATGTCACCCGCCGTCATATCGCCGCCCGCGAAGCGGCCAGCGCCCGGCGCAATCTCGCCCTCCTCAACGAGGCGAGCGCCCGCATCGGCAACTCGCTCGATCTGGAGACCACCGCCCGCGAACTCCTCGACGTCGCCGTCCCCGGCTTCTGCGACCTCGCCTCGGTGGACCTCTACCAAGGGCTTCTCACGGGCGACGAGGCCCCGCCCGGACGGGCCGACGGCAGTGCCGAGCTGCGCCGGGTCGCCTTCGCCAGCGCCGTCTCCGACGCCCCGCTGGCCACCACGCCCGGCTGCGGCCGGGGGGACGCCACCCCCACCGCGGTCGGCGAGGTCCACCGCTATCCCTTCAACTCGCCGTGCGCGAGCGCCCTGCGTACCACCCGCGTCCAGTCGATCCCGGGCGAGGGCACCTTCGTCCAGTCCACGCTGGCGGTGCCGATGGTCGCCCACGACACCGTGGTCGGCCTGGTGCAGTTCTCCCGTACGAAGGGCAGCGAGCCCTTCGGGGAACGGGACCGGGCGCTCGCCGTCGAGCTCGCCGCCCGCGCCGCGGTCTGTATGGACAACGCCCGCCTCTACCGCAGGGAGCACGAGCGGGCGTTGATCCTCCAGCGCAGCCTGCTGCCGCCCGGCGACCCCGAGGCGGCCGGCCTGGACATCGCGTGCCGCTATCTTCCGGGCAATACGGCCACCGAGGTGGGCGGCGACTGGTTCGACGTCATCGAACTGCCCGGTCACCGCACCGCGTTGGTGGTGGGCGATGTGATGGGGCGGGGACTGCGGGCCGCGGTCGCCATGGGCGAACTGCGCACGGCTGTGAGGACTTTGGCCCTGCTGGACCTGGAACCCGCCGAAGTGCTCTCCGCGCTCGACGAGATCGCCCGCGGCCTGGGCACCCCCAGCGGTGCCCAGCAGGCCTCGCGCGTCGCCCACAAGTCCCGCGAGGCCGACCTCTCCGAGGTCTATCTCGCGACCTGCGTCTACGCCGTCTACGACCCGGTCACCCGGCGCTGCACCTTCGCCAACGCCGGCCATCTGCCCCCCGTCCTGGTCGAACCGGGCGAGGAGGCGCTGCTGCTGGACGTGCCGCCGGGGATGCCGCTCGGCGTGGGCGGCGAGCCCTTCGAAGAGGTCGAGGTCGAGCTCCCGGAGGGTGCCCTCCTCGCGCTCTACACCGACGGACTCGTCGAATCCCGGGACCACCCCCTCGACGAGGGACTGCGCGCCTTCCGGACCGCTCTCACCGATCCCGTGCGCCCCCTGGAAGACGTCTGTGACCATGTCCTGAACACCCTCGACACCCGGCACGGTGAGGACGACATCGCCCTGCTGATGGCCCGGATACAGGGGCTGCCCCTCGACGCGGTCGGCGACTGGCGCCTGCCGCGCGAGCCCCGCTCGGTGGGCCGGGCCCGCGAACTGGCCCGTGCCCAGCTGAAGTCCTGGGACCTCGAGGCGCTCGTGGACACGGTCGAGCTGCTCGTCAGCGAGTTGGTCACCAACGCGCTGCGGTACGGCGAGGGCGAGATACGGCTGCGGCTGCTGCGCGACCGCACCCTCGTCTGCGAGGTGTGGGACGCGGGCCTGGTGCAGCCGAGGAGGCGACGGGCGCGCGACACCGACGAGGGCGGCCGCGGACTGCAGCTGGTCGGGCTGCTGAGCGCGGCCTGGGGTTCGCGCCGGACCCCGCGCGGCAAGACCGTGTGGTTCGAACTCGCCCTGCCCGACGGGGACTCGACAGCCCAGCCCACTGTCGAGCAGTTGCTCAGCATGTTCTGACCGGGGCTCCGGCGGCGACGGGCAGGCCGCAGGGGGCCAGGCCGCGCCAGGGGGTGTCCTTGGGATCAGGCGAGTCCGGCAAGATCCGAAGGAACCGCCTAGGAGGCGGCCTTCAGGGCAGCCAGTCGTGCCTCGATCTCCGCGCCGTCGCCCAGGCTGTCCAGCTGCTCGAACTGCGCGTCCAGTGACGAGGCGGCCAGCTCCTCCTTGCCCATCGCCTTCGCCTCCTCCCGGCGCACCTTGTCCTCGAACCGGCTCAGCTCGCTGGTCGGATCGAGCACGTCGATGTTCTTGACCGCGTCCATCATCGTGTTCTGCGCCTGTGCGGTCCTGGCCCGGGCAACCAGCTCGTCCCGCTTGGACCGGAGCTGGGTGAGCTTGGACTTCATCTGGTCGAGCCCGCTCTTGAGCTTGTCCACGACCTCCGTCTGGGAGGCGATGGTCGGCTCGGCGGTCTTGGCCTCCTTCTCGGACTGGAGCTGGCGCTGGAGTGCGACCTTGGCCAGGTTGTCGAACGTGTCGGCGTCCGCGGTCTGCCCCGTCGCCCGCAGCTGGTCGGCCTTTCTGCTGGCCGCGAGCGCCTTGCCGCCCCACTCCTGGGCAGCGGCCACATCCTCCTGGTGGTCCTGCTCCAGCAGGCGCAGATTGCCGATGGTGGTGGCCACCGCCTGCTCCGCCTCGCCGATGTTGTTCGTGTAGTCCCGGATCAGCTGGTCCAGCATTTTCTGCGGATCCTCGGCCTGGTCGAGCAGGGCGTTGATATTGGCCTTCGCCAGTTGGGCGACACGGCCGAGAACGGTCTGCTTGGTCATGGAACTTCTCCTTGTGAGCGCCGCGCGAACAGGGAAGTGCGTCAGAATCGGCCGCCGCCCATCCGGCCGCGGGTGCCCCCGCCGCCGAAGCTGCCGGGCCCGCCGCCGAAGCCGCCACCCCCGAAGCCCCCTCCATGACCCCCCGAAAAACCTCCACCATGACCCCCGCCCCTTCCCCCTCCACCGAACAGTCCGCCGAGGATGATCCCGCCGAGCACCGCGCCCCCGAGCCCGCCCCCCGCACCTCCTGCTTCTTGTACACCGCCCGGACCGAATGGGTTCCCGTATACCCGGACGTCTTCTTCGGCCAGGCTCTGCGCCTGCCGCGCCAGCGCGTCCGCCTGCTGCGCCTCGGCCAGCGCGCCCTGCGGATCACCCGCAGCACCGGGACCCGCCCGACCGCCGGCCTGACCGCCCGCCTGACCGTCGGTCTGACCGCCCGCCTGACCGTCGGTCTGACCACCCGCCTGACCGCCGGCCTCACCACCGCCCGGGCCTGCCGGATCCGCCAGCACCCTCGACCTCTCCAACCGCCGCTGGGCTTCCGCGAGCCGGGTCCTGGCCTCGCTGCCGACCGCCCCGCGGTGGGTCGTGATGTAGTCCGCAGCAGCCCCGACGGCGGAGCGGGCACCGAGCGTCGCCCGGTCGAGCAGACCACGGACACGCCGCGCCCCCTGCTCGTTCTCGCGCGCCCCCACCAGCGCCGCGTCGAGCGCCGCATCCGCCTCCTCCACCCGGCGCAGCGCGTCGATCGGGTCGTACGGGCCCGCTTCCTGCTCCCTGCGTACCTCCGCGACCACCGTCTCGGCCCGGGCGATCCCCCCCTGCAGATCGGCCGTCGACACCCCTTCCGAGGTGCCCTTCAGCAGCCCGCCCGCCTCGGCCAGGTCCGTGTCCGTCTCCGTGAGCGCGCCCGGCAGCTTTCCGGCCGCCTCCGCCAGCTCCTGCGCCCGCCGGTCGACGGCCTCGATGAGCCGGGCCGCCTGGGTGAGAGCGCCCTCGGCAGCCCGTACCTGCACGGCGGCCGCGCCGTTGTCGGAGGCGTCGACCGCCTGGCGGGCCCTTTCCAGGCCGGCCGCGGTGAAGACAAGCCGCTCCTTGGCCTGCTCGACGTTGCTCACGACGGGCGCGGAGGCGGACGGGGCGTACCGCTCACGCAGCATGCCGAGCGTGGCCTCCGCCGTGAGGACGCGGCCGTCGAGGTCGTCGTAGCCGGCTTCGGCGACGGCGAGCGCCTGCGGTGCGTTCCGCTCCAGCGCCCGCAGCCGGTCGAAGTCCTGGGATTCCGCGTCCAGTCGCCGGTTGGCCTCGGTGCACCGCGCGACGATCTCGTCCAGCATCCGGCGGCGGGTCGCATCGTCCTCCGGAGAGGCGTCGTCGAGCTGCTGGCGCAGCCGGAACGCGGCGGTCAGCTCGCTCGTGGCCTGCTCGACCGCTTCCTGGAACGGCTTGGCCGCCTCCTCCCCGAACTGGGCGGTGGCGAAGCCGAGTTCCTCCTGGCTGGTGCGGAGCGCGTCGTCGGTGTCGACCAAAGTCCGCTTGGCCCGGGCGTCGAGTTCGGGCAGCGGCGTCCGTGCCTCCTGCTCCGGCCTGCCCCAGCCCTCCTGGCCGCCCTGCGGAGTGGTGCGGGTCGCGGTCCGCTTCCTGCGTTTGGAGAAGGTGTACGCGGCGACCGCGCCGGCCCCGCCGATCACCGCAATGGGCAGTACCAGGTCCCCGGCTCCCGTCCGGGTGCTGCCGCCCCCGTCTCCGCTGCCGCCCGGGTCCGCCTCGCCGGGGGTGATGGCAGGTGTCGGCACGGGCCGTCCGGCGAGCACCGCGTCGTAGCCGTCGGCCGCCCCGATCGCGGCTCCGGCCCAGTCGTTCTGCCTCAGCGGGGGCTCGATGGCGGTGTCGGCGACGTCCGCGAGTTGTGCGTCGCTCAGCCGGGAGCCGTTGTCTGCGTTGTCCGCGCTGTCTGCGTAGTAGGCGTACTGCCGGTCGTGGGTGGCGATGGCGAGAAGGACGTCATTTCGGCCGAGGCCGTTCTTCGCGGCGGTCTCATTGGCCCAGGCCTGTGCGGAGCGGCCGGAGAAGTCCCTTACGTACACGACGAAGAGCTGCAGGCGCTGGTTGTCGTAGAGCCGGTCCAGCGCCTTGGCGACCTGCGGTTCGCGGTTGCCCAGAGCCCCGGCCCGGTCGGTGATCTGGCCCTGGCGGGACAGACCGACGGGATCGTCGGCCAGGGCTCCGCGGGCGGCGGGCACGACCAGCCACCACGCCGCCACCAGCATGGCGAGGAAGGCCCGGGTGGCTGTTCGCGTCACATTTGGGAGGCTATGCCGGGAGTTGGACCTCCGCGACCGGACGGATGTCCGAGCCGTGACCTAGCCTTGCGTGGCATGGGGATCAGGAACTGGACGGGAATGCGCGAGCGCGCAGGGGCGCTGCGCGGAGCTGCGGGGACGCGTGCGCTCGTACGGCGGTGGCGCAGCCCTCGCCTGAGATGGCCCAAGCGGGTCGCCCTCGCCCTCGCCGTCGTCCTCTTCGCCCCCACCCTCACCGCCGCAGTGGCGCTGCGCGTCAATTACGCGGGAGACCTCCAGGACGGCACCCGGACACGCGGGCAGGATGCCATCTGGCTCGGCCACGCCTGGGTGGACGGCCGGAAGAAGGACGCCGACCTCGATGCCTTCGCCGAGCGGATACGGGGGACGGGGATACGGGACCTGTACGTCCACGCCGGGCCGCTCGAGCACGACGGGACCCTGCCCGCCGACCGCTATCCGCGCGCGCGGTGGCTGATCGACGCCGTCCACCGCAAGATCCCGGGCATACGCGTCCAGGCCTGGCTCGGCGACGTACTGGCGAGCGAGGGACCCGAGGGAATGCAGCTCTCCGACCCGGACACCCGCGCGACCGTCGTGCGCTCCACCGCGCAGATCCTGGACGCGGGCTTCGACGGCGTCCACTTCGACCTGGAGCCGCTGGTCTCCGGCGATCGCGATTATCTGTCGCTGCTGGACGATCTGGGCGAGCTGACGCGGGCGCGCAAGTCCCCGCTGTCCGTCGCCGCCCACCAGATCGATCCGCTGCCGGCCGCCCACCGTGTGAACAGCGCGGTCACCGGCCGCGGCAAGTGGTGGTCGCAGGAGTTCTTCGGCGAGGTGGCCCGACGGGTCGACCAGATCGCCGTCATGTCGTACGACACCTGGATGCCGCTGGAGGGCATGTACGGCGGCTACGTCGCCCAGCAGACGACGCTCGCGCTCGAGGTCACTCCCCAGGACACCGATCTGCTGATGGGGCTGCCGTTCTTCCACGAGGACGACCTGGGCCACCACGAATCGGCGGAGACGGTCGCGGCGGCGGTCCGCGGCACCAGGCTGGGTCTGGGGCGCACGGACCGGGACCGCGACCGGTTCGGGGTGGCGCTGTACGTCGACTTCGCGGCGAAGGACGAGGACTGGGCCGCGTACAGGAAGGGCTGGGGCGAAAGGGATTAGTCGGCCGCGCGGCGCTTGATCCTGCTGCCCAGCCACACCAGCGGGTCGTACTTCCGGTCCACCGCCCGCTCCTTCAGCGGGATCAGCGCATTGTCGGTGATCTTGATGCCCTCGGGACACACCTCCGTGCAGCACTTGGTGATGTTGCAGTAGCCGAGGCCGTGCTCGTCCTGGGCGGTCTTCTTACGGTCCAGGCCGCTCTCCGCCGCGGCGTCCAGTGGATGCATGTCCAGTTCCGCCACCCGCATCAAGAAGCGCGGGCCCGCGAACGCGGTCTTGTTCTCCTCGTGGTCGCGCACCACATGACAGGTGTCCTGGCACAGAAAGCACTCGATGCACTTGCGGAACTCCTGTGAGCGGTCCACATCCATCTGCTGCATGCGGTAGTCACCCGCCTTCACCCCCGGCGGCGGTACGAACGAAGGCACCTCTCGTGCCTTCGCGTAGTTGAAGGACACGTCCGTCACCAGGTCCCGCACCACCGGGAACGCCCGCAGCGGCGTCACCGTGATCGCCTCCTCGCGGGAGAGGGTCGACATGCGGGTCATGCACATCAGCCGCGGTCGGCCGTTGATCTCCGCGCTGCACGAACCGCACTTGCCCGCCTTGCAGTTCCAGCGGACCGCGAGATCGGAGGCTTGGGTGGCCTGGATGCGGTGGATGATGTCGAGGACGACCTCCCCGTCATTGACCTCGACGGCGTAGTCCTCCAGCTCTCCGCCGTCCGTGTCACCGCGCCAGACCTTGAAGGCCGCTGTGTAGCTGCTCACTCGTAGAGCTCCTCTTCGGCGAGGTACTTGACCAGCTCCTCCTTGTCGAAAAGGGCGAGCAGGTCGGGACGGATGGGCTCGGTCGTCTTCCGGATGAGCTCGATCTGGCCGTGTACCGGATCGGTGGCCGCCGGCCCGCCGGGGGCCACCGCGCCGAAGGCCTGGGGAGAATCGGCCAGTTGGCACAGCAGGTTGGCCCGCCGCCACTCGCGCTCCATCGTGGGGCAGTCCTCACGGGTGTGCCCGCCGCGGCTCTCCGTCCGCTCCAGCGCCGCCCGCGCGATGCACTCGCTGACGAGCAGCATGTTCCGCAGGTCCAGCGCGAGGTGCCAGCCGGGGTTGAACTGCCGATGGCCCTCGACCCCGGCCCGCCGCGCCCGCATCCGCAGGCCGGCCAGTTTCTCCAGGGCCTGCTCCATCTCCGGTCCGCGCCGGATGATGCCGACCAGGTCGTTCATCGTCTGCTGGAGTTCCTGGTGGAGGGTGTACGGATTCTCCGCCGGCTTTCCGTTCTCCTCGCCCGGCTGCGGCTCCTCCGCGCTGAACGGACGCAGTGCCTCGGCGGCGGCCGCGTCGATCTGGTCCTCGTCCACCGGCGGGCGCACGGCGAGCCCCTGTGCGTACTCGGCCGCGTGCAGTCCCGCCCGCCGACCGAAGACCAGCAGGTCGGACAGCGAGTTACCGCCGAGCCGGTTGGAGCCGTGCATTCCGCCCGCGACCTCGCCCGCCGCGAACAGGCCGGGAACGCCCACCGCCGCAGCCGTGTCGGACTCGACGGCGATGCCGCCCATCACGTAGTGGCAGGTCGGGCCGACCTCCATCGCCTCCGCCGTGATGTCGACATCCGCCAGTTCCTTGAACTGGTGGTACATCGACGGCAGCCGGCGCCGGATGACCTCGGCCGGCATCCGCGTGGAGACATCCAGGAACACCCCGCCGTGCGGGGAGCCGCGGCCCGCCTTCACCTCGGAGTTGATGGCGCGGGCCACCTCGTCGCGCGGCAGCAGCTCGGGAGGACGCCGGTTGTTGTCCGGGTCCTCGTACCAGCGATCGCCCTCCTCCTCCGACTGCGCGTACTTCTCCTTGAAGACGTCCGGTACGTAGTCGAACATGAACCGCTTGCCCTCGGAGTTGCGCAGCACCCCGCCGTCGCCGCGCACCGATTCCGTGACGAGGATCCCCTTCACCGACGGTGGCCAGACCATCCCGGTCGGATGGAACTGCACGAACTCCATGTTGAGCAGCGGAGCGCCCGCGAGCAGCGCCAGCGCGTGCCCGTCTCCGGTGTACTCCCAGGAGTTCGACGTCACTTTGAAGGACTTGCCGATCCCGCCGGTGGACAGAACCACCGAGGGCGCCTCCAGCACGAAGAAGCGCCCGGACTCCCGCTCGTAACAGAAGACCCCCGAGACCCTCCCCCCGAGCCTGCGGCCGGGGGAGACCCCCATCTCGCTTCGCTCGCCGTCCTTGAGGCTGTGCTCCTTCAGGACGCGGGTGACCGTGCACTCCTGGAAGACCTTCAACCGGGCTTCGTAGTCCCCGAATTCTTCCTTGTCCTCCTGCTGCAACGAGACGATCTTCTGCTGGAGGGTACGGATCAGCTCCAGGCCGGTCCGGTCGCCGACATGCGCCAGGCGCGGGTACTCGTGCCCGCCGAAGTTGCGCTGGGAGATCCGCCCGTCGGCCGTACGGTCGAAGAGCGCGCCCCAGGTCTCCAGCTCCCAGACCCGCTCGGGTGCCTCGCGCGCGTGCAGCTCGGCCATCCGCCACTGGTTGAGGAACTTTCCGCCGCGCATGGTGTCGCGGAAGTGCACCTGCCAGTTGTCCGCGGAGTTCACATTGCCCATGGAGGCGGCGATGCCGCCTTCGGCCATCACCGTGTGGGCCTTGCCGAACAGGGACTTGCAGATCACTGCCGTACGGGCGCCCCGCTCGCGCGCCTCGATGGCGGCGCGCAGGCCCGCGCCGCCCGCGCCCACCACGACGACGTCCCACTGCTGCCGTTCGAGTTGCGTCATGTCAGAAGAACCTCGGATCGTCGAAGGCACCGGACGCGAGGAGATAGACGTAGAAGTCGGCGAGCGCGACGCTGATCAACGATGCCCATGCGAGCAGCATGTGGCGGTCATTCAGCTTGCCGACCCAGCCCCACAGGCGGTAGCGCACCGGGTGTTTGGAGAAGTGCTTCAGCCGGCCGCCGATGATGTGCCGGCAGGAGTGGCAGGAGATGGTGTACGCCCAGATCAGCACGATGTTGACCAGGAGGACGAGGGTGCCGAGGCCCATGTGGCCCCACTCGTAGTGCTCGTCGCGAAAGGCGAGCACGGTGTCGTACGTGAGGATTGCGGCGACCGGGATCGCCGCGTAGAAGAAGTACCGGTGGATGTTCTGCAGGATCAGCGGGAAGCGGGTCTCGCCGGTGTAATTCTTGTGGGGTTCGGCGACCGCGCAGGCCGGGGGCGAGGCCCAGAAGCCCCGGTAGTAGGCCTTGCGGTAGTAGTAGCAGGTCAGCCGGAAGCCCAGCGGGAAGATCAGGATCAGCAGTGCGGGGGACAGGCCCCACCAGCTGCCGAAGATCTCCCAGTTGGGTCCGCCCCGCATCGGCGCGCAGTTCTCCGCCAGGCAGGGCGAGTAGAACGGCGAGACATACGGCGCCGCGTAGTAGTCGGCGTTCGCGAACGCCCGCCAGGTCGAGTAGACGATGAAGGCGAGCAGCCCGCCGGCGGTCATGGCCGGGGCGATCCACCAGCGGTCCGTCCGCAGATGGCGGGGGCTGATGGCGGCGCGCGAGACGCCGTGTACGCCTGTATTGATTTGTGGTGGTTCGGTACCTGTGGCCAACGAAGGCTCCGTATGGAGTGGATTCGGGGTATGGCTCCGGTCTGCCTACGGGCCGGGCCGGTCAGGGAGCGTGCCGGTCGCTTGCGCCGAGGCCCTCGTCGTCCGAGTCCGTCCACAGCGCGCTGTTGTACGGGGTGTCGGGGATGGTGACCAGCTCGTGGTGGCCGGGCGTCTTTCGTTCTCCGCGCGTGGCCGGGCCGCTGCGCAGCTGATCCACGGTCCGCTCCAGCTGTCCGACGCGATCGACGAGTTCGTCGAGGCGGCGCTGGATTGCGGTCAGGTCTTCCGGCTGGGACATGACTTGCCCTCACTTCCGCAGGGTGCGGTGGCATCGCTCATGCGCCTGCGAGTGTCGCGCGTCACGTCCCCGCTTGTGAAGGGACGTGCAGGGATTCCCGGCGCATGCGCTTCCAGCGCGCCCCTTGTGGTTCGTACCTCACTCCCTTCAGTTTCTCCCTTTTGGTGACGTTATGCGGGTTCTGGCGTTGGGCCGCACGGGTGGCCTTCCGGCCGGGCCTCGTCGTGTCTCCACCGTCTCGCGCGTTCCGTCCACTTCAGTAGAGGGAATCGGTGTGATCATCTCTAAATTCAACAAAACGGAACGAAGAGGTACAAGTCATGTCCCAGGTCGACGCGCCACGCGGGAGGACATGCTCCCGAACGCTCCGCTACGTCGCGCTCCTCGCCGGCGGGGTGCTGGTGCTGCCCGTCCTGGCGGGATGCAGCTCCGACGACGGTGAGAGCGACGCCAAGGCGGCGGCCCAGGACATCGCTCCCACCCCGCGGGACCTGGTGGCAGCGGGGGGTTCGCTGCGCTGGGCGATCGACGCGATGCCCACCACCCTCAATGCCTTCCAGGCCGATGCGGACGCCGCCACGGCCCGCATCGCCGGCGCCGTGCTGCCCTCCCTCTTCACGCTCGACGAGACCGGCCGTCCGCAGCGCAACGCCGATTACCTCGAAAGCGCCGAGATCGTCGAGCGCGAGCCCAAGCAGGTCGTGCTCTACAAGCTCAACCAGCAGGCGGTGTGGAGCGACGGCCGAGAGATCGGCGCACCCGACTTCCTGGGCCAGTGGCGTGCCCTGAGCGGCAAGAACACCGCGTACTGGACCGCCCGCAACGCCGGCTACGAGCGCATCGAGAAGATCGAGCGCGGCGCCGACGACCTCGAGGTCAAGGTCACCTTCAACAAGCCCTACGCGGACTGGCAGTCCCTCTTCTCCCCGCTCTATCCCAAAGAGGTGACCGGGACCCCGGCCACCTTCAACGACGGGGCCCGCTCCGAGCTCAAGGTGATGGCCGGCCCCTTCCAGCTGGGGCCGATCGACAGCAAGGCGGGGACGGCCACGCTCGTACGCAACCCGCGCTGGTGGGGGCAGCGGGCCAAGCTGGAGAGCCTGGTACTGACCGCCGTGCCGCGCGACGAGCGTGCCGTCGCGCTCGCCGAGGGCCGCCTCGACCTCGCGGAGATCGACCGGAAGGCGGCGGACCGTATCGCCCTCGCGACTCGGGACGCGGGGGTCGGCGGCGAGCCGCTCACCCACGGTCCGGGCGCGACGCTCACTCCCTCCGCCGCGCTCAAGAACTGGGCGCTGGCCCACGGCTCCGACAAGGAGAAGGCCGAGGCCGCGCAGCAGGCCCGCGAGGAGAGGGCCGCGGCGGCCAAGGCGTACGCCGAGGAGCAGACGGCCCTGCGCAGCTATGTGGTCCGCAAGTCGCTGGAGCCCGCGTACACCCAGCTCGCGCTCAATGGTGAGTCCGGCCCGCTCTCCGACGACCGGGTGCGCCGTGCCGTGGCGCGCGCCCTGGACCGCAAGGAGCTCGCCGAGGCCGTACTGACCCCGCTCGGGCTGCCCGCCGCACCTCCCGGCAGCCATCTGGCACTGGCCGGCCAGTCGGCGTACACGGACAACAGCTCCGCGCTCGGTGAGCAGAGCACCCAGGAGGCGCAGGCGCTGCTGGCGGCCGCGGGCTGGACGCCCGGCGGGGCCCGCAAGAACGCCGTTCCGGCCAAGGCGGGCAGTGACGCCGACGGCGGCAGGGCCGAGCCCTCGGCGCAGCCGTCCCAGAAGGCTGACCAGCCCGAAAAGAAGAAGGAAAAGAAGGAAGAGAAGAAGAAGGAGGCGAAGAAGGAAGCAAGGGACACCGCGTCCGACGAGGGGACGTACATCGTCGGCGACGACAAGCCCGCCGACGGCGGCAACGGCCCCGGGTCCGGCACCAGCGGTACGCACATCCTCGCGCCCGCCTCCTCCGCGGCCCTCCAGGGCCTGGCCCTGCAGCGTCAGTCCCATGCGGTCGACGACGAGAACGGCTCCGAGTCCTGGACCAGGGTCGACGGGCAGAAGGGCGGCATGGCCGGCGCCTATGCCCCGCGCGGCACCGCGGCCCCCGCCCGCGTGTCCCCGCGCGGCACTGCGGCCCCCGCCCGCGTGAGCGGCCCGCTCGGCAAGGACGGCAAGCCCCTCACCCTGCGCTTCGTGCTCCCCTCGGGCCCCGGCTCCGAGGCGCTGCGCACGGTCGGCGACAAGATCTCGCGGATGCTCGACGGCATCGGGGTCCAGACCGAGATCACCAAGGTCTCCGACGAGAGCTTCTTCAAGGACCACATCGCCTCGGGCGACTACGACCTGGCGCTGTACTCCTGGCCCGGCACCGCCTTCCCGGCGACCGACGCCCGGCCCATCTTCGCCAAGCCCCGGCCCGCCACCGACGGCTCCCTGCTGGTGGAGCAGAACTACACCCGCGTCGGTACGGACTACATCGACCAGCTCTTCGACCAGGCCGTCGCAGAGCTGGACGAGAACGCCGCCCGTGATCTGGTGCGCCGGGCGGATGCCCGGATCTGGGCCGCGGCCGGATCCATCCCGCTCTACCAGCGTCCCGAGCTGATCGCGGTCAAGCCCAAAGTGGCCAACGCGGGAGCATTCGGCTTTGCGGCCCCCCGCTACCAGGACATCGGGTTCAAGAAGGCCCGACCTGCCAAGTCTGCGAAGAAGTAGCAGGGAAGAAGTAGCAGGTCAGAACCTCAGAACTGGCTCAAGTCGCTTGCCCGCCGGTATCGCCGGCGGGCAGGATCATGCCTGACCTTGACCCAGGCTTTTCGTATCCCGGCTGCATCACGGCTGCCTCGTCCGCACCTCTGCGCAACCTCTCCGCACTCCTGCGGGGCCCTCCCGATCGGCCCGGGAAGCCCCCGGCGCGGCAGCCCCGTACCATGGGACATAGCCGTGGCGTGTCCGCCCGGCGGGCGTACGAGGAAAAAACGCCGCATCCCACGATCGAGAGAAGCGCCAGCCAGCATGCCCACGCGCCACGACATCCGTAACGTTGCCATCGTCGCCCACGTCGACCACGGCAAGACCACCCTGGTCGACGCCATGCTGAAGCAGGCCGGCGCATTCGCGGCGCACGCCGCCGAACACCTCGACGACCGCATGATGGACTCGAACGACCTGGAGCGTGAGAAGGGCATCACGATCCTGGCCAAGAACACCGCGGTCAAGTACCACCCGAAGGCCGGCGGCGTCCCCGTCACCATCAACATCATCGACACCCCCGGCCACGCCGACTTCGGTGGCGAGGTGGAGCGCGGTCTGTCGATGGTGGACGCGGTCGTTCTCCTGGTCGACGCCTCCGAGGGGCCGCTGCCCCAGACCCGCTTCGTGCTGCGCAAGGCGCTGGCCGCGAAGATGCCGGTCATCCTGTGCATCAACAAGACGGACCGCCCGGACTCCCGGATCGCCGAGGTCGTCGACGAGACGTACGACCTGTTCCTGGACCTGGACGCGACCGAGGAGCAGATCGAGTTCCCGATCGTCTACGCCTGTGCGCGTGACGGCGTCGCCTCGCTGACCAAGCCGGAGGACGGCACCGTCCCGGCCGACAGCGAGAACCTGGAGCCGTTCTTCTCCACGATCCTCGCGCACGTCCCGGCCCCCGAGTACGACGAGTCCGCGCCGCTCCAGGCCCACGTCACCAACCTGGATGCCGACAACTTCCTCGGCCGTATCGCGCTCTGCCGTGTCGAGCAGGGTGAGCTGAAGAAGGGCCAGACCGTCACGTGGATCAAGCGTGACGGCACGAAGTCCAACGTCCGCATCACCGAGCTGATGATGACCGAGGCGCTCACCCGCAAGCCGGCCGAGAAGGCGGGCCCGGGCGACATCTGCGCGGTCGCCGGATTCCCGGACATCATGATCGGCGAGACTCTGGCCGACCCCGAGAACCCGATCGCGCTCCCGCTGATCACGGTCGACGAGCCCGCGATCTCGATGACCATCGGTACGAACACCTCGCCGCTGGTCGGCAAGGGCGGCAAGGGCCACAAGGTCACCGCCCGCCAGGTGAAGGACCGTCTGGACCGCGAGCTCATCGGTAACGTCTCGCTCCGCGTCCTGGACACCGAGCGCCCCGACGCCTGGGAGGTCCAGGGCCGTGGTGAGCTCGCGCTGGCGATCCTGGTCGAGCAGATGCGCCGTGAGGGCTTCGAGCTGACCGTCGGCAAGCCCGAGGTCGTCACCAAGCAGATCGACGGCAAGACGCACGAGCCGATCGAGCGCATGACGATCGACTCCCCCGAGGAGCACCTCGGCGCCATCACGCAGCTGATGGCGACCCGCAAGGGCCGCATGGAGACGATGACCAACCACGGCTCGGGCTGGATCCGCATGGAGTGGATCGTCCCCTCGCGTGGCCTGATCGGCTTCCGTACGGAGTTCCTGACGCAGACCCGCGGCACCGGCATCGCGCACTCCATCTTCGAGGGCCACGAGCCGTGGTTCGGCGAGCTGCGCACCCGTCACAACGGCTCGCTGGTGGCGGACCGCTCCGGTTCGGTGACGCCGTTCGCGATGGTCAACCTCCAGGAGCGCGGTGTCATCTTCACCGAGGCCGGTACCGAGGTGTACGAGGGCATGATCGTCGGCGAGAACTCGCGCGCCGACGACATGGACGTGAACATCACCAAGGAGAAGAAGCTCACCAACATGCGTGCCGCCTCCGCGGACACCACCGAGAACGTGGTGCCGGCCCGGAAGCTGTCGCTTGAGCAGTCCCTGGAGTTCTGCCGCGAGGACGAGTGCATCGAGGTGACCCCGGAGACGGTCCGTATCCGCAAGGTCGTTCTGGACCAGAAGGAGCGCGGCCGCACCGCGTCCCGCGCCAAGCGCAGCTGACGCCTCGTAACCTGGTTGCACATCGGCCCGGCTGCCCTCACTTCGGTGGGGGAGCCGGGCCTTTGCCTTTAATTCAGGGTTCTGTGGGGGTAGTTGACAAAGCGTAAATGTTGCCCCGTGGCGATCCTGGCCGAATCCGAGTAGGCAAGTGGTTTTCTCCGGCCAGGCGTTCGCAATCCGGATCATGGTGACCGATAGATGTGTAACGAGTCCGTTTCGCGACCATCTATCTCTGATCGGTTTGTCCAGATTTCGATCCTTGTACACGACAGGTGTGATCGAACCGAGACCAAAAGTCTGTAGTCGGGCCGTACGTGATGGCTAATAGTTGAGCGCGTAGAGCTCGGGTCAATGGGTCATGCGCTGTGGGGAGCGCCGACTCACGAGCACACTGGGTACGTGACGTGTCGCCGTCAGGGGTGGTGGCGAGCATCACGGCCCTCTCTTGTAGTGACAAGTGGACTCATGAGGAGGACCCCATGCGTGGTGCCATAAGCACCGAATGGGTCGTGCGCGCGATAGTGATCCCTGCGGGGGACGAACGATCGTGACCAGTCCAGCACAGACCGACAACGCCGTGGCGTCCGGAGTCTCGGGCGTGGAGGACGTGTCGAAGGATGGGGCTCCGGGTCCCAAGAAGGCTGTTGGCCTCTCGCCCAGCCAGCTGATGTGGCGCCGCTTCAAGCGGGATCGCACGGGAGTCGTCTCCGCGTGCGTCGTCATCTTCTTCTTCGTCATCGCCCTGCTCGCACCGGTGATCTCGATGGTGTACGGCAAGGATCCGTACACGCTTTACGGGCAGGACAACATCGAGCTCCTCGATGAGTTCAGCATCCCGACCGGTGTGTTCGGAGGCGTCTCCGGCGACCACTGGTTCGGCATCGAGCCGAACCTCGGCCGCGATGTGTTCATGCAGCTGCTCTATGGCATGCGCACCTCGATCTACACGGCACTGGCGGCGACCATTCTGATGGTCGTCGTGGGTGTGGTGATCGGTCTCATGGGTGGGTACTTCGGCGGGAAGATCGACTACTGGCTCGGCCGGGTGACCGACCTCCTGCTGGGCTTCCCCAGCCAGCTGTTCTTCATTGCCTCGATGCCCGTCGTCGTGTCGGCATTCGTCCGGCCGGACGAGGAGACGCCCACCTACCTCCGCGCCACCGCGATCATCATCGTGCTGTCGTTCCTGGGGTGGATGGGTCTTTCCCGGCTGATCCGGGCGGCGACGCTCTCCCTGCGTGAGCGGGAGTTCATCGAGGCGGCGAAGATCGCGGGTGCTTCGCCCTGGCGGATCATCCGCAAGGAGCTGCTGCCGAATCTGGTCACACCGATCCTGGTTCAGGGCACCCTTCTGCTGCCCTCCACCATTCTTTCGGTGGCCTTCCTGTCCTTCGTGGGTGTCGGCTTTGTCGAACCCACCCCCGACTGGGGGCGGATGTTCGCCATCGGCGCGGACATCTACGAGCAGGATCCGGCCTACATGTTCTTCCCGGGTGTCGCCATGGTCGTTTTCGTCGTGGCGTTCAACCTCCTCGGCGACTCGGTCCGAGACGCTTTCGACCCCAAGACCGGACGCTGACCGTCCGCTCAGGGGAAAGCTGCCACCCGGGCCCCGGCTCCTACCGGATGCGCCAGGCAGCACCGTTGGATCACTACTGACAGATAGGTACTCATCACCATGAGCATCTTTGGCACGCGCAAAACACGCGCAGTGGTCGTCGCTCTGGCGGCCGGCTCCCTGGCGCTGACCGGCTGCAGCAGCAATGAGGGCGGCAGCGACACCAAGGGCAAGGGCAAGAACCAGGAGGACGCCGCCGCACAGTCCGCGGCCGTCGTCTACGGCGACGCCAAGGCCTCCACCGGCCCGGCCGCCGAGGTTCCGGGCGCCCGCCCCGGTGGCACCATGACCGTGTACCAGGAGGACGACTTCTCCCACCTGGACCCGGCCCAGACCTACGTCAGCGACGGCCGTCTGCTCGGCCGTCTGCTGCACCGTGGCCTGACGCAGAACCAGGAAGACGACAAGGGCAAGATCACCGTCGTCGGCGACATCGCCACGGATGCCGGTAAGTCGTCCAACGGCGGCAAGACCTGGACGTACACCCTCAAGAGTGGCATCAAGGACCAGAACGGCAACGAGATCACCTCGGCCGACGTCCGCCACACCATCGAGCGTCTGTACGCGCCGTTCATCACCGACGGCCCGATCTACCTCCAGCAGTGGCTGTCCGGCGCGGGCACCACGTACCGCAAGGCGCTGCCGGACGGTCCGTACAAGGGCAAGCACCTGCCCGACTCGGTCCTGTCGACCCCGGACGCCAAGACGGTCGTCTTCAACTTCAAGGTGCCGCAGCCGGACCTGCCGCAGGCGCTCGCCATGGTCGGCTACTCCATCGTGCCCGAGAAGACGGACACCAAGGAGAAGTACGACACGGCTCCGGTCGCGACCGGCCCGTACAAGATCGCTGAGTTCAAGCCGGGCAAGACCATGAAGCTCGTCAAGAACACGAACTGGGACCCGAAGTCCGACTCGGTCCGTCACCAGTACGTCGATGGCTTCAACATCGACTACAACCACGACGACGACGACCAGACCAAGACCATCCTGTCCGACCGCGGCGAGGCCAAGAACGCCGTGATGTTCACGGGTCAGGTCGCCACCAACCAGGTGCGTCAGGTCGTCACGAACGCCGAGGCGAAGAAGCGCACCATCGAGGGCTACGCCCCGTACGTGTGGCAGCTCAACTTCAACCTCGACCGGATGACGGACAAGAAGGTCCGCGACGCCATCGCCTACGCGATGCCCAGCGCCAACATCTACAAGCCCGACGGCGGTGCGTACGGCGGTGAGACCGCGACCGGTCTGATGGCCCCGACCGTTCCGGGCTACGAGAAGGGCTACGACCCCTTCGAGAAGCTGAAGAAGCCGGCCGGTGACATCGAGAAGGCCAAGAAGCTGATCAAGGAGGCGGGCGCCGAGGGCAAGAAGGTCGTCTACGCCTACGCCAACACCCCGGTCCGCCAGCAGCAGTCGGTCGTCATCGAGACGGCGCTGGAGAAGATCGGTCTGGACGTCCAGAAGAAGGAGATCGACAGCGCCACCTGGTACGAGCAGGTCGGCAAGGTCAAGAACGGTCTGGACCTCTACATGACCGGCTGGGGCCAGGACTGGCCGTCCGCGTCCACGGTCATCCCGCCGCTGTTCGACGGCAAGCAGCTGCAGGACGGTTCCTCGGTCTACTCGCACATCAACGACCCCAAGGTCAACGCCGAGATCGACCGCATCCTGAAGATCACGGAGCCGGCTGAGGCGCAGAAGGCCTGGACGGCGCTGCACCACGACATCGTGGAGCGGATCAACCCGGCTGCCCCGCTGTACTTCACCAAGGTGTTCCAGATCCAGGGTTCCAACGTCGGCGGTGCGCGCTACTCCACCGATGTCAGCTACATCGACGTCACGCGTCTGTACCTGAAGAAGTAGCAACGCATCGATCGGCCCCCGGGGTGTGCGCACGGCGGAGCGCACACCCCGGGGGGCCGGTCCTCTCCTCTCTGACCCCCTCACAGCCGCCGTCCTGAGAGCAGCGACCAGCCATGCTTCAATTCCTCCTTCGCCGGACGTTCGGCGCAGTCCTGATCCTCGTCTTGATCAGTGCCATCACGTTCTTCATGTTCTTCGCCATCCCGCAGGACCCTGCCCTGCTCGCGTGCGGCAAGAACTGCACGCCGGATGCGCTGGAAGTCATCCACAAGAACCTCGGCCTCGACCAGCCGGTGCCGGTGCAGTACTGGAACTACATGGTCGGCATCTTCGCCGGGCGCGACTTCGCCATCGGCCACTGCGCGGCCCCCTGCTTCGGTATCTCCTTCGACAGCCAGCAGCCCGTGTGGGACACGATCATCGACCGCTTCCCGCTCACCCTCTCCCTCTCCCTCGGCGGCCTCCTGGTCTTCCTGTTCGTCGGTCTCGGCGCGGGCATGATCGCCGCGTGGAAGAGGGGCACCGCGGTCGACAAGATCTTCAGCGGTGGCTCGCTGGTCCTCACGTCGATGCAGATCTACTTCCTCGGCCCGGTCGTGCTCGGCATCTTCGTCTACAGCACCGGCTGGCTGGACAAGCCGAAGTACGTGCCGTTCAGTGAGTCGATCGGCGGCTGGTTCATGGGCTTGCTGATCCCCTGGATCGTCATGTCGGTCATCTTCACGGCCAACTACACCCGTATGTCGCGCTCCACGATGATCGAGCAGCTCCAGGAAGAACACGTCAGAGCGGCCCGTGCCAAGGGCATGAGCAGCCGCTTCGTGTTCTTCCGCTACGCCTGGCGTGGTTCGCTCATTCCGATCGTCACCATCCTCGGCATCGACCTGGGTGCACTCTTCGGCGGCGCGATGGTCACCGAACTCACCTTCGGTCTCGCGGGAATCGGCCGGCTGGCACGCGACTCGGTCCTCGACAAGGACCTTCCGCTGACCATGGGTGTGCTGATCTTCAGCGCCGCCTTCATCCTCCTTTTCAATGTCATCGTGGACGCCATGTACGCCGTCATCGACCCGCGCGTGCGTCTGGCCTAGGAGAACGACCGTGACCACACTCACCAAGACTGAGGACGCCCCGGCTCCGACCGAGTCCGACGCGTTTCTGTCGGTGCGCGACCTGCGTGTCCAGTTCTCCACCGAGGACGGCCTCGTCAAGGCCGTGGACGGGCTCTCCTTCGAGCTGGAGCGCGGCAAGACGCTGGGCATCGTCGGCGAGTCGGGCTCCGGCAAGTCGGTGACCAACCTCAGCATCCTGGGCCTGCACAACCCGAAGAGCACCAACATCACCGGCTCCATCCGGCTGGACGGCCAAGAGCTCACCGATGCTTCGGGCAAGCAGCTCGAGAGCCTCCGTGGCAACAAGATGGCGATGATCTTCCAGGACGCGCTGACCGCCCTGTCGCCGTACTACACGATCGGCCGGCAGATCTCCGAGCCGTTCATGAAGCACACCGGTGCCAGCAAGAAGGAGGCTCGCGCGCGGGCCGTCGAGATGCTGGGCAAGGTGGGAATCCCCGATCCCAAGACCCGGGTCGACGACTACCCGCACCAGTTCTCCGGCGGTATGCGTCAGCGCGCGATGATCGCCATGTCGCTGGTCTGCAACCCCGCACTGCTGATCGCCGACGAGCCCACCACGGCGCTCGACGTGACGGTCCAGGCCCAGATCCTCGACCTGCTCAAGGACCTTCAGCAGGAGTTCGGTTCCGCCATCGTCCTGATCACCCACGACCTCGGTGTGGTGGCCAACGTCGCCGACGACCTGCTGGTGATGTATGCGGGACGCGCGGTGGAGCGTGGCTCTGTGCGCGAGGTGCTCAAGCAGCCCCAGCACCCGTACACCTGGGGCCTGCTGGGCTCGATGCCCCGCCTGGCATCCGATGTGAGCGAGCCGCTGCAGCCCATCCCCGGAGCGCCGCCGAGCTTGCTGAACCCGCCTCCCGGCTGCGCGTTCAACCCGCGGTGCACCTATGTCGACCTGGTCGAAGGAAGCGGCCGCTGCACGAACGAACGCCCGCTTCTCCCCGAGGGGCGCGGCTCCGCATGTCACTTGACCGCGGATCAGAAGCAGCAGGTTTTCATCGAGAAGATTCAGCCCCGGCTGGGCTGATCAACCAGCGACTGGGGCTATGACCATGAGCACGAAGAACACGACGTCCGACGTCACCGATGCGGTTCCCGCACAGCGCGAGCCGGCATCGACCGAGCCGCTGCTGGAAGCGCGTGGCCTGACGAAGCATTTCCCGATCCGTGGCGGCTTTCCCATCAAGCGCACGGTCGGTGCGGTCCAGGCCGTCGACAAGGTCGACCTGACGGTCTACCCGGGCGAGAGCCTGGGTCTGGTCGGGGAGTCGGGCTGCGGCAAGTCCACCACCGGCCGGCTGCTGACGCGGCTGATGGAGCCGACCGGCGGCTCGATCCTGTACCGCGGCCAGGACATCACGCATGCCGGCCGCAAGAAGCTGGCACCGATCAGGTCCGAGATCCAGATGATCTTCCAGGACCCGTACGCCTCGCTGAACCCGCGGCAGACGGTCGGAACGATCATCTCCGGACCGATGGAGATCAACGGGATCAACCCGCCCGGCGGCCGTGAGGCCCGGGTGCGGGAACTGCTGGAGACCGTCGGACTGAACCCGGAGCACTACAACCGCTTCCCGCACGAGTTCTCCGGCGGTCAGCGGCAGCGCATCGGCGTGGCCCGCGCGCTGGCACTCGAGCCGAAGCTGATCATCGCCGACGAGCCGGTTTCCGCGCTCGATGTCTCCATCCAGGCGCAGGTCATCAATCTGCTCCAGGAGCTCCAGCGCGACCTGGGCATCGCCTTCGTCTTCATCGCGCACGACCTGGCCATCGTCCGGCACTTCTCCCAGCGTGTCGCCGTGATGTACCTCGGCAAGATCGTCGAGGTCGCGGACCGCGACTCGCTGTACAACCGGCCGCGTCACCCGTACACCCACGCCCTGCTCTCGGCGGTGCCCGAGCCGGACATCGACGGGGCCCGGAAGGAGCGGATCCGCCTGGCCGGCGATGTGCCTTCGCCGATCATGCCGCCGTCCGGCTGCCGCTTCCGCACCCGCTGCTGGAAGGCGCAGGACAAGTGCGCGACCGAGGAGCCGCCGCTGGTGCAGCTCTCCGGGAACAAGGAGGGCCACCTGACGGCCTGCCACTTCCCGGAGGAGCCGACGACCGAGGCGCGCGGCGAGGACGTTGTGCTCGACCCGGCACTCGTGGCCATCGAGAAGGAGCACGGCTCCGACGACTGACACGTGCGTGAAGAACGCCCCGGCCGCCCCGATGGGCGGCCGGGGCGTTCTCGTTCGACGCCGGGGAGCCGTCACCCGGGCCGCCGCCGTGCTGCCACCTGGGTCCCGTCGAACGCGAAAACGCGTTGCGCCGCCGGGGCCCAGCCCCCGAGAGTGGCCCGATGGATGACCTCATAGTGCGGCCCGCGGTCCCCGAGGACGCGGTGGAGATCTGTCGGCTGCTCAATGCGGTGGACGTCGCCGAGATCGGGCGGCCGGAGACCGATCTCAGCTCGGTCCAGAGCGATCTCGCCCATCCCGAGACCGATCTGGCGCAGGACTCATGGCTGGGGTTCTGGGACGGAAGACTGGTCGCGTACGCGCTGCTGTGGGACGACTCCGGGGCCGAGCGCATCGACATCGACCACTACATCCTGCCCGAGCACCAGGACGCGGGGGAGCAGCTCCTGGAGCTGGCGCAGGCGCGTGCCGTGCAGCGGGCCGTGGCCAACGGGGCCGACCGGGCCGTCGTCCACCTCCGGCTCAACATCCGGCCCACGCTGGACACTTCGCTGCTGACCCGCCGCGGCTGGCAGGCCGTGCGCCGCTACAACGTCCTCACCCGGCCGCTGTCTCCGCCGGCCGATCCCTCTCCGGCGCTCCCGCCCGGGCTCACCGTCCGCGACTGCCGGGACGAGGCGGACCGCAGGCGCGCCCATGAACTGGCCGAGGAGACCTTCGCCGAGCACTACGACCATCAACAGCGCAGCTACCGGCAGTGGCTCGACGACCTCGGCGTGGGCATCGACTGGTCCCTGGTGTGGATCGCCTCCCTCGACGGGTCCGGTGACGTGGCCGTGCTGCTGACCCGGGACGACCGGGAGGCCATGGGCTGGATCTCGCTCATCGGCGTACGCAAGGAGGCGCGGGCCCGCGGGCTCGGCAGCCATCTGCTGCGCCATGCCTTCGCCGCCTACGCGGACCGCGGCCGCGACATCATCGGGCTGGGTGTGGACACCGGCAACGTGACGGGCGCGCTGCGGCTGTACGAGGCCCACGGCATGACTCTGCACTTCGCCGTGGACACGTGGGAGGTGACTCTGCGGGCCGATCCTCCGGCTCGTCCAGACGGCCGAGGCTGACATGCGGCCAGTCGTGGTATGGGGTGATATGTGATCCTAAGTCAGATTTAGGACATGGGAGGCATGCCATGCGCGGAGCCGCGCACGCCAGGTGGGCCGTATGCGCGCTGGTCGTCGCCCTTGCGGCGACGGCCTGCGGCGGCGGGGGCGGCAGCGGTGGCAGCGGCGCCGACGGCATCGTGAGCTCCTCGTGGGGCGACCCGCAGAACCCGCTGGAGCCTGCCAACACCAACGAGGTGCAGGGCGGCAAGGTCCTCGACATGCTCTTCCGTGGCCTCAAGCGGTACGACCCGAAGACCGGCGAGGCCAAGGACATGGTCGCCGAGAAGATCGCGACCTCGGACTCGGTCAACTTCGCGGTCACCATCAAGGACGGCTGGACCTTCAGCAATGGCGAGAAGGTCACCGCCCAGTCCTTCGTGGACGCCTGGAACTACGGCGCACACCTCAAGAACAACCAGCGGAACGCGTACTTCTTCGGCTATATCGAGGGATACGAGCAGGTTCACCCGGCGCAGGGGCAGCCCAGCGCCGAGACCCTCAGCGGGCTCAAGGTCGTCGACGCCCGGAACTTCACGGTCAAGCTCTCCCAGAAGTTCTCGACCTGGCCCGAGACGCTCGGCTACGCCGCGTTCGCCCCGCTGCCCGGGGCGTTCTTCGACAACCACGACGCCTGGCTCTCCCAGCCCATCGGCAACGGCCCGTACACCGTCGATTCGTACGCCAAGGGCTCCAGGATGTCCCTGCGCAGATGGGACGACTACCCGGGCCCGGACAAGGCACGGAACGGCGGAGTCGACCTCAATGTGTACACGGACAACAACACCGCCTACACCGATCTGACGGCCGGAAACCTCGACCTCGTCGACGACGTACCGGCCGCGCAGCTGCAGAACGTGCGGGCCGACCTCGGAGACCGGTACATCAACACCCCCGCCGGCATCATCCAGACTCTCGCGTTCCCGTACTACGACAAGGCCTGGGACACCCCGGAAGGGGCGAAGGTCCGCACGGGCCTGTCCATGGCGATCAACCGTCAGCAGATCACCGACACGATCTTCCAGAAGACCCGTACGCCCGCGAAGGACTGGACCTCTCCCGTGCTCGGTGCGGACGGCGGCTACAGCGACTCGCTCTGCGGCGCCGCCTGCGAGTACAACCCCGCCGAGGCGAAGAAGCTGATCGCCGAGGGCGGCGGCATCCCCGGCGGCCGGCTGAGTCTCTCGTACAACGCGGACACCGGCTCGCACAAGGAGTGGGTCGACGCGGTCTGCAACAGCATCAACAACGCCCTGGGCAACGACAGGGCGTGCGCCGGCAACCCCGTCGGCACCTTCGCCGACTTCCGCAGCCAGATCACCCAGAGCAAGATGCCGGGCCCGTTCCGCGCCGGGTGGCAGATGGACTACCCGCTGATCCAGAACTTCCTGCAGCCCCTCTACTACACCAACGCCTCGTCCAACGACGGCAAGTGGACCAATGAGAAGTTCGACCGGCTCATCGACAAGGCCAACGCCGAGACGGACGCGACGAAGGCGACGCAGACCTTCCAGCAGGCCGAGGAGGTCGTACGGGACGAGATGGCGGCCATCCCGCTCTGGTACCAGAACGGCAGCGCGGGCTACTCGGAACGCGTCTCCAATGTCGCGCTGAACCCCTTCAGCGTGCCGGTCTACAACGAGATCACGGTCAACTGACGGCGGAAGGCATCCGGCCCGGCGTGCCCGACGCGCCGGGGCCTCCCCCTTCCCACGACCCCCGGAGCCCTTCATGGGACGTTATGTGATCCGGCGTCTGCTGCAGATGATCCCGGTCTTCATCGGCGCCACGCTGCTGATCTTCCTCATGGTCAACGTGATGGGCGACCCCGTCGCGGGGCTCTGTGGCGACCGGCAGTGCGACCCGGCGACCGCCGCGCAGCTGGAGAAGGAGTTCGGTCTCGATAAGCCGGTGTGGCAGCAGTATCTGACGTACATGGGCAATGTCTTCTCCGGTGACTTCGGCACGGCCTTCAACGGCCAGGAGGTCACCGAGCTGATGGCGACGGCCTTCCCGGTCACCATCCGTCTGACGCTCGTGGCGATCTTCTTCGAGATCGTCATCGGCATCACCCTGGGGGTGATCACGGGGCTGCGGCGCGGCCGCCCGGTCGACACCGGCGTGCTGCTGGGGACGCTGGTGGTCATCTCCGTCCCCACGTTCGTCACCGGTCTGCTGATCCAGCTGCTGCTCGGCGTGGAGTGGAAGATCATCGACCCGTCCGTCTCCGCGGCCGCGCCGCTCGACGAGCTGATCGTGCCGGGGCTGGTGCTCGCCTCGGTCTCGCTGGCGTACGTCACCCGGCTGACCCGGACGTCGATCGCCGAGAACGCCCGCTCCGACTACGTGCGCACCGCGAAGGCCAAGGGCCTCCCCAGAAGCCGCGTGATCAGCCGGCATCTGCTGCGCAACTCACTGATCCCGGTGGTCACCTTCATCGGCACCGATGTGGGCGCCCTGATGGGCGGTGCGATCGTCACCGAGCGAATCTTCAACATCCACGGCGTCGGCTACCAGCTCTACCAGGGCATTCTGCGGCAGAACACCCAGACCGTCGTCGGCTTCGTGACCATCCTCGTCATCGTCTTCCTGGTGGCCAACCTGCTGGTCGACCTTCTCTACGCCGTTCTCGACCCGAGGATCCGGTATGCCTGAGCGACACGACCCAGACGGTGCGATGGCCCCGACCGGAGCGGGCGGCGCCTTGGATCTCGCCATGAGCGAGGGAGAGACGCTGGAGCAGACCCCCGGCGGGCCGGGCACAGGCCCCTCCGAGCCGGATCCGTCAGCCGCCTCCGGCGGACGGGCCCGCAGCCTGTGGTCCGACGCCTGGCGCGATCTGCGGCGCAACCCCGTCTTCATCATCTCGGGGCTGATCATCATCTTTCTGGTCCTCATCTCTGTCTGGCCGTCGCTGATCGCCTCCGGAAATCCGCTCCAGTGCGACCTGTCCAAGGCCCAGCAGGGCTCCCAGCCCGGATACCCCTTCGGCTTCAACGCCCAGGGCTGCGACGTGTACACGCGTACGGTCTACGGTGCCCGCGCCTCGGTCACCGTCGGTGTCTGCGCGACGCTCGGGGTGGCGCTGCTCGGCTCCGTCCTCGGCGGCCTGGCCGGCTTCTTCGGCGGAGGGGGGGACGCGGTCCTCTCCCGGATCACCGACATCTTCTTCGGCATCCCGGTCGTCCTCGGCGGACTCGTCCTGCTCTCCGTCGTCACCAGCTCCACCGTCTGGCCGGTCATCGGTTTCATGGTGCTGCTGGGCTGGCCGCAGCTCTCCCGTATCGCGCGCGGCTCGGTCATCACCGCCAGACAGAACGACTACGTCCAGGCGGCACGGGCGCTCGGCGCGTCCAACTCCCGGATTCTGCTGCGGCACATCGCCCCCAACGCCGTCGCGCCGGTGATCGTCGTGGCGACCATCGCGCTGGGTACGTACATCTCGCTGGAGGCGACCCTCTCGTTCCTCGGCGTCGGTCTGAAGCCGCCGACCGTGTCCTGGGGGATCGACATCTCCGACGCCTCCAAGTACATCCGCAACGCCCCGCACATGCTGCTCTGGCCCGCCGGCGCGCTGGCGGTCACCGTGCTCGCGTTCATCATGCTCGGCGACGCGGTCCGCGACGCCCTCGACCCCAAGCTGCGCTGAGGAGCCTGCCATGTTGCTCGAAGTGCGCGATCTGCACGTGGAGTTCCGTACGCGGGACGGGGTCGCCAAGGCCGTCAACGGCGTGGACTACACCGTGCAGGCGGGCGAGACACTCGCCGTGCTGGGCGAGTCCGGGTCCGGCAAGTCCGTCACCGCGCAGGCGATCATGGGCATCCTGGACATGCCGCCGGGGAAGATCACGGGCGGCGAGATCCTCTTCGAGGGGCAGGATCTGCTGCAGCTCAAGGAGGAGAAGCGGCGGAAGATCCGCGGGGCTCGGATGGCCATGATCTTCCAGGACGCGCTCTCGTCCCTGAACCCGGTGCTGAGCGTCGGCAACCAGCTCGGCGAGATGTTCGTCGTCCACCGCGGGATGTCGAAGAAGGACGCGCGGGCCACCTCCGTCGAGCTGATGGAGCGGGTAGGCATCCCGGCGGCGAAGGAGCGGGTCGGACAGTACCCGCACCAGTTCAGCGGCGGTATGCGTCAGCGCATCATGATCGCCATGGCGCTTGCCCTGGAGCCCGCGCTGATCATCGCGGACGAGCCGACGACCGCGCTGGACGTCACCGTCCAGGCCCAGGTGATGGACCTGCTGGCCAAGCTCCGGAGCGAGCTGAACATGGGGCTCATCCTGATCACCCACGACCTGGGCGTGGTCGCCGACGTCGCGGACAGGATCGCGGTGATGTACGCCGGGCGGATCGTCGAGACGGCCCCGGTCCACGACATCTACAAGGCCCCGGCGCATCCCTACACCAAGGGCCTGCTCGCATCGATCCCGCGCCTGGACCAGAAGGGCCGGGAGCTGTACGCGATCAAGGGCCTGCCGCCGAATCTGATGCACATCCCGCCGGGCTGCGCCTTCAACCCGCGCTGCCCGCTGGCCCGGGACGTGTGCCGTACCGATGCGCCGCCGCTGTACGAGGTGTCGGAGGACCGCGGGAGCGCGTGCCACTTCTGGCAGGAGGCGCTCAATGACTGAGCAGGTGGGGCAGGCCGGGCAGGCCGAGGCGATCCTGGAGGTGCGCGACCTGGTCAAGCACTATCCGCTCACCCGGGGCATCCTCTTCAAGAAGCAGGTCGGCGCGGTCAGGGCGGTCGACGGTGTCGACCTTGACCTCGCGGCGGGTGAGACGCTCGGCATTGTGGGGGAGTCGGGCTGCGGCAAGTCCACCCTCGCCAAGATGCTGGTCCAGCTGGAGAAGCCCACGGCCGGGGCGATCCGGTACAGGGGCGAGGACGTCACCACGCTGTCCGGGCGCGCGCTCAAGGCCGTACGCCGCAATATCCAGATGGTGTTCCAGGATCCGTACACCTCGCTCAACCCGCGGATGACGGTCGGCGACATCATCGGGGAGCCGTACGACATCCATCCCGAGGTGGCGCCCAAGGGCGAGAGGCGCCGCAAGGTCCAGGATCTTCTCGACGTCGTCGGGCTCAACCCCGAATACATCAACCGCTATCCGCACCAGTTCAGCGGCGGGCAGCGGCAGCGCATCGGTATCGCGCGGGGGCTCGCTCTCCGGCCGGAGATCATCGTGGCGGACGAACCGGTCTCGGCCCTCGACGTCTCGGTCCAGGCGCAGGTCATCAATCTGCTGGACAGGCTCCAGAACGAATTCAGCCTGAGCTATGTCTTCATCGCCCATGACCTGTCGATCGTCCGGCACATCTCCGACCGGGTCGGCGTGATGTATCTCGGGCGGATCGTGGAGATCGGCAAGGACGCCGAGATCTACGACCACCCGACGCACCCGTACACCCAGGCGCTGCTGTCGGCGGTCCCGGTGCCCGACCCGGAGGCGCGTGAGCACCGCGAGCGGATCATCCTCTCCGGCGATGTGCCGTCGCCGGCGAACATCCCCTCCGGTTGCCGCTTCCGCACGCGCTGCTGGAAGGCCCGGGAGCGATGCGAACTGGAGGTGCCGCTGCTCGCGGTCCCGGCGGAGTTCCGGCTGATGGAGGGCCCGGCGCACCACGACTCGGCCTGCCACTTCGCGGAGGAGAAGCACGTGGTGCCGGGCCAGGAGCCGGCTGACGGGGACGGCGAAGGGGACCGGCCGGACGATGGCGGTGGGCCTGGTCACGGGGACGGGCCCGCTCGCGTGGACCGGTCGGGGGACGGGGACGGGCCCGCTGCCAAGTCCCTTTAGCAGTCCGCCGGTTCTTTCCCCGCCACGAGTGACAAAGGCCGACACATACCCATCAAATTCTTTAACACACAGGCAACTTGACCGCCGCAGCTCCGATATACGAACGCGGCACGCTGAGCAGCGTACGGCCGTGCGGGTGCCGTAGACCGGCCGGGCCTCGCCATGTGGCTCCGGCCGGTCGCCCCCGCTCTGCCGGGCCCTTGTTCTCCGGGTGTACCGCGATGCAGGATCGCCACTGTGACTCTCACGCGGGGGGCCCGGATCACGGGTGCGGTGCTGTGCGCCGTGCTCGCGCTGAGCGTGGGGGCCTGGATCGTCCGGGATCTGACCACGGCCGCCGCCCCGCTCGACCTCTGGCGTTTCTGGACGGGCAGCGGCCGCAGCCCGTCCGTGGCCCCGCTGACGACCACCCTCGAGGACCTGGTGCTCTTCGTGGTGTACGTCGCCGTGGCCGTTGCCGCCCTGCGTTCGCCCGTGGCGGCCGCCGCGCTGGTGGCTGCCGGAGTGGTCACCCTGGCCGTACGACTGCCGGGGCTGTGGGTGCTCACCGCCTCCTGGATGGATCTGCGGGCCACCGACGAACTGCGCACCCGCGCGCTGTACTGCGCCTTCGCGGCGCTCGGACTCGGTATCGGGCTGCTCATCACGGCCGTCGCGGGGCGCCGCCCTCCCGGCGTCCCGTACGGCACCGACGACCCCTACGCCACCCATGCCGCCTACGGCCGGCCCGAGGCGTACGCCGCACACGATCAGACGCCGACCCGGCCCGCCCGAGGCGTCGGTGTGCTCGCCTTTCTGCTGCTGGGCGCGTCGGCGGGCATCCTGGTCGCCTGGGAGATCCACTTGGCGGCCGAGCTCGACGGCAGGGTCCTGCTCGAGCGGTTCACCGGTGGCGAGTCCGTCTATCTGCCGCTGCTCGGGACCCCGGAGGGCTGGCTGAGCGCAGTGGTCGTGGTCCTCGGTCTGGTCGCGGCGGTCGGGGCGCTGTGGCACGCCGTCTTCGCGCGGCCGCTGGGGCTGGTCGTCGCGGTGTTCCTGGTGGGCTCGGGCGCGCGCGGTCTGGACATCGCCGTACGCAACGAACTCTTCTCCCGGTTCGGCGATCTGGCGACCCGCGATCAACTCCTCGTCGGAACCTGGCTGTTCGATCTGGCGGCGGGTGCCGTGCTGCTGCTCGCCCTCCTCCGCAGGGGCGCGAGTGACCCGTCGGACGGCGGCGCTCCGGACCGGCAGCAGCAGAGCCGGGCCGGGTACGGATATCCGCAGGACGGGGGCGGCTTCGGGCCTCCGCCCCCCTCGTCCCCGCCGCCCGGCTGGTAGCCGGGAGCTCCGCACCCCCTCCTCAGTCGCCGGACGGGTCGAGATGCAGCCCCAACGACCGTTTGAGGAAGTCCACCTGGAGTAGAAGCAGATTCTCCGCGATCTGTTCCTGGGGTGTCATGTGGGTCACCCCGGTCAGCGGCAGCACCTCGTGCGGACGGCCCGCGGCCAGCAGTGCCGAGGAGAGCCGCAGGGTGTGTGCCATCACCACATTGTCGTCCGCCAGACCATGGATGATCATCAACGGCCGCGCCGGATACTCCGGAGTCGTCAACCCGTCGTCCGTGACCAGGGAGTTGGCGGCGTACACCTCCGGCTGTTCGGCCGGATCGCCGAGATAGCGCTCGGTGTAGTGGGTGTCGTACAACCGCTGATCCGACACCGGCGCGCCCGCGACCGCCGCATGGAAGACATCAGGACGGCGCAGCACCGCCATCGCGGCCAGATAGCCGCCGAACGACCAGCCGCGGATCGCGACCCGGTCGAGATCCAGCGGGAAGGCACCGGCCAGCCCGTGCAGCGCCTCGATCTGATCGTCGAGAGTGAGCGGGAAGTTGTGCTTGATCGCCTTCTCCCAGCCGGGGGAGCGGCCGGGAGCGCCCCGGCCGTCCGCGACGATCACCGCGAAACCCTGGTCCGCGAACCACTGCGAGGTGAGATGCGGATTCTGTGCGGCGAGCACACGCTGGCCATGCGGTCCGCCATAGGGATCCAGCAGTACGGGAAGCGGGCCGTGCGACTCGTCGTAGTCCGTAGGGAGCAGGACCGCGCACGGAATCCGGTGCCTGCCCGCCTCGCAGAGCCGGACCCGGGCCGTCAGCACCGGCTGCTCCGCATACGAGGCGACGACCGCGATCTGCTTCCCGTCCCGCAGCACCTGCACGGACGCGCCGCTCACCTCCGTACGCGAGGAGGCCAGCACCGTCACCCCGCCGGAGCGCACGGCCGAATGAACTCCCGCGCCCTGGGAGATCCGCTCGATCCCGAGCTCGTTGACCCGGTACACATGGATCTCGCCGGTCTCCGGCTCCGCGGCCTCCTCGCCCGCCGCCGCCGAAACCAGCACATCGCTCTCGCCGATGTCCAGCACCGCCCGCAGCTGCAACTGCCCCCCGGTCAGCGCCCGGTCGCCGACCGTGAGCACCCGCGCGCCGCCCTCGTCGGCGATGCGCACAAGACGCCCGTCCGGCGCCCAGGCAGGCACCCCCGGGAAGAGGTCCAGCCACAGCGGATCCTCGTCGACATGCACCGTACGGGTCGCGCCCGACTCGGGATCCACCACCAGATACAGCTGGGTGCGCTGGTCACGCGACTGCACCAGCAGCAGCGGAGCGCCCGCGGACGACCAGTGCACCCGCGTCAGGTACGGATAGCGGGCCCGGTCCCAGCTCACCTCCGTACACTCCCCGCCCTGGTCCCCGTCCCCGCCCTGGTCCTCCGCGATCGGGACGAGGAACAGCCGCACCTCGGCGTTGGGCGTGCCGGCCGCCGGATAGGCGACCCGCTCCGGCTCCCGGTCCGGATGCGCCGGATCGGCGATCCACCAGCGCTGTACGTCCCTTTCGTCGACCCGGGCGACCAGTAGCCGGTCCGACTCCGGCGACCACCAGAAACCGCGCGAGCGGCCCATGTCCTCGGCCGCGACGAACTCCGCAAGGCCGTAGGCCGTGTGCTCGTCCTCCGGCTCGGCCAGTGCCCTGTCCCCGGTGCCCTCCGCCCCCGTCACCCGCAGCGCGCCCTGCGCGACATACGCGATGTGCCGCCCGTCGGGCGACGGCCGGGGGTCGATCACCGGTCCCGGTACGGGCAGTTCGCGCGCGGTCCCGGCCCTCAGCTCGGCCGTGAACAGCCGTCCCGACAGCGCGAACGCCGCCAACTCCACAGCCTGGTCCACCGCATAGCCGACGATGCCCGACGACCCCTCTCGGCTGCGCTCGCGCCGGGCCCGTTCGCTCGCCGACAGCTCCTCGGCCGCACCACCCAGCAGCGCCTCCGGATCGGCGGCGGGCCGCTCCTGCGCCCGGCGGCCATCCCCCTCCAGGTCCAGAACCCAGAGCCGCCCGGCCCGGTCGGTCCCGGACGCCGAGCGTAGGAACACTACGCGGGCGCCGTCCGGGGACACGGTGAAGGCACGCGGAGCCCCCAGCGTGAAGCGCTGGGTCCTGGCGTACTGACGCGGGAAGGAGAGCTGCTGCCTCGAGGTCATGACACCGAACCTAGCGCTCGTGCGCCCCCATGTGCTGCTGTGCACCGATCGATGCGGAGGTACGGATAGTTATGATCCGTAGCACTAGGTGGGTAGGACTCTCCTGGCACATGCAACCTGCCCGTTCCCGACCGAATATCTGTGGAGGTGAACCGCCGTGGCACTCTCGATTTCGGCGGTGGTGCTGCTGGCGATCGTCGTCTTCCTGCTGGTCCGGAAATCCGGGCTGAAGGGTGGGCATGCGGCGGTCTGTGTGTTGCTGGGGTTCTATCTCGCCAGCTCGTCCATGGCACCGACCATCACAGAACTGACCACCAACGTGGCCGGGATGATCGGTGGCATCAAGTTCTAGCGCGGCGGGTCCGGCCTCGTAGGCTGTCCCGTATGAAGGATCTCCCCGCCCGTCGTCTGCTTCTGGTGCATGCGCATCCGGACGACGAGTCGATCAACAACGGCGCGACGATGGCCCTGTACGCGGCCTCCGGCGCTCAGGTCACGCTGGTGACCTGCACCCTCGGTGAAGAGGGCGAGGTCATCCCGTCCGACCTCGCCCACCTCGCGCCCGACCGCGAAGACCGGCTGGGTCCCCATCGCGTCGGCGAACTGGCCGCCGCTATGAAGGCGCTGGGAGTCAGCGACCACCGCTTCCTCGGCGGTCCCGGCCGATTCCGGGACTCCGGGATGATGGGGGTGGAGCAGAACCACCGTGAGGGCGCGTTCTGGAACACGGACGTGGACGACGCCGTCCCCCACCTCGTCGAGGTGATCCGTTCGGTGCGGCCTCAGGTGCTGGTGACGTACGACCCCTGGGGCGGCTACGGGCACCCGGACCACATCCAGGCGCACCGGGTCGCGATGCGTGCCGCCGAACTGGCCGCCGAGCCCGCCTTCCGGCGTGACCTCGGTGATCCGTACGCCATCGCCAAGATCTACTGGAACCGGGTGCCGCGCTCGGTGGCCGAGGAGGGCTTCGCCCGGCTGCGCGAAGCGGGCGGCGCGGACTTCCCGGGCATCGCTGCCCTCGACGACATTCCGGGCGTGGTCGACGACTCGGAGATCACAACCGAGATCGACGGCACGGCGTACGCGGAGCAGAAGACTGCGGCGATGCGTGCACATGTCACCCAAATCGCCGTGGACGGCCCCTTCTTCGCACTCTCCAACGATCTGGGGCAGCCGATCTTCGCGACGGAGTACTACCAGTTGGTGCAGGGCGAACCGGGCGCCCCGCCCGGAGAGCGCGAACACGATCTCTTCACAGGGGTGACGGTATGACTTCACACAACCCACCCGGTTCCTGGCTCGCCCAGTCGCCGAAGCCCGGCCGGATCGCCGCCTACCTCGGACTCGCCGTCCTCGGCGCGGTTGTCGGCATCGCCGGCTCGCTGGTCCAAAGCGCGTGGCTGCCCGGTGGGTTGCTGCTTGCGCTGCTCGCCACGGCCGGACTCTTCTACGGCTCCCTGCGGGCGACCGGCACCCAGCTCGGGGTCATGGCGCCCGCGGTGGGCTGGCTGATGGCGATCGTGCTGCTCAGCATCGGACGCCCGGAGGGTGACGGGCTGTTCTCGGCGGGAATCACGCCGCTCGTCTTCATGCTGGGCGGGATGGCCGAGGCTGTGATCTGCGCCACCATGAAGCGGCCTGTGCAGCCGGGCGGAGGGCCCAGCAGACGTGGCTCGTAGGGTCCTTGGGGACCCCCGGCACACGCCCTGAGCGGCGGGCACCTATGGTGGGTCGCCCCAAGGGATGCCCGAAGGGGCGGGAAGCCACTCAACCGACCATGCCCGTACGGTCGGCGGAATGTCGCTTTCCACAGTCCTGGGGTGTCTGTTGGCGGCGGCCAGTATGGTGGTGCGCGCCGCCGAGCCGCCCGCAGCAGCAGCTATCCAGTAAGAACGGGCGGGGAAGCCAACCGGGAGAACCTGCTTTGAGTCGTGAAACTGACAGTTCGTCCTCCGGCCCCCAGGGGCGCGGTGGAGCCGCGTACCCCTCGGGAACACCGCCGTACGGATCCCGCCAGTATCCGTCGCTGCATCCCCAGCAGGACGCTCCGGACGACGCCGCCGACGCGGCTCCCGGGCCGCAGCCGGACGAGCCCAGGACCGAGACCACGCTGACCACGCGCATCCGGATCAACATCCCGGGTTCGCGGCCGATTCCGCCGGTCGTCATGCGTACGCCGATGAGCGACCTGGACGCCGCGACCGCCACCGCCGCTTCGGCCGGCAGCGGCGGGGGCGACAGTGAGCGCACGGGCAGCACTCCGCGGCCGGATGTGACGCAGGAGGTCGCCGCTCCGGTGGTCGAGCCGCCGGCCGAGGAGAAGGCGCCGACCAGCGACTGGTTCGCGCCGCGCAAGCCGGCACCGGGCTCCGGCCCGGGTGCCGGCGCTGGTGCGAACGGCTCCGGCTCGGGTACCGCGGGGACGGACGGCTCGGGCCTGGCGGCCCTGGCCGGCCAGCCGCCGGCGCCCGGCGCGCCTGCGGGCCCCGGTACGGCGAACGGCGCCGGCCCCGGCCCCGGCCCCGGCGGGGATCTTCCTTACTTCTCCGACGGCCGGCAGGGCGGCCCGGGGCAGGGTGCAGCGGCCGGGAACACCTTCGCGCCTCCCGGGCGCAACACGCCCCCGCTGGGCGTACGTCCGCCCGGCGCCGGCCCCGCGGGCCCGACCTCGGGCCCGGCCACCGGCAGCATGCCGCTCGGCCCGCGTCCCGGCGGTCCCGGCGGTCCGGGCGGTCCCGGAGGCCACGGTGGCGCGCCCCGGATGTCCGACGACACCGCGGTACTGACCCCGCAGCAGCCGGCCCCCGAGTCCGGCGGTGGCCACGTCTCCGGTGACACGCTCACCAGCGGCATCCCCGTGGTCCCGTCGGAGCATCGCTCGCCCTTCCCGTCCCTGGGGGAGCCCCAGACCGGCCCGGGCACCGGCCCGAACCCGCTGACGGCCGGGATCCCCGGTCCGCTTGCCCCCGAGGGGAACTTCTCCGTACCGGAGTTCCCGGCAGGCCCCGGTGGATCCGGCGGGCCCACCGTGCCCGTCCCCGCTCCCGAGGCGACGCCCGCTCCCCGGCCCGCGCCCGCCAAGAAGGGCCGCTCCAAGCTGGTGCTCGCCGGCATCGGCGCGTTCGTTCTGGTCGGCATCGCCTACGGCGCCGGTCTGCTGCTCAACCACTCCGACGTACCGAAGAGCACCACGGTCCTCGGTGTCGACATCGGCGGCGGCACCAAGGACGAGGCGGTCATCAAGCTCGACGCCGCCCTCGGCAAGCGCGCGGCCAGCCCCCTCCAGCTCTCGGTGGGCGGCAAGAAGGAACAGCTCGCACCGGACAAGGCCGGGCTCTCCCTGGACAGCCAGGCCACCGTTCGCGCCGCCGCGGGCAGCGACTACAACCCCGTCTCGGTGATCGGCTCCCTCTTCGGCGGCGAGCGCGTCGCCGAACCGGTGATCCTGGTCGACGAGGAGAAGCTGGGCGTCGCGCTCACCGACCTGGCGGGCGCCTCGGGCTCGGCGACGGAGGGCACGATCGCGTTCCAGCCCGGCAAGGCAGTCGCCGTCCCCGGCAAGGCGGGCCAGTCGCTGGACGTCGGCCGCTCGATGATCTCGGTCAAGGACGCCTACCGCGCCCAGGTCGAGACCGGAAAGCCGAACATCGTTCAACTGCCCGTGGCGACCCGCGAGCCCACCATCACGCAGACGGAGCTCGACCGGGCGATGAAGGAGTTCGCCGAGCCGGCGATGTCCGGTCTGATCACGATAGAGGCGGGCGGCAAGCAGATCCAGTTCGGCCCGGCGAAGTCACTGCCGAAGATCCTCTCCATGAAGGCCATCGACGGCCGCCTGGTCGAGTTCTACGACAAGAAGGCGATCGCGCAGCTTCTGGAGGGCGTCTTCGACGGCGTCATGATCACCAAGGGTGACGGCAAGCAGCACCAGGTCTCCGCGGACGATGTCGCGCAGGCCATGGGGACGGCGCTGCGCGGCAAGACGCCCGCGGATCGCGTCAGCGTCATCGCGCTCAACCCGAGCTGACCGGATACTCGCTTTCCTTGTCGGAGCCCCTGCCCGGTTCGTCCGGGTGGGGGCTCCGCCCTTGCGGCCCCGGCCCGGACCCACTGTCGTGTGAGCCGTACATCAACGTCCGTGCACGAACAGTCACTTCGCACGAGTGCAGCGAGCGCAGGCGCACGGCGGCCACCGGAGGGCCGAATTGACCGGCGCCGCACCGGGCTTGGGCCGGTACGTGACGCCTGGCCCCCAAGTGCGGCCGCTGTCGCGCGAGACGCGCAGGGTCATCACCAGTGCCCTCCGTACCGCTGCTGCTTCTGCCGGAGCCACGAGCTGACCTGCGCGGTTTCGTCGTCGGATGCGGCGCGCAGATCGTCGGCGCGGATGGTGGCGACGAAGTACACAAATCTGACGCGTCTGTGTTCGCCGTCCACACCGATGACTTTGCCGGGCCCGTAGGCGTCCGTGCCCGTGTGAGCGACGAAGGCTCCTACTGTGTGTGCCGCACCCATAATCTCGCCGATTCCCTAGCTCTCCGTGGTGAACTGCTCACAGAATGACGCGAGCGGCATTACGCTCGGTAGGGGTTTGCACGTGACAACGCGAGCGTCACAAGGGGGAGTTGCCGATGGCGATCGAGGACAACCCACAGTTCCGCACGAGGTACGGCGAGGAACTGAAGCGGCGGAGGGAGGCGGCGGACCTCACTCAGGAGGAGTTGAGCGAACGCGCGGTCATGTCGCGCACGCACGTCGCCCACATCGAGGGCGGCCGCCGCAGACCGGACGTTGCGGACGCCCGCCGCCTCGACCAGGTCCTGAAGACGGGCGGCTTCTTCGAGCGGTTTCTGCCGACACTGGACGGCAGGGCGGTGGCGGAACACTTCGCGGAGGCGCTGGAGTTCGAGCAGCACGCGACGGTGATCCGTGAGTACGCGCCGAAGTTGGTGCCGGGCATCCTCCAGACGGAGGCGTACGCGCGTGAGGTCCTGGGTTCTGGCCACCCGCCCAAGAACGCGGAGGAACGTGACAGGCTCCTCGTCACCCGCCTGGAAAGGGCCCGCATACTCGACCACTTCGACTCACCGGTGGTGTGGACGATGCTGGACGAGGCGGTGCTGCGACGCCCCATCGGCGGCCCGGCGGTGATGTGCGAACAGCTCCGTCACGTCCTGGCGCTGGGGGAGAGCCGCCGCATCCGCGTGCACGTGCTCCCCTTCTCCGTGGGCGCGCACGCCATGCTGGAAGGCTTCGTCTCGCTCATGTGGTTCGACGACCTCCCGCCCATCGCCTACGTGGAGGGCTTGAAGTCCGGCCGGGTCTGGGAAGTGCCGTCCGTGGTGCGGCAATGCCAGGAGGTCTACGATCATGCCCTGGGCGACGCCCTGTCGCACCGCAAGTCCCTGGGCTTGATCAGATCCGTCGCGGAGGAGTACGAGCATGAGGCGCAGTGAGCACGCTCCGGCTTGGCGCAAGTCCAGCTACAGCGGCGGCAGCAGCGGCGAGTGCCTGGAAGTCGACGACGCCCACCCGACAGCGGTTCCGGTCCGCGACAGCAAGCGCCCCACAGCCCCGTCGGTCGCCTTCGGCCACGCTGCCTGGGCCTCTTTCGCCGCCGCCGTCCGGACGGGCGACCTCACCTAGGAACGTCGTCCGCCGTACCGATGACGGCCGGCCCGCAGCCCTCGGGAAGGTTGGCGACGACGAGCGCGAACGCCTCCTCGAGAGTGTCCACCTCACCAAGAGTGCCTACGGATTGGGCCGTTACCTGGTAGCCGCCCCGCCCCAAGCGATACACCACGGGCACGTGGGAACGCGGAAAGTCGGTGCACCGGCTGAGCCACAGGACGCCGTGGCTCACGCCGGGGTGCAGCTCCCGCAGCCGCGGCTGCGCGTAGGCGGCGCGGACGACAGCGGGGTCGATCAGGCCGTCCTCCAACGCCAGGATGCTCTGCCACTCGGCGGCGACGATCTCCGCTGCCGCCGTCGTGCTCTCACCTTGGGTCACAGGAATTGCCCCTTTCCCTCGATGGCGGGGCCGCAGTCCTCGGGCAGGCTGTCCACGACCAGGGCGAACGCCTCCTCGAGCGTGTCGACTTCACCGAGCGTGCCTACACCGAGCGGGCCCCGGACCCAGAAGGTCCCGTCGGCCCGGGGATACACGTAGCCCCCGACTTGAGCAGCAGGGAGACCGGTGTAACGGCTGAAGAACATGATGCCGTGGCTGACCCCTGGGTACAGCTCCCGAAGGCGCGGCTGCGCATAGGCGGCACGGGCCATGGCCGGGTCGACCAGGCCCTCGCACCCCTCAAGAAAGCACCGCCATTGGGCGGCCACGATGTCTGCGGCGGAGGTCACAGGTCGTCCGCCGTTCCGATGATGGCTGGGCCGCAGCCTTCGGGGAGGTTGGCCACGATCAGTTCGATCGCTTCCTCGAGGGTATCCGGCTCGCCCAGGACGACTCCGTCTGAGTGTCGGATGACCATGAAGCCTCCCCCGGCCCGGCGGAACAGCGCGCCCACGTCTCCCGGACCGGGAAAGCCTGTGCACCGGTTGACGTACAGGGCGCCGTGGCTGACCCCTGGGTACAGCTCCCGCAAGTGAGGGTGAGCGTGTGCCGCCTGAACCATCGCGGAGTCGATCCGGTCATCGTCGTACGTCAAGATGCTCTGCCATCTGGCGGCCACGATGTCCGCGGCCGCCATGGTGCTCTCATCTTGGGTCACAGGGTGTCCGGGGTGCCGTCGACGGCCGGGCCGCAGCCCTCGGGGAGGTTGGCGGCGATCAAGTCGTATGCCTCCTCCACGGTCTCTGCCACGCCGAGGGCGTGTTGCCGGACTGGCGAAGCACTCGGTAGCCGCCGGCGACCTCGGGGAACGCGGTGCCGACATCGTGTGTCCACGGGTACTTGGTGCACCGGCTCAAGTACAGGACCCCGTGGCTGACCATGGGGAAGAGCTCCCGCAATGGAGGGTGGGCATAAGCAGTGCAGCAGTGCGGGGCACGACAGGGTCGATCCGATCTGCGCCGTAAGCGAGGACAGCCTGCCATTCCGCAGCCACGATGTCCGCGGCTTCGGTCACAGGTCATCCTTCGTGCCGATGATTGCGGGCCCGCACCCCTCGGGGAGATGAGCCACGACCAGCGCGAACGCCTCCTCGACAGTGGCTGTCTCGCCCAGGATTCCTTCGCCGGCTTGGCCCGAGACCTGGAAGCCACCCGCGACGAGGGAATTGACCAGGGGGACATCCTGCGATGAGGGAAGCTCGGTGCACCGGCTGAGGTACAGGGCGCCGTGGCTGACACGGGGGTACAGCTCCCGCAGTCGCGGCTGCGCGTAGGCGGCGCGGACCATCGCGGGATTGATCAGGTCCTCGGCTTCCTCAAGGAAGTAACGCCACTCGGCGGCCACAATGTCCGCGGCACTCGTTGATGACCCGTCATCCGGCATGCGATTCGTCACGTGTTCTTCGTTCCCTTCGGCATCTGGATTTCAGGGATGTTCGGCTTGGGGACGTCAATTCTCTCGTTGTTCGAGTACCAGTGGATCTCTTCCCACGGGCGCCCGTCACGCATGTGCTCTGGGTATCCGTCCGCGACGTCAATCTCGTACTTCTTTACGTAGTAGGCGACTTGACTCATCTCCCATGCCGTTCCGAATCCCTCGGGTGGCCTGTTTCCCTCCTTGGGGGAGTACGGTGAGCCCTCTGCCACTGCATGCTGGAACGCTGCGACGATCGTCTCAGGTGTGTTCCAGTCGGCTTTATCACCGTCCTTGTTCGGCATGCCATCCAGAGTGATGGACAGGGTGGTGTTGCGGTCCTTCACTGCATCCATAACGTTCGTCATCCACACGGGCGAGCCGCCTTCGATCCCGGCGTAGTCTCCACCGTTGTAGGTGTGCGCTCCCGGATCCTGGGGCCGATTCGGGTCGTGATCAGGGTCGTTGGGATCGTTGCGCAGGTGCCTTGCCAGCGCATTCGACACGAGGGTGGGGCGCTGGTTCACGCCGAGCACCACGCTGTGCCGGGGCTTCTCACTGCCCCTGTGCGGGCACATCGCCAGCCCCAGCGGGTCGATCCATCGCGTCGGGTTGTCGACGTACGCGACCGCGTTCGGCGCCGGTACCAGACCCAGCGGGTCCGGCGACACATAGCGCCCGGACTCCGGGTCGTAATGCCGGTGGCGGTTGTAGTGGAGCTGCGACTCCGGGTCGAAGTACTGGCCCGGGAAGCGCAGCGGCGTGTACGCCCCCGCGCCGCGGTTCCACGTCGTCGTGCCCCACAGCGTGGCGCGCGTGTGCCAGGCCACCTCGCCGTGCTCGTCGACGAGTTCGCGCGGGGTGCCGACCAGGTCCGTGACGATCGCGAAGAAGCGGCTGTCGACCTCCGACTGGTCCAGGAGCCGGCGCTCGACCTGGGTGACCGGCTTCACGCCGTCGTGGTCCCAGGTCAGGGCGACGGACTCCGGGGAGCCGGGTACATGGGTGGCCTGTTCGCAGAGGGTGTCACCGTCCCAGGTGAAGGTCACCTCCTCGGCGACCGTCGCCCCGTCCGCCGACAGGCGCTGCTTCGCGATACGGCGGCCCAGCGCGTCGTACACGTACCGCCAGTGCGTTCCGTCCGGAGTGGTGACCGAGATCAGGCGGTCCTCGGCGTCCCAGCCGTAGTGCCAGGTGTCCGGCTTGCGGGAGAGGCGGGCCTTCTGGCGCAGGACCACCCGGCCCTGTGCGTCGTGCTCGTAGCGGACGGAGCCCGCGCGGCCGATGCGGGTACCGGTGTACTCGCGCGAACCGGTGGCGTCGCCGGTGCCCGGCCAGGCCGCCTCGGTCTGGTTGCCGGCCTCGTCGTACGCGTACCGCTCGCTCCAGTTCTCGGCGGTGACGGCGGTGACCCGGCCCTCCCGGGTCAGCTCCAACTGCCGTCGGCCGCCGAGGTGGTCGTCGACCGAGGTGAGGTGGCCGTCCGGGCGGTAGGCGTACGAGCGGCGCTGCACGGTCGAGTCGTCGGCGCCCCGCACCAGCTGGTCGGTGAGGCGGCCCGCGGCGTCGTAGGCGTGGTCGATGGTCAGGGTCTCGCCGATGCGGCGGGTGGTCTCCCGGCCCGATTCGTCGAACTCGAAGACCACTTGGACACCGGACGCGTCCAGCTCCGCGTGCAGGTCTGCCGGGTAGGTCCAGGAGCTGACCGCACCGGAGGGCGTGGTGCGGCGGGTGCGGCGGCCGGTCTCGTCGTAGGTGTTGGTCAGTTCCCGGCCGTTGCACGTCTCCCGCAGCACCCGGCCCGAGCTGTCACGTACGAACGTCAGCTCCGTGTCCGGGCCTATCGCACCGGCGAGATGGCCGTGGCTGTCGTAGGTGAAGCGGGTGACCGCGCCCTCGGCGTCCTTGACGACGACCCGGCCGGCGATGTCCCGCTCGTACCGGACCGTCTGGCCCAGGCCGTTCGTACGGGCGGAGAGCCGGCCCATCACATCGTGCGCGTACGTGAGGGTGCGGCCGTCGAAGTCCGTCTCGGACGTCAGCCGGCCGGCCTGGTCGTACGCGTAGTTCCAGGTGAGGCCCTGCGGGTTGGTGACCCGCGCGACACGCAGCTCGGTGTCGTGGGCGAACTCGTGGCGCGCCCCGTCCGGCGTGGTGCGGGCGGCGACCAGGTCGAAGTGGGTGTACTCGAAGCGGCTTTCGCCACCCATCGCGTCAGTGTGGACGAGGCAGTTGCCCTCGCCGTCGTACGTCCAGGACTGCTGCGAGCCGTCCGGATCGGTGCGCCGGGCGAGCTTGCCCTCGACAGTCCACTCCAGCTCGGTGGTGCGGCCGTGCGGATCGGTGATCCGGACAGCGCGGCCGAACGCGTCGCGTGTGTAGCGCGTGACCGTGCCGAGCGGGCCGCGGATCGCCAGCGGGAGGCCGGCGGCGTCGCAGCGCAGCCGGTCCAGGGCACCCAGCGAGTCGTCGACACCGGTGAGATGGCCGTGCGCGTCGTGCGTGAGACGGGTCGTCGTCCCGTTCGGGCGGGTGAAGAGGGTCGGGTTGCCGCGCTCGTCGTACTCCTGCCGCGACGTGGAACCGTCCGGCCCGGTGACGGAGGCGAGCTGGTTCAGCTCGTTGTACTCGACCGTGGCCGAGCTGCCGTCCGGGTGGGCGACACCGGTCAGATTGCCGCGGTCGTCGTACGTGTACGTGGTGGTCCGGCCGAGCGCGTCCGTGCGGGAGAGCAGGCGATCGTACCGGTCCCACACCTGACGGACCGTGGTGCCCAGGACATCCGTCTCCGCCACGACCTGGAGGTGGTCGTTGAGGACGTAGACCTTCGTCGCGCCCGTCGAGTCCGTGTAGCGGGTGATCCGGTCGCCCGTCTCGGCGTGGACGTCGTACGCGAACGTCGACGACAGATAGCCGTCCGGCCCGATCGTGCGGACGACACGGCCTCCGGTGTCGTACACGTACTGGAACGTGGAGTCGTTGCGGTCGGTCCAGGACGTGATGCGGGTGTCCGCGTCGTACGTGAAACGCAAGGGGAGGCCGGAGGAGTTGACGACCTCGGTCAGGTTGCCCAGGCCGTCGTAGCCGTAGCGCATGACGGTGACCGGGCCGTCGGGAGTGCGCAGGGCGAGCTCGCGTATGCGGGCGTCCTCGGCGGTCAGCGTGACCAGGTAGCCGCCGCTGTGCGTGACCGTGGTGGGCGTGCCGTCGCCGCGGCGGGCGAAGGTGATGCCGTTGAGGTTGCGGTCCTCGACGTCGGTGAGCCAGTAGGCGACCGACTCGTTGTACGGGCTGCCCGTGAAGGAGCGCGTCAGGCCGGTGTGCGGGTCAGTGATGCGGTACGTGGTTTCCGCGTTGTCCTGCCCGCCGTACGCCAGGGGCAGGCGCGGGCCCTCCAGCGGCATGACGCCGTCCGTGTCGTCGGGGCGCGGCAGGCGCGGGTAGATCAGGAGTGATCCGTCCTCGCGGGCCCAGACGGCACCGGCGCCGAGCGGGTCGAGCTCGAGGCGTTCGTCCAGGGTGGAGGCCCAACTGCGGCCGAACCACTGGCCGTAGCGGTACCCGGACAGGTGTGTGCGGCGCAGGATCAGGGGCAGGGCGCCCGGTAGCGACAGATCGGTCTGCGGCAGCGTCATCTCGCCGGTGGCCACGTCGATCGGGTCGTTCTCGCAGGTCTTCTTGTTGAGCGAGATGCCGTTGCGGCGCGGGTCGGACTTGGTGTCCTTCAGTGAGTCGGGCTTCAGGTGCGCGGAGTCCTTGGATCCGTTGCGACCGGGGCCGGCTCCGTTCGACTTGCCGTCGCGGTCGTGGTTCCCGTCCTTGCGCTGGCGCGCCAGACGGGCCTTGACGTCGGCGTCGTAGTTCTTCTGGTCGTCGGAGATCTGCTTGACCGCCTTGGGCAGGTCCTTTCCGACGTGATCGCCCATGGTCCTGTTGGCTTTGGAGAGGGCCTTGATCGCCTTGTCGATCACCGGGTCGAGTGCCTGGGCGATGTCGTCCTTGCCGCGGGTACGGCCGTGGTGGCTCTTGGCCTTCGACAGTTTGCCGGCCGTCTTGCCGTGCATGCCCACGCTGACCCGGTTGAGCTCGGTGCCCGCCCGGCCGTGCTCGGCGTGCTCGATGTGGACGCCGTCCTTGCCCTTGCCGCCGCCTCCGCCGGAGCCGCCGGCCGAAGCCAGGTGCATGGCGTCCTTGGCGCCGGCGACGCCTTCGTTGAAGCCGTCCTTGCCGGCCTGGCCGACCTGGTTGAGATCCACGCCGTCCTGCAGGCCAAGGGCGTTGGCGCCGAGCTGGACCACGAGGTCGGCCGCCATGCTCTCCAGAGCCGCGACGGCGGGTTCGGTCATCGCCGAGACGATGTAGGCGACGACCTCCTCCAGGCACTCCTTGATGACTTTCCGGATGGCCTGCTGCGCGATCGCGATCGCCGCACCGCCGATGAGCATGGACAGTCCGCCGGTGACCGGTATCAGCGCCATCGAGACGCCCGCCTTGGCCGCCAGCACGCTCAAGTGGCCGATCGCGACGTACTTCATCGCCTCGATCGCCGTGGCGGCGTTGTCCAGCGCGCCGGCGATCGTGCGGGCCGCGGCGGCCATGTCCTTGATGTGCTTGTCCTTGACCTTGCCCCAGTGGCCGTTGAGCGCCTCGAGCGCCTCGCCGTTGCCGGAGGAAAGCAAACGTTGCACATGATTGTTCGCAAGCTGGCCGTCGTCCTCGACGTCGTCGGCGAACTCCCGCAAGGTGTCCGCCATGTCGCGGTACGCGTCCTCGTCGACGTTCGGCCAGGAGACGCCGATGAGGTCAAGCATGGTGTCGGCCCAGTCCGGCACGGTCACAGACACGGTATGAAGTCCCCCCGTTTGGAACTCTGTTCGCACTATGTAAGTTCGAAACCCTCTCATGACGCTACATCAGCGATCAACGCTCGTCTCTGTGGCGGCAGATCGTCCTCCCGGCCGGGACGGTATCCGTTGTCACACAGCCGGCAAACCGCTTCCTCCGCCCGCGGGGGCAGGGGGCCTCATGTACCCGCGGATCGCAGCCGTCGCGCCACCTCGAGGTCGCTCCTCAGCGCGCTCAGCCGAGGCGGCGTCCTGGACGCGTCCAGCACCACCACGTGAAGCCGGTCGCCCACTTGCGGCGCCGGTTCCTCCTCCGACCACCACGAAGGGTGCTTCGCCTGGTCGACGAAGCCTGTCCCGCGTGCCCCGCCCGCCCCGTCGTCGAACTCGACCAGCACGCCGACCCGCGCCACCGCCGTGATCGCGGCATCGAGCTCCTGATGGACAACCACTCGGCTCAATTCAGCATCGCCCGCGCCGCCCGCGCCTTCCCCCTGATCGCGTCCGCCGTCGTCGGTTCGACCGCCGCCAGCACATCCGCGTACGCGTCCATCTCCGCCGCCCCCGACAGGAACTCGCCGCGCTGCACGAGCAGTTGGGCCCGTTCGTACCGCAGTCGCGCCGGATGCGAAGGCAGCAGCAGGGACAGCTCGACCGCCCACAGCCCGACGTCCGAGCGCTCCGGGCGGGTCGCCGCCCAGGCGCGGATGTTGTTCAGGATGCGCACCACGATCTCCAGCGGCTCCGCGGGCGTCAGCATCGACGGATCCAGCGGCGCTCCCGTCGCGCCCGCCACCAGGAGCTCCGTGTCCGGGCCGGTCAGGACACGGCCGCCCGCGAAGGGGTCCACCAGGACCTGTTCGTCCGGAGCAGTCGGGTCGCCGAAGCCGATCACGAAATGGCCCGGGAGCGCGACCCCGTACACCGGGGCGCCGGCGCGGCGGGCGACCTCGATCCAGATCACCGAGAGCAGGATCGGCAGGCCCCTGCGGCGGCGCAGCACCTCGTGCAGCAGAGAGGACTCCAGACGCTGGTAGTCGCCGGGGGAGCCCCTGAAGTCGTAGCGGTCGCCCAGCAGGGCGGACACGGCCGATGCCCAGGCGCGGGGGCTGGTGAGACCGAAGGGGAGCAGGCCGGCCAGGCGGTCGAGTTCGATCTGGGCCGCGTCCTGGCCCGCCTCGTCCAGGGGCGGGTCCGCCTCCGCGCCCACCAGCAGGCACAGCAGTGCGAGGTCCGGCCGCTCCGAGCGGGCCTCCTCGGCGAACCGCTGCCGTGTGCCGGGCGACTCGCCGAGGGAGTCCTCAGGGGATTCGTCGTGCATGTGCGATTCGTACCCGCCTACGCAGATCGGAAGTAGTGATAGCGGTGATGGGTCGCAAAACCCATCCCCTCGTACAGTGCGCGTGCCCCGTCGTTGTCCGACTCCACCTGGAGCCACGCCGCCGACGCGCCCTCCTCCAGCGCGCGCCGCGCCAGTGCGGTCATCACCGTCGTCGCCAGGCCCTGGCGCCGGTGCGCGGGATCCACCTCCACCGCCATGAAGCCCGCCCAGCGGCCGTCGACCACACAGCGCCCGATCGCCGTCGGCGGACTGCCGACGCCTGCGGGTACGGATGCGAACCACACCGAGGGACCGCTGCCCAGCACCTGGCGTACATGGGGGCCCGGCGCAGTGAACCGCTGGTAGCGCCGCAGCCACGCATCGTCGACGGACCGTGTGAGCCGGACCGGGGAGACGTCCGCGTCCAGGTCGCCGACCGGGGCCAGGCCGCCGGTCAACACCTCCGCGGAGACCTCGCGGTGCCACCCGCGCGCCTCCAGCTGAGCGCACAGCTCCTCCTGCGTCCCCGCCGCCCCGGTCGCGGTCTGTATGTACGCGGGCAGCTCCCGCTCCCCGTACCACGCACGCACCCGGGCCAGCGCCTCGTCGAGAGGTAGCCCCGGGTCACCGAGTGGCAGCACCGAGTTGGCGCGCCGCGTGAACCCGGACGACGCCCGCAGCTCCCAGTCGCCGAGCCGCTCGCTCTCCACCGGCCGCCAGGCGCGCGCCGTGACCCTCGCCAGCTCCTCGAAATCCGCCGCGGGGCCCCGCCGCCGGGCCGGGGCGGGCGGCACCACCTTGCCCGCGACCAGGGACGATTCCGGGATGCGGACACTGTTTCCGGTCCGGCGTGTGATCACGAGCACACCCGCGTCCCATGATGTGAGAACACCGACCGTGTCGGTGAACTTCTCGGCGCCCGCTCCAGGGTCGGTCAAGCACCTCACTGACACGCGTTTACCCACGTCAGTGGGTGTAATACGGACCTCGAGCCGTCCGCCCGCAGTGAATTCCACAGGTCTGTGCGCCCCTCCTGTTCGGATCGTCCCCAAGAACGGAGATACTAGGGGCGGGCATCGACGACGCCGCGCTCCCGCGCAATGCCAGCCCTACCGAGGAGGAACGACAGCGTGACCTACGTCATCGCGCAGCCTTGTGTCGACGTCAAGGACAAGGCGTGCATCGAGGAGTGCCCCGTCGACTGCATCTACGAGGGCTCCCGGTCCTTGTACATCCACCCGGACGAATGCGTCGACTGCGGGGCTTGTGAGCCGGTCTGCCCGGTCGAGGCGATCTTCTACGAGGACGACACGCCGGAAGAGTGGAAGGACTACTACAAGGCGAACGTCGAGTTCTTCGACGAGCTCGGCTCGCCCGGTGGTGCCTCCAAGCTCGGCCTGATCGAGCGCGACCACCCCTTCATCGCCGCACTGCCGCCGCAGAACCAGTAGGCGTACGCGGTCCGCAGCGCGTCGTCCCCGGTCCCGTACGGTTCGTCGTCCGTACGGGACCGAGGCGTTTGACGTCACCCGTTTGACGTCACCCGTTTGACGTCACCAGTACGAGATACGCACGAGATCCGCACGAGAAAGAGAAGCCCTGTGCCCGCAGTCTCTTCGCGCCTTCCCGTCTTCCCCTGGGACAAGCTCGAGCCGTACAAGGCGACGGCCGCGGCCCACCCGGACGGCATCGTGGACCTCTCCGTCGGTACGCCCGTGGACCCCGTCCCCGAGCTGATCCAGAAGGCCCTCGTCGAGGCTGCCGACTCGCCGGGCTATCCGACGGTGTGGGGGACGGCCGCGCTGCGGGACGCGCTCACCGGATGGGTCGAGCGCAGGCTCGGTGCGCTCTCGGTCGCACACACGAACGTCCTCCCGGTGGTCGGCTCCAAGGAGCTGGTCGCCTGGCTGCCGACGCAGTTGGGCCTCGGCCCCGGCGACGAGGTCGCCTACCCCCGACTCGCCTATCCGACGTACGAGGTCGGCGCGCGGCTCGCCCGTGCGGAGGCCGTGGTCTACGACGACCCGACCGAGCTCGACCCCACGAACCTCAAACTGCTCTGGCTCAACTCGCCCTCCAACCCGACCGGCCGGGTGCTGGCCAAGGACGAGCTGATCCGAATCGTCGCGTGGGCGCGCGAGCACGGCGTACTGATCTTCAGCGACGAGTGCTATCTGGAGCTGGGCTGGGAGGCGGAGCCGGTCTCGGTCCTGCACCCGGATGTCTGCGGCGGCACGTACGAGGGCATCGTCGCCGTCCACTCGCTCTCCAAGCGCTCCAACCTGGCCGGCTACCGCGCCGCGTTCATCGCCGGCGACGCGGCCGTGCTGGGCGAGCTGCTCCAGATCCGCAAGCACGGCGGGATAATGACACCGTCCCCTGTGCAGGCCGCCGCTGTCGCGGCGCTCGGCGACGACGCGCATGTCGCGGAGCAGCGGGCGCGGTACGCGGCCCGGCGTGCCGCGCTGCGCTCGGCGCTCGAGGCGCACGGCTTCCGGATCGAGCACAGCGAGGCCAGCCTCTATCTGTGGGCGACGCGCGACGAGCCCTGCTGGGACACCGTGGCGCACCTGGCCGAACTGGGCATCCTGGTCGCGCCCGGCGACTTCTACGGACCGGCGGGCGAGCGTTTCGTACGGGTGGCGTTCACCGCGACCGACGAGCGCGTGGACGCCGCGGTCAAGCGGCTCGGCTGAACAACGCGCAGAAGGGCCCCGGGAGTTCGTGCTCCCGGGGCCCTTCCGTGTATCTGTCGTATCCGTGCGGACTAGCCGAGCGGCGAGTTCGCCAGTCCTGCGGTGAGGTCGCCACCGGGGACTTCACCGGTGGGCAGGTTGCCGCCGCCGACCGTCTGGGTCGCGCCGCCGAGGACCGCGCCCGCGTTGCCCGTCGCGTCACCGGTGGCCTTCTGCGCGACGGGGGTCGTCGTCTTGCCCGCCTTGCCGACGGACTTCCCGGCCTTCTTGACCGTGTCGCCGCCGGTGTTGGCGGCCTTGCCGGAAGCGCCGACGAGGGTGCTGGTGAGGCCGTCCGTGTCGGGGGCGGCCACGGCGCCCAGCGGGGAGGCCCCTTGAAGGTCCACGGCGCTTGCGGAGCCGGCCGCACCGACCACGGGGGCTGCTCCCGCCGCGATCAGCAGCGCGGCACGGGCGATCCGACGGGTCAGGGGGAGGGACATGATGCTCCTTGGGACGAGAAGGGCGTTTGGAATGGTGCCTGTCCGGCGTCCGGACGTCATGACAACCGCTCGAAGGGGAGGAGAGGTTGCGGTGACGCAAGGTAAAGAGTTGGTAATACGTCGCATTATCAGCTCTGGATAAAGACGGGCAAACATTCCATTGCGCCATGGGCTGCCGAACCGTCACTTCCCTTTACTCGTAAGGGATTTGAGGGTCCGTCCGCGCTGGTGCGAATCTCCTCCGGATAGGCCGTCCGGATATGCCCGGAGTGCCTCGTTCGAGGGAGGTCCCGGATTACTGTGCGATACGAATTCGTACTTCGGTCGGCCCTGAGCCGGTCGCGGCGCGAGTCGGCCGCCAGCCCTTTCCGGACTCCTTCGCGCTCCACACGCGGCCCCCGAACGAGACCTGCTCGATGCGCAGGTCCTCTGCCCGCGCGACCGCCCAGTGCGCCAGCTCCCAGCCCCGCCGGGACGCCCCGCCGCGAGCCGTCCCGGCGCCAGTCCCGATGTCCGCCCGGTAGCTCGTCCGGTCGCTCGTCCGGTCGCTCGTCCCGCCGTCCGTCCGGTCGGTCGTCCCGCCGTCCGCCCCGGCTGCCGTCCCGAGGGTCGTCCGCACCGGCACGGACAGCTCGCGCGGACCAGGAGCCCCTGCCCGGCTCCCCGCTCCGCCCTTCGGCAGCACCCCGGGACCGAAGGCCCGCACCAGTTCGGCCCGCACCTTCGCCGGGTCGCCCGCTGTCCCGCCCTCGCGCGACTCGCAGGTCAGGGTCGCCGACGCCCGGCCGGTGAGGGCCGCGGCCAGCAGGGTGGCGTTCGGTTCGTGCTTCGCGTACGCCTGCGGGAAACCACTGCGCTGCACGCGCTGCGCCGCGACGGTCAGCGGCAGCCGCGAGTACCCGGGGACCTCGGCGAGATACTCGTAGAACTTCCCGGAGGCGTAGACCGGGTCGAGGATCTCCTTCTGGGTCCCCCACCCCTTCGAGGGGCGCTGCTGGAAGAGGCCCAGCGAGTCCCGGTCGCCGTGGCCGATATTGCGCAGACCGGACTCCTGGAGGGCGGTCGCGAGCGCGATGGTGACCGCGCGCTCCGGCATACCGCGGGTGGTGCCGACCGCGGAGATCGTCGCGGCGTTGGCGGCCTGCTCGGCGCTGAACTCGTACGTCGGACCCTCGTCACCGTCCTCGCCCCCGGCCGCACGCACCGTGCAGCGCGGGGCGTCGCCACCGGTGACGTACTGCACCACCACATAGCCGATGAGTGCCAGCAGAACGGCGAACGCGACCGCGGTACGCAAGCGACGGCCGCGCCGGACGGGGGAGGCGGTCTCGGACACGCTGCCCACCGTACTGGAGCCCGCGTTAAGGTCGGAGCCATGCCCGAAACCGTGCTTGACCTCACTCTTGATGCCCCGGCGCTCACCGCCCGCCTGGTCGACTTCCGCTCGGTCAGCGGCGAGGAGAAGCCCCTGGCCGACGCCATCGAGCAGGCACTGCGCACCCTGCCGCACCTCACCGTCGACCGGCACGGCAACAACATCGTGGCCCGGACCGGCCTGGGACGCACCGAGCGGGTGGTGCTGGCCGGGCACATCGACACCGTTCCGATCGCCGACAACGTTCCGTCCCGGCTGGACGAGAACGGCGTGCTGTGGGGCTGCGGCACGAGCGACATGAAATCGGGCGTCGCGGTACAGCTGCGGATCGCGGCGACCGTCCCCGAGCCCAACCGCGACCTCACGTTCGTTTTCTACGACAACGAAGAGGTCGCCGCACACCTCAACGGTCTCGGTCATGTGGCCGAAGCCCATCCCGACTGGCTGGACGGTGACTTCGCGGTCCTGCTGGAGCCGTCCGACGCCCAGGTCGAGGGCGGCTGCCAGGGCACGCTCCGGGTCTTCCTCCGTACCGAGGGGGAGCGGGCACACTCCGCGCGCAGCTGGATGGGATCCAACGCCATTCACGCCGCCGCGCCGATCCTGGCCCGTCTCGCCGCGTACGAACCGCGCCGGCCGGTCATCGACGGGCTGGAGTACCGCGAGGGGCTCAACGCCGTACGGATCGAGGCGGGCGTCGCCAACAACGTCATCCCCGACGCCTGCACCGTGGTGGTCAACTACCGCTACGCGCCCGACCGGAGCATGGCCGAGGCCGAGGCCCATGTCCGCGAGATCTTCGCGGACTGCGGGGTTGCCGAGTTCATCGTCGACGACCACACCGGCGGCGCACTGCCCGGCCTCTCGCACCCGGCCGCCGCCGCGTTCATGGAGGCCGTCGGCGGCACCGCGCAGCCCAAATTCGGCTGGACGGACGTCTCACGCTTCAGCGCGCTCGGCGTGCCCGCGGTCAACTACGGACCCGGCGACGCGCTCTTCGCCCACAAGCGGGACGAGCAGGTCGCGGTCGAGAAGATCAGCCACTGCGAGAAGCGGCTCCACGACTGGCTCACTGCCTGACCACCCCGATTTCGCATGTCGTCACGTTCGCAGCCCTACCCTGACTCAAAGCAACGATGTTGTTCGGCGGAGGGAGCAGGTCATGGGCAACCCCGAGGGATTGCGGGCGCTGGAGGAGCAGCGACTGGGACCGGTGCTGCGCCGAAGGGATCAGGTGAAACCCGGCACCACCGACCAGCGGCTGCTGGACACCGAGGGCGACTCCGAGTGGGTGCACACGGACCCCTGGAGGGTCATGCGCATCCAGTCGGAGTTCGTGGAAGGCTTCGGCGCGCTCGCCGAACTGCCGAGCGCCATCAGCGTCTTCGGCTCCGCCCGTACGGCCGCCGGAACCGCGGAGTACGACGCGGGTGTACGGATCGGCAGGGCACTCGTCGACGCCGGCTTCGCGGTGATCACGGGCGGCGGTCCGGGCGCGATGGAGGCCGCGAACAGGGGGGCGCGGGAGGCCAAGGGCATCTCGGTGGGTCTCGGCATCGAGCTCCCCTTCGAGCAGGGCCTCAACCCGCACGTCGACATCGGCGTGAACTTCCGCTACTTCTTCGTCCGCAAGACAATGTTCGTGAAGTACGCGCAGGGCTTTGTGGTCCTGCCGGGCGGCCTCGGCACACTGGACGAGCTGTTCGAGGCGCTGACCCTGGTCCAGACGCGCAAGGTCACGCGCTTCCCGATCGTGCTGTTCGGTACGGAGTACTGGAGCGGCCTGGTCGACTGGCTGCGCAACACGGTGGTGGCGCAGGGCAAGGCGTCGGAGAGGGATCTGCTGCTCTTCCATGTCACGGACGACGTGGAGGAGGCGGTGGCGATGGTGACGAAGGAGACGGGCAGGTAGCGGGACGGGGCTCCCGCCCTTCGAGTGTGTCCTCGATCGCCGGACGGGCTGGAATTCGGCCCCTCCGGCGTTTGAGGAGCGCGGTCCGGGGCGGAGCCCCGGTCACGGGAACAAGCCCGCCGCGGGCCTCCGGACTACGCCAGGCCCCTGCGGGCCACCGCCGGGGCGCGGTGGCCCGCGATCGAGGCCACCATGTCCAGCACCTGCCTCGTCTCCGCCACCTCGTGGACGCGGTAGACCTGCGCTCCCAGCCACGCCGACACCGCCGTCGTCGCCAGCGTGCCGATCACACGCTCCTTCACCGGTCTGTCGAGGGTCTCGCCGACGAAGTCCTTGTTCGACAGGGAGACCAGCACCGGCCAGCCCGTCTCCGTCAGCTCCCCGAGCCTGCGCGTCGCTTCGAGGCTGTGCCGGGTGTTCTTCCCGAAGTCGTGGCCCGGGTCGATCATGATCCCGTCCCGCCGGACGCCCAGGTCCACCGCCCGCTCGGCCAGCGAGAGCGTGACACGGAGGATGTCCGCCACCACGTCGTCGTACGCGACCCGGTGCGGCCGGGTCCGCGGCTCCGTGCCGCCCGCGTGCGTGCACACCAGACCCGCCCCGTACCGCGCGGCGACCTCCGCCAGCTTCGGGTCCACCCCGCCCCACGCGTCGTTGAGCACGTCGGCGCCCGCCTCGCAGACCGCCTCGCCCACATCGTGCCGCCAGGTGTCGACGCTGATCACCACGTCCGGATGCCGTCGGCGGACCTCGGCCACGAAGCCGACCGTGCGCCGCGCCTCCTCCTCGGCGGTCACCTCCTCGCCGGGACCGGCCTTCACCCCACCGATGTCGATGATGGCAGCGCCCTCCGACACCGCCTCCTCGACGCGGGCGAGCGCGGGCTCGTCGCGGAAGGTCGCGCCCTGGTCGTAGAAGGAGTCGGGCGTCCGGTTCACGATCGCCATGATCACCGGCTCATGCGCGTCGAACTCGCGCCGTCCCAGCCGCAGCATCCGCTGTTTCCTCCTCTGGTCGTTCGCCTGCGACCCTAACTGTCGGACTCGCGTGGCACGATCAGCACCGGACAGTTTCCGCTCGGGGAGAGGCTCGCTCGTGTTCTTGTTCTTGCTGATCGCGATGGTCGTGGTCGTCGCCGCGGTCACCCTCGCCGTGGTCGGCGGCGGCGACAGCGCGGCCCTGCCGGAGGTGTCGCCCGAGCAGCTGGTGGACCCGCTGCCGGCCGACCGCCCGGTCGGCCGCGCGGATGTCGAGGCGGTGCGGCTGCCGGTCGTCGTCCGCGGCTACCGGATGGCGGACGTGGACGATGTGCTGGGCCGCCTCGGCGCGGAGCTCGCCGAGCGGGACGCCCGTATCGCCGAGCTGGAGTCGGCACTGGCCGGCGCGCAGGCCACCGCCGTGGGCAGACCCGATCTGTTCACCAAGCCCGGCGAGGAGCCCCGCCAGTGACCGGCGGCGCCGTACCCGGGCCCGACGGCCGGCTGCGCTGCCCCTGGGGGCTGTCGGCCGAGGACTACGTCGCGTACCACGACCAGGAGTGGGGCCGCCCGGTCCACGGCGACGACGCTCTCTTCGAACGTCTGTGCCTGGAGGCGTTCCAGTCCGGTCTGTCCTGGATCACGATTCTGCGGCGGCGTGAGGGCTTCCGCAGCGCCTTCGACGGGTTCAAGATCACGTCCGTGGCCGCGTTCACGGACGCAGACGAGGAGCGACTCCTCGCCGACGCCGGGATCATCCGCAACCGCGCCAAGGTCGAGGCGACCCTCGCCAACGCCCGTGTGCTCGCCGACTGGCCCGCCGGCGAGCTGGACACGCTGATCTGGTCGTACGCCCCCGACCCGGCGACGCGAGCGGCCCCGCGCACCATCGCCGACGTCCCCGCCGTCACGGACGAATCGACAGCACTCGCGAAGGCACTCAAGAAGCGCGGCCTGCGCTTCATCGGGCCGACGACGGCGTACGCCCTGATGCAGGCGTGCGGACTCGTCGACGACCACTTGAGCGACTGTGTCGTGCGCGGAGCCGGCGCTCGGGGTTAGTACTGCAACGGTGCTTGCCGTGACGGTTGGGCAGGTCGGTCGTTTATCAGGTCATGGGTGGGGAACTTGCTGATGCCCGGTCGTGGGCCGGTGAACTGAAGGCCTTGCACGAGCGGTTCGTGCACCGTTTCTCCAGGTCGGAGCCGCGGGAGTCGGCTCTCGCCTATATGCGGGGGCTGATAGCTCCGCTGGAGCGGAAGAACGGCTGGACGCTTGCCGAGGAGGCCGGGCATGGCGGCCCGGACCGGATCCACCGGCTGCTGAACCGGATCGACTGGAGCGCGGACGAAGTCCTGGACGACGTGCGGGACTACGTCGTCGAGCACCTCGGCGATCCGGATGCGGTGCTGATCGTGGACGACACCGGGTTCCTGAAGAAGGGCATCCGCTCGGCCGGGGTCCAGCGCCAATACTCCGGAACCGCCGGCCGGACGGAGAACTCCCAGATCGGGGTCTTCCTCGCCTATGCCGGCGGACGCGGCCGCACATTGATCGACCGCCGCCTCTATCTGCCCACCTCATGGACCGATGACCGCGACCGGTGCCGGGCCGCGGGCATCGACGACACGGTCGCCTTCGAGACGAAAGTGGTGATGGCCAAGGCCATGGTCCGCCGGGCGATCACGGACCGGATCCCGTTCCGGTGGGTGACCGCCGACGCCGCCTACGGCTTCTCCAAGGGCTGGCGTTCTGAGCTGGAGCGGGCGGATGTCTTCCACGTGATGGCCACCACCCGGCATGACACCGTCGTCACCCGCTGGGCCATGGACCACCCCGTTCACGATCTGTTTCCCGGGCTGTCCCGGCAGAAGTGGAAGCGCCGTTCCTGCGGCAACGGCGCCCACGGCCCGAGGGTCTACGACTGGGCGAGGGTCGAGGTCCGTCCCTGGCACCGCGAGGACCGTCGTCACTGGGTGATCGCCCGCCGAAGTGTCCGCCGGCCCGAGGAGATCTCCTACTACATCGCCTACTGCCCGGCCGACACCACACTCGACGAGCTGATCCGCATCGCGGGCAGCCGGTGGGCGGTCGAGGAGTGCTTCCAGACCGCGAAGCAGGAGTGCGGCCTGGACGACTACCAGGTCCGCCGCTACGACGGCTGGCACCGCCACATCACCCTGGCCATGGCCGCACACGCCTGCCTCACCGTCCTGCGGGCCCGTGAACTCGACACCGGGAAAGCAGAAACGGATCCTCCCAGCTCATACCCCTGACCCTCCCCGAACTCAGACGCCTGATCACCCGCCTCACTCGACCCCGCCCAAGCACCGACCACGTCCTGCACTGGTCACACTGGCGCCGCAGACGACAACACCAAGCCCGCATCAGCCACTACAAACGACGCGGCCACACACCACCAGAAGCCAACAAACCATCAGAGCAAAGACCGTTGCAGTATTAGCGCGTGTTGCGGAAGTCCCGCCTCCCCCGCGGCCCCTGGCACGGGGGATGCCCCCATCGCCAGAGACCCCGCTCACCGACCCCTAGCGACCGAGGTACTTCGGCTTCTCCTTGGCGATGAACGCCTGGACCGCGATCGCGTGATCCTCCGACGCGCCCGCCCTCGCCTGGAGTTCCTCCTCCTTCTCGAGCGCCTCGCCGAGCGAGTGGTCGGCGCCGTACGCCAGGGACTCCTTGAGCGCCGCGTACGCGACGGTCGGACCCCCGGCCAGGGCGCGGGCCACGGCGGCGGCCTCGGCGGCCAGGTCGTCGGCGGGCACCAGCTTGTTCGCGATGCCCAGTTCGTACGCCTCCTGCGCGGAGAAAGAGCGCGGGAAGAGCAGCAGATCGGCGGCGCGGCTCTGGCCGATCAGCCGGGGGAGCGTCCACGAAACCCCGGAGTCGGCGGTCAGCGCGACACCGGCGAAAGCGGTCGTGAACGTGGCGGTGTCCGCGACGACCCGGTAGTCCGCGGCGAGGGCGAAGCCGAGGCCCGCGCCCGCCGCCACACCGTTCACGCCGGCCACGACCGGCTTCGGCATCTCGGTGAGGGCCCGCACGATGGGGTTGTAGTGGTCCTGCACCGTGTTCATCGTGTTGGTGGTGCCCGCCTCGCGGTCGGCGACGAGCGAACCGATGTGCTCCTTGAGGTCCTGGCCCACGCAGAAGGCGCGCCCGGACGCGGTGAGCAGTACGGCCCGTACGGCGGTGTCGGCGGCGGCCGTCCGTGCCGCGTCGCGGAGGGCGACTTTGGCCTCGGTGTTCATCGCGTTCATGGCCTCGGGCCGGTTGATCGTGATCGTCGCGAGTCCGTCGCTCACCTCGTACAGCACGGAGTCGGCCATGGCAGGTCCCCTTTACGGCTCAAACGGTGGTGTTCAGGCCCAGCATGGCGGAGATCGCCGGGGGCGAACATGTGACCTGCGTCTAACAATCTTCGGCCGCTGGCCCGCGCGCGGCGGCGAAGTATCGCAGGCGGATCGCCGAATTGAGTGGTTTTGAGAGAGCGCGTTGCGCAAGCGATGCCGACTGATGTTGGTCATCGGGTCCCGCCATGCGGGATAATGACCTGGAAGCAATGTGTTCGATGCCGGTGACACCTGGGTTGTCGGCTGCGATGAGCTGGTTTCAGGAAGGGGAACGAGCATGGCGGCCATGAAGCCGCGAACGGGCGACGGCCCGCTCGAGGTGACCAAGGAGGGGCGGGGCATCGTCATGCGCGTTCCGCTCGAAGGCGGCGGTCGGCTTGTGGTCGAGCTGACTCCGGACGAAGCCGATGCCCTCGGCGACGCTCTGAAGAAGGTCGTCGGCTGACGCGGAAGCGCCCACACTCTTCGCTGCCCCGGCACTGATGGTGCCGGGGCAGCGCTGTGTCGTGGGGCAGATGCAGCGTGGGGCGGACAGTCGTGAGCGCGTGGCGGATCAGTCGTGAGGCGGATCATGGGGCGCCTGGATCCGGGGGCCGACGGGATCGAAGCAGCGGCGGCAGGATCAGGGACGGCCCGCGCGGGACCGGCCGGTCCGTACCTCCGCGAACGGCGCGCAGCGCCCCTCGGCGGACTCTGTCAGCCGCGTCGTACCGCGCAGAGCAGCCCGTCGCCCACCGGCAGCAGTGACGACATCAGCTCCTGGCTCTCCCGAACGGCCCGCAGCAGCTCACGCACCCGCAGGACCTCCGCCGGCTGGGCCGCCGAGTCGACCGTGCGGCCGTCCGCGAAGACGCCTTCGAAGCAGACCAGACCGCCCGGTCGCAGCAGGCGCAACGATTCAGCGAGATAGTCCAGGGACTCCATGGGGTCCCCGTCGCAGAAGACGAGGTCGTATCCGCCGTCCGCCAGCCGCGGCAGTACCTCGAGAGCCCGGCCGGGGATGAAACGCGCCCGGTTCGCGGCGAAGCCGGCCGTGCGGAAGGCCTCCCGGGCGAACTGCTGCCGGTCGGGCTCCGGGTCCACTGTGGTCAGGACGCCGTCGGGCCGCATACCGTGCAGCAGGTAGATCCCCGAGACACCCGTCCCGGTGCCAATTTCGGCCACCGCTTTCGCGTCAGCCGCCGCAGCCAGCAGGCGCAGCGCTGCGCCGGTGCCTGGTGACACCGAGGGGAGCCCTGACTCCTGGGCCCGGTCACGGGCCCAGCGCAGTGCCTCGTCCTCGGCGACAAAGGCGTCGGCGAACGCCCAGCTCGTCTGCCGGTTGGCGGTAATGACGCTCTCCTGTCCCCGTAGTTGGCGCGACGTTGACTGTATCCGCTGCACCGGGAACCCGCAGATGGGACCAGGCGTTATGGAGAGACAGGGGGAAGCGCATGAATCAGGGCCGGAAGCAGCACCCAAATTCGCGTAAAGATTCTTATCCGGAGCTAACGGGCGAGGTGGCTATGGTAGGGGCTCCGCTGGACACCACCAGAGCCGACAGGGGAGGTGCGGCTGCACCTGCGGATCGGGGAGGAGCGCTGAGGCGCTTTCTCAGGTCGGTGGGTGAGCCGAGATCCGTGACCTACATTGCTGACCGTTCCCGCTCGACCGAATCCGCAGCAACCGCGACGTTCGCATCGGATGCGGAATCGCAGGCGTGGACCCCTCCCACCTGGGAGGACATCGTCAGCACGCACAGCGGTCGGGTCTACCGTCTCGCCTACCGTCTGACGGGCAACCAGCACGATGCCGAGGACCTCACCCAGGAGGTCTTCGTCCGGGTGTTCCGCTCGTTGTCGACGTACACGCCCGGCACCTTCGAGGGCTGGCTGCACCGGATCACCACCAATCTCTTCCTGGACATGGTCCGCCGTAAGCAGCGGATCCGCTTCGACGCGCTCGGCGACGACGCGGCCGAGCGGCTGCCCAGCCGTGAGCCGTCCCCGCAGCAGGTCTTCAACGACACCCACTTCGACGCCGATGTCCAGCAGGCGCTGGACACCCTCGCGCCCGAGTTCCGCGCTGCCGTGGTGCTCTGTGACATCGAGGGGCTCTCGTACGAGGAGATCGCCGCGACGCTCGGCGTCAAGCTGGGCACTGTCCGCAGCCGTATCCACCGCGGCCGCTCCCATCTGCGCAAGGCACTGCAGCACCGTTCCCCGGAGGCCCGTGCGGAGCAGCGCACGCTGGCGGGTGCGATCGGCCTGGCAGGGGAGGGCGGGGCGGCGTGAGTGGCACAGGTCCGACCCCCGCGGAGCAGCATTTGGGGGACCGGCTTGCCGCGCTTGTCGACGGTGAGCTCAAACACGACGCCCGGGACCGGGTACTGGCGCATCTGGCGACCTGTCCCAAGTGCAAGGCCGAGGCCGACGCCCAGCGCCGGCTGAAGAACGTCTTCGCGCACACCGCCCCGCCGCCGCCCTCCGAAGGGCTGCTCGCGCGGCTCCAGGGACTGCCTGCCGGTCCGCCCGGAGGTGACGACGACGGCCGGGGGGGACCCTTTGACGGGGGCCGCCTCGCCGACGGGGTCTTCGGAGCGCTGAACCCCTCCGCGGGACGCGCACGCGAAGACAGACGTGGCCCGGGGTCCGAGACCTTCGGCTACGTTCCCGCGGGCGCGCACGCGACCTTTCTGCCCGGCGGCTCCGGCGGCGGCTTCCGCATCCACGACGTGGGCCGCGCGGACGCCGAGCGCTCGCCGTGGCGCGGCCGGAGGTTCGCCTTCGCGGCCGCGAGCGCGGTGTCGTTCGCCGCGATCGCTCTGGGCGGCGCGCTGCCGCTGAGCGGGGCGGCCGAGACCAATGCCAGGGGCGAGGGCGCGGGGAACAACGTCACACCTGTGCGGGCCGCGACCCCGACCACGGGCACCACCGGTGCGAACAACGCCGCGGGAGTGAACGCCACCAGGAGCACGGAGGCCGACCGCCGACGTGGCGGGGGCAGTGGCCCGGCCAGGTCCGAGAACCGGCCCGTCGTCGCCACGGCACCCGGCGTGCCCGGCCCGGCGCAGCCACTGAACCACCCCTTTCCCGCCTCATTTCTGACCAATTCCTCTTCCTCCCTTCCGCCGTTGATACGTCCCACGGGCTCGGCCTTCCAGCTCGCCACGGCCCCGGGACCCACCCCGGCGGCCACCCCTGCCCCCACGCATCTCTCCGCGCCCACGCAGTCCGCTCTGCCACTGTCGTCCCGGCGCTGAACGCGAGCCTGCGCGGGCATTCGCAAACCTGGTTGAATCCTCTGAAGGGTTCCCCACGGGGGTGCTGCAATGGCCGGAGTTTGCGGGGAGAGCATGGACGACGGGAAGCCCACCGGGCCGAAGGCGAAGTGGTGGAGCCGGCCCAGTGCGGGACGTGCGACTCACCCCGAGCCCGAGGCGTCGGTGCCGCAGGAGACCGAAGTGACGACTGAGCTGCCCCCGGTGCAGTCCCCGGTTCCGGTGCCCCAGACCGCAGCGCCGGCAGCAGTGCCGGTAGCAGCGCCTGCCACGGAGCCGGTCGCCGAACCGGCGCCGCCCGAGCAGCCCGCACCGGGACCGGGCCGGCCGAAGCCGCTGCACGAGCCCGATCCGTACGGCACTCCTCCGTACGGCGGTCCCGGCCCCTGGGCACCGGCACCTCCCGTGCAACGTCCGGTGCCGACCCCGGCGCAGGGCACGCCGATACCGCCGCAGTACCCCGCACCGAACGGGCAGAACGGGCACGGGCCGAACGGGCCTCACGGCTCCGGTGCGGTCGCAGGGACCGGCATCGCGATGGGCACCGGTGGCGGGTACGCCCCGCCGCCCCAGCCCCAGCCTCACCCCCAGCCCCAGCCTCACCCCCAGCCCCAGCCGCAGCCTCACCCCCACTCCCAGCCGCAGCCTCACCCCCAGCCTCACCCTCAGCCCCAGGACCGCCCGCAGCCGCTTCCCTCGCTCTGGCTGCAGTACGACCCCTGGAGCGCCCCCGGTCAGCAGCCGCTGACCCATCAGGGTGAGCCCGTCAAGAAGAAGAGCCGACGCGGCTCGCTGCTGGTCGGGGGACTTCTCCTCGCGCTCGTCGCGGGCGGCATCGGCGGCGGTATCGGCGCGTACATCGAACGCAACGGCGGCATCACACAGATCGAACTCCCGCAGGCCGACCGGGACAACGGCGGCCGCGCGCCCGACAGCGTCGCCGGTATCGCCGCGAGCGCCCTGCCGAGCGTCGTCACCCTCCATGTCAGCGGCGGCGGCGAACAGGGCACCGGCACCGGCTTCGTCCTCGACGAGCAGGGCCACATCCTCACCAACAACCATGTCGTCGACCCGGCCGGCGCCTCCGGCGACATCTCGGTCACCTTCAGCGGCGGTGAGACCGCCAAGGCGAAGCTCGTCGGCAAGGACAGCGGCTACGACCTCGCCGTCGTCAAGGTCACCGGTGTCTCCGGCCTCAAGCCGCTGCCCCTGGGCAACTCCGACAACGTCCAGGTCGGCGACCCGGTGGTCGCCATCGGCGCGCCCTTCGACCTCCAGAACACCGTGACGTCCGGAATCATCAGCGCCAAGGAGCGCCCCATCACCGCGGGCGGTGAGAAGGGCGACGGCAGCGACATCAGCTATGTGGACGCGCTGCAGACCGACGCCCCGATAAACCCCGGCAACTCCGGTGGCCCGCTGGTGGATACCAAGGCCCACGTCATCGGCATCAACAGCGCCATCCGGGCCGCGGACAGCGGTGCGGGTCCCGAAGGCGGCCAGGCCGGTTCCATCGGGCTCGGTTTCGCCATCCCCATCAACCAGGGCAGGCGCGTCGCCGAGGAACTGATCAACACCGGTAAGGCCACCCACCCGGTGATCGGTGTCAGCCTCGACATGAAGTACACGGGCGACGGCGCCCGTGTCGGCGACAAGGGCAAGGACGGCTCCCCTTCGGTCAGCCCGAACGGTCCCGGTGCCAAGGCGGGGGTCAAGCCGGGCGAC